>VGXE01000204.1 GCA_016873455.1 Nitrospira sp. | reverse complement strand
GGCGCGCGCGGACTTCGCGGCGCTGAAGGTCCGGTTCGTCTGGAAGCGGTCTATGACCAGGTTCGTGCCAACGTGCCGAACTCGGCCGATCCGGCCTGGAACGAAGGCCGCGTGGCGGTCGATCTGAGCGGCAATTCCGACATGTTGCAGCCGCCGCGTCGCGGTGAGCCTCGTCGCGACCCGCCGGAGTCGTCCTACCTTCTGGTCCAGCAGACCAATCCGTGGGGCTGGGACCTGACGCGGGACTTCCAGGCGGTTGAGGGGCTTCAGTATCGTCGGGTAACGACCCCCGATCAGATCGACAACCTCGATCTTGGCGACTATGATGTGATCTACTTCGGCAACTACGAATCGGACGGCTGGAATCAACTTTATAACCAGCGTCTGGGGCGGATATCGGAGTGGGTTGACAATGGTGGTGCCTACTACATGTGCACGGGCACCAACAACTGGGGTGTGGCTCCGGTTCATCCCGGGAATCTGACGCGTCGTGCGCAGGTCTATGAGAACGTAGGTCTGACGGTACCGGCGCGGGAGGATAACTGGCTGATGGAGTATCTGGGTTGGGACCCGAACCACCAGATGAACGGCAATTCGTTCATGCACTCGGTCTATGAAGTGAACGCTCTGAACAACATCGAGAACACCGATGGCTACCAGGTTCTCTTCATTGCACAACAGTCGCGGATCCCGGTTGCGGCGGTTTACAACTATGGTCGCGGCTGGTGCTTTGTGTCGGGCTGCACGGACGGGTTCCTTCAGGCGAACTACAATCGTGATGGTGAGTGGGGTCAGGCGATGGCTCGGGGTGCGCATCTCTGGTATCTGGACATCCTTGCCAACTACACGGCGTGGTTGTCGTGGGATCCCGAGGAGGGCACCATCGACGCCGGCGGCGATCAGAACCTCATCGTAACGCTGAATGCCGAGGGTCTGATCGAGGGCGACTACGAAGCCGTCCTGATGATCTTCTCGAACGACCCGGCGTCGCCACAGGTGGACGTCAATATCCT
>VGXE01000203.1 GCA_016873455.1 Nitrospira sp. | reverse complement strand
GGGAGGAACCAACGAAGCGGACCGCGCAATCATCCGCACCTACCTTATCGTGGGCCGAGGTGATCGAAGCGGAGGTTGACCCTGCGGTGGTCACAGATCCCGCGCTACGCGATGCGATCAAGGCGACCGGACTTCCCTGGCGGGTGAGGGACAAGGGCACCAACATCGAGATGCTGCTGATCCCGCCAGGCGAGTTCGTGATGGGTAAGAGCATAGGCGATGATAAGGCAAGGGAGGGCGAACTACCCGCGCATGAGGTGAAGCTGACAAAGGCGTTCTACTTGGGACGCTATGAAGTGACGCAAGAGCAGTTCGAGGGGCAAATGAGGGTGAATCGGAGTCGCTTTGCAAAGTTTGTGGCGCCAACAGTGGAAGCGTTGATGAAGGATGGGTCTACGAAGTCTGAAGCCCAAGAGAAGGTGAAGTCTTGGGTTGCGCCACAGCCCGCATCTGATGCGAAGGGGAAGGAGTGGCCAGTCGAGAGTGTTTCGTGGGATGACTGCGCAGCGTTCTGCAAGAAGGCTGGCTTTCGCTTGCCGACAGAAGCAGAGTGGGAGTATGCGTGCCGAGCAGGGACACGCACGCCCAGATATGGTGAGTTGGGCGAGATCGCTTGGTACAACAAGAACAGCAATGACGAAACGAAGGCAGTTGGAACAAAGCAGGCGAATGCACTGGGACTTCACGACATGCTTGGCAATGTGTGGGAGTGGGTGAACGACTGGTACGGCGACTATTCGGCGGACGCGCAGACGAACCCGCAGGGGCCGGCGTCTGGTTCGTTCCGTGTGTTGCGCGGCGGCGGCTGGAGCAGCAGCTCCCACGACTGTCGCGCGTCGGGTCACTACTACGACAACCCCGATTTCTCCATCAGCTTTATCGGGTTCCGTGTCGCCAGGTTCCCCGCCGATGCTGCCGCGGAGCAGAGGGAGGAACCAACGAAGCGGACCGCGCAATCATCCGCACCTACCTTATCGTGGGCCGAGGTGATCGAAGCGGAGGTTGACCCTGCGGTGGTCACAGATCCCGCGCT
>VGXE01000202.1 GCA_016873455.1 Nitrospira sp. | reverse complement strand
TATTCGGCGCAGATCGCCCCAATGAACTGGGCGGCCTCAACTATGAGATCATTGCCACCCTGCGCGAAGCCATCCCTTATTTGCAGCGAGGTGTGCAATGAGATTGCTCGTCTTGGCTGGCGGTTTTGGCACCCGCCTGAAAACAGCGGTAGCGGATGTCCCCAAGGCCTTGGCACCAGTTGGCAACATGTCTTTTCTGCAGTTGCAGATTGAACACTGGCTGGCACAAGGCTTGCGCGAATTCACTTTCCTGCTCCACCATCAAGCCGACCAAATCATCGCCTTTCTGCAAGCACAGCAGAGCGGGCTGCTCAAGGATTGTCAGGTCGATTGGATCATCGAGCCGGTGCCCATGGATACTGGCGGTGCCATTGCCCATGCGGTGAGAACGCTTGATCTCAAAGGCGACTTCCTCATGACCAATGCCGATACCTGGCTGGGGGGTGGCATTCACGAAATGATGCAATCCGCCGCTCCGGCCATAGCCGTGGTCAATCTGGCCGATGTGAGCCGTTACGGTCAGGTACACTTTGATCACGAGCATCGTGTCACCGCCTTTGCCGAAAAAAATGGCCAATGCGCCGCAGGCTGGATCAACGCTGGACTCTGCCACTTGAATGCAGATCTCTTTAAAAACTGGGACGGCCAACCCTTCTCGCTGGAACGCGACTTGTTTGCCATGCTGGTACAAAATCAGCGCCTGACTGCCGTACCACTGCATACCGATTTCATCGATATCGGCGTGCCTGACGATTACCACCATTTCTGTCGCTGGGTGGCCGCAGGCTGCCAGATTGCACTATGCAACTAGACATCTTCCTTATCACTGCATCCGCACCCTTGCGCGACGCATTGCAGCGCATCGAGGGCAATCATCACGGCATGATTTTTGTCACCGATGCCAACGGCGCCGTTTCCGGACTGGCTACCGATGGCGACATCCGTCGGCGGCTACTGGATGGCGGATCGTTGGACGAACCAATCAACCAATGCGCCAACCCCAATTTTGTTTGGGAAAGCCCGGCCACGCCGCGCGAGCTATTGCTCAAGAAACTT
>VGXE01000201.1 GCA_016873455.1 Nitrospira sp. | reverse complement strand
AAGCGGGGTTGGCGGACATGACGTGCCTCACTTATTCCATAGGGGTTGCGGCGGTTCCAATGTTTCCCGTATTCCTCGGGCGCGACGCCTTGGGGCCAATGTACGCGTTTTGTTCTCGCCGTCCAGCTTATTTTATAACTAATTGATTTATATTGTGTTTTTAGTGCGTGTTCACGAGGGGTTCACGGCGAATCCACGGGGGGTATATCACCTTAAGAAAGCGAATCCGGTGACCCAGGAACCAGCCAAAGATCAATATCCCGCGGCCGAAATCCTGCGCCAATGGGAGAATTCGGACGAACCGGACGCCAGGGCTTGCGTTCGGAAAGGCGACATTCGCGGAACGCTCATTTCGCGCTCACTTGCCCGTTGCGATTGGTGAAGTATGCAATTGTCTCTGGGGCATTGGAGCCGCCGGTGACGATGAACGCCATTGCCTGATCGAAAGTCCAATCGGTGAACGTCACGTCGCGCATAGGCACGATCTCGATGTAGCCCGAGGTCGGGTTTGGCGAGGTCGGCACGTAAACGGCAGCCAGTTCCTCCCCCGTTTCCTTGTCTCTGAGGACGCGGGTAATGAGGCCGACGGCCTTCAGTTCGGGCGAGGGGAAGTTGATCAGGACCACCCGCCTCTCGCCCTCCGGCGAGCTGCCTGCAACCGTTAGAAATCGCTTCGTCGCCTGATAGATTTTGTCGACGAAGGGGATCATGCCGATCAGCCTCTCAAAAACGCCGATCAATCGTCGCCCTACGACGCGGGTCGTCATCCAGCCAAGCGCCCATAGCGCGGCCAATATGGTCATTGCGGCAAGAATCGAGAGAAAGGTCTCGTTCTGAAGCCAGACCGCCAAAAGGGGATGTTCCGGGGCGACCGCGCGCGAAATTGTTCTTACCCAAGGGCGTCCGATGCGCGACAGTTGTCCGAAGAGAAAGTCAACGATGAGCCAGGTAACGATAAGCGGAGCGGCCGTAATCACTCCGATGACTATATATCTGACCTTCCCCCCGTTTTTAGGTCCAACCGGAGGGTGAGTTTTCCCGTTAATTTTGACCCAGGGAGG
>VGXE01000200.1 GCA_016873455.1 Nitrospira sp. | reverse complement strand
CACTTCGATAACCCCGAACCAGACCGCCCGGCCCATGAGGTCCGCCGACTGATCCCCCCGTGGATCGTTCGACACCGCAACCAGACGCCCCGGATAGTCCCCCGCCGCCGCGGGATGGAACGTCACCGTAATATCTACCGACTCGTTACTGCCCAGCGTGATTCCGCCAACCCGACCACCATTCCAGACCGGATCGGGGTCTTCCGCATCCTCCGTCATCCCAAGACGGAGCGGATGATCGTTCGGCGAATCGTCGGCTACCCATTGACCAGCCCCTTCGTCCATCCGCCAGTAGGCTATAAGACCTTCCTCGTCGCCCGCAAGCGAAGCGTTCATCCCCGCCCGAATCTGATCCCCGGTAAGTGGCACCGACCATATGCGCGCCTCGTCCATATCACCAGTGAACGAACCAAACGGACGATTGCCGCCAAAGAGTACCCGATCAGCCCAGTCATAGTACGATACACCACCCGCGCCCGAGGCCTCAAGACGACCATCCACAAACATCTCCTGAACACCGTTGCGGTGCATCACCATCGCCACATGGTGCCACTCACCATCCGAAACCACACTCTCACTTTGAAGGGTGCGAGGAACACCAGCAGCTATCGCAACATACTGGACCAGACGACCATTGACAATGCCGATCGAACGATCATAGTTCTGATGGTCGGGATCGCTGTCGGTGGCAGTGAAGAGTCCGCCATCACCAGAAGAGCGGAACCAGAATTCGATCGTCAAATCCGTTACCGGAAGGAATCCGGCGTCGAAGCGACTGAGTGCATAGTCATTGATGTTAATCTCAGGATTGAGATCGAAATGAAGGAAGGCGCCCCCGTTCGGACGACCGCCGCCCGAGACACTGTAGTAGTCGCCCTCGGTGAATATCTCTTCCACCACCAAATCCGACATCCCGATGTTGGTCAGGGTAAAGGCCTGCGAAGACTCCTCACCCGCCAAGAGCGTCCCATAGTCATGGGACGAAGGCGCAATCACCAACTCCGGTGCCGTCATCACCCCGATACCTACCAGGCCCCCGCCCACCACCGGACGGTACGGATCGTC
>VGXE01000199.1 GCA_016873455.1 Nitrospira sp. | reverse complement strand
TACGGCAATGACATGTCCGTCCAGATTATCCGTCCGGCAACGGTGTGTGGCTACTCCCCGCGCATGCGACTGGATGTCTCGGTCAACATGCTCACCATGCAGGCCCTGTCCAAAGGCAAGATTACGGTGTTCGGCGGTATGCAAACGCGGCCCAATGTCCATATCGATGACATTACCGACATCTACCTTCACCTCATCGACCATCCCGAACTCACCGGCATCTACAACGCTGGTTTCGAGAACATCTCCATCCTCGACATTGCCAAGCTCGTGACCAAGCACATCCCCGTCGAAATCGTCGTCACGGCGTCGAACGATCCACGTTCCTACCGCGTGAATTCGGACAAGCTGCTTGCCACCGGCTTCAAGCCAAAGAAAGGTGTAGAGGATGCCGTCAAGGAAATCATCGGGAAATTCAACTCCGGTGAACTAAAGGACGAAGAGCATTTCTACAACCTCAAGTGGATGCAAAAAACCGTTCTGGCCAAGTAAGGCAAGGATATTCATGGAGCAACCTATGTCGCTGGAAACCTTTTTCTCGGGCTATGCCGATCGGCTGCACAACGTGTTGGCTGCCTCGGACTGGACTGGCGTGGCCGATCTTGCCCTTGCCATGCAGCGCGCGTGGGCGGGTGGCCACCAGGTCTTCCTGTGCGGCAATGGCGGCAGCGCCGGCAACGCCATCCATCTCGCCAACGACTTTGTCTATGGCATCGCCAAGCGGACAGGCGGCGGCATCAAGGCGCTGGCTTTGTCGGCCAACCCTGCGGTCATGACCTGCCTGGCCAACGATGTAGGCTATGACCGCGTCTACTGTGAGCAACTTGCGGTACAGGGGCGCGAAGACGACATCCTGATAGTGCTTTCCGGCAGCGGCAATTCGCCGAACATCCTCAACGTGCTCGAGCGCGCACGCGCCATGCGCATCCGCTCCTATGCGATCCTCGGCTACGACGGCGGGCGCAGCAAGGGTCTGGCCGATGTCGCCATCCACTTCCCGGTGGATGACATGCAGATCGCCGAAGACATGCAACTCATCGTCGGCCACATGCTGATGCAGTGGCTTTACGGCCAACGTCCTCGAATCTGAA
>VGXE01000198.1 GCA_016873455.1 Nitrospira sp. | reverse complement strand
TCTGCAACGAGGCCCGGTCCCATGTTGCGGATCGCGTCTGGCTGGAGTCCAATGTCGGCGATCAATCACCGACGAAAGCGAGGACCAGGGAACTCACCTATCGTGCGCTGATCGAGTACCTCGAGTCAGGGGAGGGGGCATGAAGGGAGCAGCTCAGAACTACGTTCTTAGAAGACTCTGCAGTCAGGCATGGGGGGCCTTGCCTGCCTGTATGGAGTGGGTCGGCGACCCATCGGGTCGTTGGAGCCCAACGCTGATCCGCATGTCTCTGAGAAAGCCATCCTTACAGCTTGCCGGTTGCCCAGTAGACTAGAGTACCGGCTGTCTCATTGATGGCGAGGGTGCTTTTTCTTAACGCCTCGACCCCCGGAAGGAGATCAAATGGATCGCTCAGTACTTCATCCTCCAGCCTGTCCTGCACATAATAGCCACATGGGTAGGGAACTGCGTCGATCCCTTGCTTGTGAAACAGACCAAGGGCTCGCGGGACATGGGCGGCGGATGTGACCATAAGGATTAAGCCATTGCCCATGATCCGTTTGGTTTCGACTGCATTCTCGTAGGTCGTCCGCGAACGATCCTCAACGATAATGGCCGTTTCAGGCACACCAAGCCGTAGCGCCAACCGTTTCATCTCCACCCCTTCTTTGGGTCCTTCGCCAAAGATGCTTGCATCTCCGCCGGCGAAGATTATGCGTGGTGCAAACCCATGGGCAAAAAGATCAGCCCCGCAGATCGTCCGTTCAAGGCTGCTTGGGGAGAGTTCATTGGACGGTCTGAGGGTGCCTTTGCCGGCCACTCCGCCACCCAACACCACGATCGCGTCGAACCGCTTCGTCGTGGCGGAGTCGAAAAGCGGGGCCTGCTGTTCGATCAGTCCAAGCAAGAGGCGCGAGGAGATGGGGCTTCCCAATACATACACAATGAGCAAAGAAGAGGCGGCGAGATAACGGATCCAGCGGAGCCGCTGTGGCGAGATCGGGAAGGCTACCAGGAATGCCAACGCGACGAGGAATAGAGACAGCCAGGTCAGCGGATAAATCCCGTACTTGACCAGCTTGTAGAGACCGAACAGAAAGGGCGACATTTCCATTGT
>VGXE01000197.1 GCA_016873455.1 Nitrospira sp. | reverse complement strand
CGGACTTCACGCGCTGACATAGCAATACCTAACGTAGAGCTAACCGGGCGCGGCACGGAAAGCTGAAAAATAAAACCGGATTATAACCGCGCTTCGGTTGAGCGCAGGGTTAGGCAATGTTATATGGAAATACCCCACCGCATTTTTGCCATTTTGGTCAGTTCTGAATCAGGCTCGACGAATACCCAGCCGTTTTCTAAATAATTCTTTGCCGTCATTTCATTGCCCTTTATTCCAACGAAGATTTCTAGCCCCAAAAATATGAAGAATATAATTACAGCTATTCCTACGCCTTCATTGCCAGGTACTGCTGCCGGTGCAATAAGATTGACAACCCAAAAAGCCAAGAAAATTGCTCCCCAGGCATGAAGTTTCCGCAAGAAGAGCGGTAAACCAAAAAAACCTGAGAAAAGAAATAGTGTCCAACTAAATCCTACCTTTACTTCCTTGATCTCACCAGTTTTCGGATTCTTCATGGCTACTTTCATTTTTTGTTCCTCTTCGATTTGACTCACTCTCAAAGGCGGCGAATCGATTGCCTAACGTAAATTAGAAACCCTAAAAGACGCAATACATTGCGTCACCCTGTTGTATAAAAAGCAACAAAAAAATACAATGCCACATATAAACAACACCTACCCAATTTAGCACATCCTAAAAAAAATGCAACTACCATCCTCCTAAGTTACTCGATCAAGTCAGGGCAAAAATCCGTTTCAAACAGTTAATAGCGAAAGAGAGCGAAATGGTTAACTAAAGCACGGTATTATTATAACACTTGATTGCCCAGCCCCGCGTGCGGTTGGGGAGGCAGACCGAGAGCCTGAAACCGGCAAAAACCCAGACCATTGCCCCGATGGCCTGGGTTTTTTTTGTCTGAAAAATTGCGGATTGCTGTGCAAAATAATGGGTTTTCAAACCGGTTTTGTGGATCAAAAAAACCGGTTTGCCGAATCATTGATATGCAATTTTTTCGCGTCCCCCCGTTACTGGCTATTCGTTACCCTGGCAGTTTTTTTGGATGATCCGGGTAACGGCCAGTAACGGGGGGGCGATGCCAACGGCAGGCAATCGAAAAAAACTGAAAACCGAACCGGTTTGCACGGCATTTTTTTGTTTTTCAAACACCCTGGC
>VGXE01000196.1 GCA_016873455.1 Nitrospira sp. | reverse complement strand
TCATGCGACAGTCGAAGTTTACCGAGACCCAGATCGTGTCCATTCTGAAAGAGGCCGATGCCGGCCGGCCCGTCAACGAGATCTGGCGACAGCACGGCATCAGCTCGGCGACCTACTACAAGTGGAAGGCCAAGTACGGGGGCTTGGAGGCCTCCGATCTCAAGCGCCTCAAGGAGTTGGAACACGAGAACAGCCGCCTGAAGCGGCTGTACGCCGATCTCTCCTTGGAGAATGCGGCGCTGCAGGAGGTCATCGCAAAAAAGCTCTGAGGCCCGCTGAGCGGCGGGAGGTCGCGAGGCACCTGGTCACCCAGGGCGGCCTTCCGATTCAGCGGGCCTGTCAGGCGGTCGGGCTGGGCCGGGCCACGTACTATCGGCCCGGGGTGGACTGGGCCCGGCGGGATGCCCTGGTGATTGCGGCCCTGACGACCCTGGTGGCGGCCAAAAGCCGCTGGGGCTTCTGGAAGTGCGTTGATCGGCTGCGCTTAGATGGGCACGGTTGGAATCATAAGCGGGTGTGGCGGGTCTATTGCCAACTTCGGCTGAACCTGCCGCGGCGCACCAAGAAGCGGTTGCTGACCAGACCGGCACACCCGCTCGTCGTGCTCCCCCAACCAAATGCCGTCTGGGCTTTGGACTTCATGAGCGATACCCTGTACGGCGGACGACGGTTTCGGACGTTCAACGTGTTGGATGAAGGCGTGCGGGAAGTCTTGGCCATTGAGGTGGATACGTCGTTGCCGGCCGAACGAGTGGTGCGCGTGCTCGACCAGGTGGTGGCCTGGCGGGGCCAGCCGCACGCGATTCGGCTCGACAACGGCCCCGAACTCATCGCCGATTGCTTTGCAAGCTGGTGCGCCGACCGCGGGATCGCGCTCCGGTATATTCAGCCGGGCAAGCCGAACCAGAATGCCTTCATCGAACGGTTCAATCGGACCTATCGATACGAAGTGCTCGATGCCTATGTCTTCGAGTCGCTGGAGCAGGTGCAAGAGATCAGTGCGCAATGGATGCAGGAGTACAACGAGGAGCGGCCCCATGACGCCTTAGCCCGGGTGCCGCCCGCGACGTATCGGGCTCAGATCACAGCCAGAAATTCTCCTTTGAAAGTGTCTCCTTGACGGGGAAGCTTACG
>VGXE01000195.1 GCA_016873455.1 Nitrospira sp. | reverse complement strand
TATTACCTGGTGCAAAATATAGTATGATTGATTATGCGGCATACTGAACGGGTCTATCTTTGAAGTAGGACTTGACGATGTCGGGACGATTTTGCGTTACACGCAGATAGTAACGCATGTTCTCTAATAGCTCGGCCTTGTTCGCCGGACGCCGGTCTCTGGAGGCATTGACTTTCACATCATTGTTCAAACGCTCATCCGGATTCAAGTCAGGACTGTAGGGCGGCAGATAGAATATGGAAATCCGATCATGGTGTTTGTCTATCCACTTCAACACCTTCCCGGCGTGATGAACCCGATGGTTATCCACGATCAGATAGATTTTCTGATCTGCCGAGGCAATCAACCGGCGCAGAAACGCGATGAAGACATCTGTAGTGAAACTGCTGGTAAAGACCATAAAGCGCATTGTTCCACGATTGGTAATGGTGGAAATCATGTTTCCACTGAAACGCTTGCCGGTTGAAGCGACAACAGGTGTTTTTCCCTTCAGTCCCCAAGTTGTTCCGGTCTGATGATCACTGCGAAGTCCCATTTCGTCGCCCCAGTGAATCTCGGCTTGCTCCTGCTGCGCCGCCTTTTTGATGGCCGGGTATTCGGTATCAAGCCAGTGCATCACCGCTTCGGGGTTTCGTTCCAGCGCCCGTTTGGCAGGTTTTTGGGGGGTGAAGCCCCAACGATCCAGATAACGCCCTGCCGTCCAGCGGGAAATAGCGATCCCATAACGCTCTTTAATCATCCTGGCGACAGCCTCGCGGGTCCAGAGAACCCAGGGAAGCTTAATCTGATCCGGGCAGTGATCTATGATCGTTTTGACGGTTTGGGCGGCTTGCCAGCCTTCAAGCTGAATGCTCTTATGGCGTCCTCGCTTGCGGGGCTTGAGCGCTGCTTCTCCGCCTTGCCGATAGAGCTTCAGCCATTTGGTCAAGGCGGCTTGGGAGATGTCGAAGAAGGCGATGACTTCCTTCTGCAACTTCCCCGACAAGACCGCCTGAACGGCGCGGAATCTCAGGGCTTCTTGTGCGGCTGGCGGGATTGATCTTGCATCTTGTTTATCCATTCAATTGTACTATCTTAGCGATCTGTTGACAGTGTGATGGCTGTTCAAGTCCCCGAAGGCGTAGCCGAAGGGGACTTGAACAGCGCCCTTGGTCACAGGACGCTCCGTG
>VGXE01000194.1 GCA_016873455.1 Nitrospira sp. | reverse complement strand
CATCGCCGCTGGGTCGTTGGGATCATCATCGCTCGTGTTTGTGCATGGGTCTTCGCCTGCTGCAACGACGCCCGACCCTTCGATGTACTCCAGGTCAGTGCCGTCGCCATCTAAAAGCGTGCAATCGAAGTCGAACGCCTTGCCAGCTTCTCCAGTGGCATCGGTAGGGTCGCCTGGGATGTAGTCGTCCCAAATCTTGTTTGGATTGCTGAATCCTGCAAGAGGAACATTCCCGCCAGCTGGGTACGCCATCACGGTTCGATAATCATCATCGCCGAAACCGAAAGAGTCGGCAAAGAGTGCAGCGCCGGCGGGCAGCCCAGCGTTGTTGTGATCGTGCTGGCAACCAAGATTGTGTCCAAGTTCATGCGCGTAGGTCAAACCGCTAAGTTCCGGCGCCTCTACCAAACAGAAGGGCTTCTCCGAAAACGCCCGGAGCGTTGATACATCGGAGGGAGGCATGATTCCGCCGACAGGAACAACGAGGGGGTTGGTGACATCGACTATTGGGTGCGGGTTCCCAGGGATATTGAGTCCCGCGCCGAATTGAGCGTCGTTGGTCGTATCAAACATCCTTTCCGCGACCCCGGAAAATCCGCTTTGCGCATTATAGCCCATCCCCACGAGCGCGACCGCGTCTGCGCCGAGCGCGTTGCGCCAGTCATGCACGTAGTCGATATAGCCATCATCTGGGTCCTCCAGTCGCTGCAAATCGATGGCATATCCAGTGCTGTCATATGGCTCCTCCTGACCGAAGAATCCATCGCACACAAGTGCGCCGACGAGGCGCAGGCGAGGCAGGCAGACATCAGACTCCGCCGGTGTGACCCCCGCACGAGCTTCGTGGTAAGCCAGCGAGTCCGTGCCAACGCATGAACGGGGCGGTTGGGGCAGTGCTGGCGGTGGAACCGCAGGCGGATTGGTCACCGTGCCTGGCTCTGGGTAGGTACCGTAACCGCACATGTCGTTGAGGGGGTTGTCGTCGTCGGCTCCGTTGAATGCTAAGACACCTTGGGTTCCATCGGGAGTGTCATCTTCCGAGTTATGCATCGCCAAATTGGCTTGAGTAACTGCCAATATCGCCTGATCGTACGGGGTGGAACCTATCCCGCGAATGTACTCATCCGCATCTACGGAGAACACGAACAGCACATCAATGAGGATTCCACTGTCCTTGACAAGTCCCGCCGGAATGTCGAT
>VGXE01000193.1 GCA_016873455.1 Nitrospira sp. | reverse complement strand
GCTGGATGTGGAACCGGCTAAATTCTATGTTCATCGCCACATCCGGCCGCAGTATGCTTGCCGGACTTGCGAAACGGTGGTAGCTGTGGCGGTTCCGCCGGCGATTATTGACGGCGGCCTGGCTGCCGTCGGCTTGCTAGTCTGGGTGGTCATTGGCAAATACCTTGACCATCTTCCCTTATACCGGCTGGAACAAATCGTCGACCGCAGCGGCGTCAACCTGTCACGGTCAACCTTGGCCGATTGGGTAGGACAAGTGGGCGTGGCCTTGCAGCCCCTGGTTGACCGGCTCATCTGGCATCTGAAGCAAGGCGATACCCTGTTGGCCGATGAAACGCCGGTGCCGCAACTCGACCCAGGCAACGGGAAAACCAAGAAAGCGTACCTGTGGGCGTACCGGAGCAACGACCTTCAACCCGGGCCGAGGCTCATCGTCTTCGATTACCAGAGCGGACGCAACGGTCACCATGCCCGGGATTTCCTGGGGGAGTGGCGTGGTCACCTCATGGTGGACGACTACAGCGGCTACAAACCGCTGTTCGCACTAGACCCAAGCGGCAAGCCCTGTATCGAACTGGCGTGTCTGGCCCATGTCCGCCGGAAGTTCTTCGACCTCTACAAGGCTAACCAAAGCCCGATGGCGTATGCCGCATTAGAACAAATTGCCGACCTGTATGAAATCGAGGCACAAGCCAAGGGTTTAACCATTGAACAGCGTCAACGGCTGCGGCAGGACAAAGCCAAGCCCTTGCTTAAAGACCTTCGCACCTGGCTTCAGGACACCGTGGCCAAGACCGCGCCCGGAGGCGCCTCCGCCAAAGCGCTGGGCTATGCCTTGAAGCGCTGGCCGGCGCTCATCCGCTACGCCGACACCGGTTATCTGCCCATAGACAATAATACCACTGAGAATTGCATCAGGCCGATTGCCTTGGGCCGAAAAAATTATCTTTTCGTTGGCACCGAACGGGCCGGCAAGCGGGCTGCCGCCATTCAAAGTCTGCTCGGAACCGCCAGGCTCAATGGTCTTGATCCGGCCGCTTGGCTAAAAGACACCTTGGAAAAACTCCCCACCTGGCCAAACAGCAAAATCGACGAGTTGTTACCATTCGCTCATCGGTAAATCACTAACACAAGTAGCACCTACGTTAAACGAGACCTGAAACACCGCTTACCATCCAACTGGCGCTGGCCAGAGGGCACCGCTGGCTAGCGATGCTGGA
>VGXE01000192.1 GCA_016873455.1 Nitrospira sp. | reverse complement strand
GCCGTACCACGGTGACATCGATGAGTTGCTTCTTGACGGTGAGATCCTTTTCAACCTCCACCTGATAGGGGCTGTTCTCGAAATGAGCTGTTACGAACATGCCAAACAGGCGATGCCAGTCACGCCGGGTTGTTTTTTCGCCTTTGGATTCTCTGATCTTCTTTACCATGAGCGCAGTTTAGCACAAAGCTCAGGCGGCCTGGCGTTGACAGCACATTGCCCGGGCCGTCTTGATGCCGCGCAAGTATTTGGTCTGGCGTTTGGCCGCATGGGCTACCATGGATTCCGGTCGGCCTATGGCGTGACCAAATTCCTTGAGAAAACGGCTCGCGTGTTCGATGAAGGTGTCGGTATCGATGTCCAGCCGGATCAGTATTTTCGGGGTCGCCTCAGGAATATAACCTTTCTTGTCCGTGCGGATCGTGCGTCCCACTGTGTCTACCAGTTCCAGATAATCTTCAAAGGAAAACGGAATGCCCTGCCGGAAGCGACCGGTTGCATCAAAAGGCATCAGGCTGGCTTTGGGTAATGGCAATGTAGCCTCGATGCAGCGAAGCGAAATCGAGGAATCCCCTGCCATATCCTGTCCACATTCATCCGAGGAAACCCCCGCCAACCCCTGCTCACCATCACCCGTAGCCTCAATGCAGCGAAGCGAAATCGAGGAATCCCCTGCCACATCCTGCCCACATTCGCCCGGCAAATCCCCCGTCGATCCCTGCCCATCATCACCCGTAGCCTCGATGCAGCGAAGCGCAATCGAGGAATCCCCTGCCATATCCTGCCCACATTCGCCCGAAAAATCCCCCGTCGATCCCTGCCCATCATCACCCGTAGCCTCGATGCAGCGAAGCGCAATCGAGGAATCCCCTGCCATATCCTGCCCACATTCGCCCGAGGAATCCCCCGCCACCCCCTCAATCCGGGCCTGAATGGAGGTAAAGTCGCTCTCTTCCGGGGTAAAGGCAATGCCAGCCCGGATCGGGTTCAGGTCGACATACGCCATCACCGACAACAACGCCGTCTCATCCAGTAAAGCCTGGCTTTTGAAGCGGCTTTCCCAGAAATGCCCTTTCGTTTTGTCTTCCCGGTTAGCCTGGCGAGCGATGTTCTGGTTCAGAATCCGCATGAACCAGGAAACACTCATCAACCGTTGCCGGTACTCCTCAGCAAACTGCTCCACCCGCTGAATTTCAGCCGGTTTCATCCTCTCACGTTCCG
>VGXE01000191.1 GCA_016873455.1 Nitrospira sp. | reverse complement strand
GTCGCCGCCGGTGTGCCGTTCAAGGATGGGAAAATGAGACGGTCAGGAAGTGTGAACCGCGACAGAAACGATCAGTCCGAGAGGACCGCCGCCTGAACCTCATTTACACACCTATTGACAAGACCTCATTTCTTGGAGCGACTGTGCTTACCACGCATCGCAGTGCGGGTCATGCGAAGCGGTCGAGAAACTGCGTCCACACACGGCGCCAATTCTCCCGCTCACAACGCCACAGGCACTGCGAAGGATCGACAGACTGCAGGAGGAGATCCCGCATACGGGTTACAGTAACGTCAGAGGTTGAGAGGCGCCCCGTTACCCACACTGCTCCGTCCCGGTCCGTTCGAAGAACTGCTGCGCGCTCCTCCTCATAGGCATGAAGAACAGCCGGTACCGGATGTCCGTAGGAATTGCCTCGACCGACGGAGAACACCGCGTATTGCGGACGGATCTCTCCGATCCATCCTCGGTCGAATGAACTCTTCGCGCCATGATGGGGCACCTTCACAACCGTCACGGGTCGGCGCCCATCCTCGCCAAGCCGTCGCAGGCCGTCCGTTTCGATATCGGCTGCAAATAGAACGGTGTGCGCACCGCATTCTAATCGCGACACAATCGACTGGTTATTCAGTGTCGTCCCGTCAGCATGGCCCCCTTCTCGTCCAATTGGACCCCCTTCCCACGGACTCAGAATTCTCAGCCGGCAGGGACCAGCCTGCAAGAGATCGCCCCCACGCACGGCAATTGATTGCGGAACCTGCCTGCCATCTAACGCAGCCGACAGGTCGACTGAAAATCGCTCTGACCGTTCGACACCATTACCCCAGTATCGTCCGACTGACATGTGGCGAAGAATCCAGATCAAGCCGCCGACATGATCCAGCTGTTGATGGGTCCCTACGACATGATCGAGATGATCGATTCCCCGATTCCAAAGAAACGGCGCAACGACACCGCGCCCCATATCGAACCGCTCGTATCGAGCACCGCCATCGATCAACACCGTCTGACCGTCAGGCGATTCGATGACTGCACTGTCTCCTTGCCCGACATCCAGAAATGTCACACGCCAGCGATCACCATCGACCCCGACACGAGGCGACCACATCCACCAACACACAAGGACCAGAATCAACGTGCCGGCGCCTCGAGGTATCATCTTTAGGTGTGGAAATAGGATAACGGCGGCGTACTCTTTCGGTTGAACACTCAACCAACGCCTCGGTTACCGCCGAGGGGAAAGGATACGCCACC
>VGXE01000190.1 GCA_016873455.1 Nitrospira sp. | reverse complement strand
TTTTGTCGGTCACCCTTTTCGAGAAGATGCCCTTGCAGCAAGCCTTTCCAGCCAGCGAGTACATTCTTCCAGAGGACGTGCCGTACAACCAACTGAATCTATTCACGATTTAACCGGACAGCAGTGAACCGGAATATTAATTAAATTATTTCCTCGAATGAAGTTTCGACCTGATTGTGTTATCACAAATATGGCTATCAAGGGGTACAACAAGCGCGGCAACCAAATCTCTAGGGCGTAGCTAGCTGTATATGCCGCGCTCTCACCAAACAGACCCCATACGGACTCGACGAAGCCAACTACTTGCACCAGTGAAAATGCAAAGAGCACCAGAGCCAAGAACGAACGCTCCGGCAAGCGAATATGTTTAAAGGCTGTTGAGTGCACACCAAATAAGGGAGATTACGCAAACCACGAAGCGGTGGTCGTGCATCCTCAAAGACGCCAACATCCAAGGGACAGACCATGAATTTTGGCACGCTACCGCCATGCCGTTTCACGATCAGCAAGCGCGGTCAGCGAGATCTAACAGGGGGAATCCGAGGCTTTTTGTAAGCAGAGGAGTGCTGCAAAAGGCCTAACGGATGGCTGCATTCTGCCACACCGTCATGACTTTGAGAAATGTTCCGAACGAACTTCAGCTGACCTTGCGCAGATTGGCCGGTGCAACCCGCACCCGCACTTGCTTGGAGAGCAGTTCAATCAACACCATGACGCGGCGCTCGCCATCGGCCATTTGATAGATGCCTTCGATACCGGCAAACGGCGCTTCGGTCAGGCGCACGCGCTCGCCCGGCTTGAACAGGCGCTCAGGCTCGGCCTGAACAGACGCTTCTTGCGTGCGCAGGGCTTCGACCAGTGAGTCGGCCACCTTGGCCGGCTCCACCCCAAAGCTGACAAGTCGGCTGACGCCTTTGGTTGAACGGATGGGTGACCAGCTTGGGGCCGAATCGCCCTGGCCCAAGCGGATGAACAGGTAGCGCGGAAACAGTGGCTCGTCAGCAACCGTCAGCGCCCCCTGGCGGAGCTTTTCGGCTGGGAGGGTGGGCAGATAGCACTGATAACCCTGGCGCTGGAGGTTTCCCAGGGCGCACTTTTCCTGTCTGGGCTTGGTATGGACGAGATACCAGTGCATGACCACCTCCGAAGGTTATCTTTGCTGTCAGCATTTTACCCCTCGGTATTGCAGCGCGGCAATGACATTCCCATCGGTCATTTCATCTGGTTTTACTATTCGGTGGCGGTGTTGCCTCCC
>VGXE01000189.1 GCA_016873455.1 Nitrospira sp. | reverse complement strand
TTCAACACCCTGGTGAAGAAAGCCGATGAAGTGCTGATCCTCAAGTACGCCATTCAGAACGTCGCCCACGCTTACGGCAAAACCGCGACCTTCATGCCCAAGCCCATGGTCGGCGACAACGGCAACGGCATGCATGTGCATCAGTCCCTGTCGAGGGGCGGTGTCAACCTGTTCAGCGGCAACCTCTACGGTGGCCTGTCGGAAATCGCCCTGTTCTACATCGGCGGCATCATCAAGCATGCCCGTGCCCTGAATGCCTTCTGTAACGCCTCGACCAACAGCTACAAGCGTCTGGTACCGGGTTTTGAAGCCCCGGTCATGCTGGCTTACTCGGCCCGCAACCGTTCGGCCTCCATCCGCGTTCCCTTCACCAGTGCCAAGGGCCGCCGCATTGAAGTCCGTTTCCCGGACTCCACCGCCAACCCCTACTTTGCCTTTGCTGCCATGCTGATGGCGGGTCTCGACGGCATTCAGAACAAGATCCATCCGGGCGATGCCATGGACAAGGACTTGTACGACCTGCCGCCGGAAGAAGAAAAGCAGATTCCGCAGGTCTGCCATGCCTTCGACCAGGCCCTCGAAGCCCTGGATCAGGATCGTGAGTTCCTGACGCAGGGGGGTGTATTCACCAACGATGCGATCGATGCCTACATCGGCCTCAAGATGCAGGATGTCACCCGTCTGCGCATGAGTACCCACCCGGTTGAATACGACATGTATTACAGCCTCTGATCCCTGACCCGTTCAGTCGATCCCTGCAACCCGCAAGCTCCGGAATTTTCCGGTTGCTTGCGGGTTTTTTATTTCGGTGCAGAGGTTGAATAACAGAACGTAAAAAGCTAAAATTTAATAATAATAGTTAGTAAATATTTAAAATCATGGTTCCGTTACGCAAAGCGATAGCAATGACGGGGCTGACTGGCAACACACTAAGAAAGTACGCCGATGACGGAACAATCCCTTCCATCCGAACCCCAGGAGGTCAACGCCTATTCGACGTTGATGTCTGGATGCGCTCCGGGCGAAAGGCCGCTGTCGTCTGCTACTGCCGGGTCAGCTCCCACAAGCAGCGAGACGACCTCGAACGACAAGTCACCCGACTGCAAGCCGCCTTCCCGGAAGCGGAAATCATCAAAGACATCGGGTCTGGTCTCAACTTCAAGCGCAAAGGGCTTAGAACCCTATTGGAACGACTACTGCGCGGAGACAAGCTCAAGGTTGTGGTTGCCCACCGCGACCGACTTGCCCGATTCGGGTTC
>VGXE01000188.1 GCA_016873455.1 Nitrospira sp. | reverse complement strand
TGGCTTTCAACTTGAGAAATTTAGGGAACCTCTAAAAATTCATTTCAGGCTTTCCTGACGGCAAAGCCAGTAAATTTGTAGAGTTTTACTGACTTGCGTTCGCATCCATGCGGTGTTCCAGACGCTTGCGCCGCCCTTTTGACAGGGCTTTTACCCCGTTTCAGGCCATAGCGGGCACACCTGTCCCAAGACCCGCCGCCAGGCGGGCGCGACGGGCTTTTTCCTTGATCACCTCCAGCTGAACCAGTCGTCTCATGTTGTACACCAGGTTCATCAGCCCAACCTTCACATTCGCACGCTGAAGACCGATCGTGCGCACCCAATGCCCACCCATCGCCGCCTGCGCTCCGAAGATGTGTTCGACACGGGCACGTACCTTCGATTTGGTGCGGTTAGAGCCTTTCTGTTCCTCGGTCAGCGCCTGACCACGTGTACCTTTTTCGTGAATTTGACTGTTCACTTCCTGTTGGGCGAGTTGTTTTTCCCGGGCTTCGGAACGGTAGGCACTGTCGGCATAAACGGTGCGATGACATCCCTCGGCATCCACGGTTTCTGCGTCCAACAACCCGTCGAAAGCCGTGCTGTCATGGGCATTTGCAGGTGTCACGACGTAGTTTTGAATCAGTTTGGTGTCTTGGTCGGCGTTGATATGGCTTTTGTAGCCGTAGTGGTTTTCGTGATTCTTTTTCGTCCAGCGAGCCTCCGTATCTTTCTGGCGACGCTTCCTGGCCTGCTCCGGCGCATCCCATCCGTCGGGTGTTTTTCCGGCCTTGATCTGGGCATTTTCCTCACGTGAGTTACGCTGGCGCGGCACCTCGATGAACGTCGCATCAATCATTTGCCCGGACTTCGCCTTATAACCGCGTCCTGCCAGTTGCTCCTGAAAACGCTCGAACAGGATTTCAACCAGACCCCGGTGTTTCAATCGTTCGCGGAACAGCCAAACCGTCTTCGCGTCCGGCACTCGATCCGCCAGTTGCAAATCCAGAAATCGCATAAAGCTCAGTCGATCACGAATCTGGTATTCAATTCCATCATCTGACAGGTTGTAGAACTGTTGTAGAATCAGAATCTTGAACATCAGCACGACATCAAACGGCTTCGCTCCCGCGTTGCTTTTGCGCTCCTTCTGATGAATCTGCTCAAGATCGGCACGAAACGCCTCAAAGTCGATCTCGTTTTTGAGCTTGACCAAAGGATCGCCCATCGCCGTCAACTTGGCGATATGTGTATCAACATCAGATAATTCAGGTGAGTCTTGCAGGGTCATTACACTTCCTCGGGTCGGTGAGTGGGGTTTCATTATCTCAAAGGATGATCGGGGGGTGGAGGATTTTTAGAGGTGCCCTTAATGTGGCGTGGATCG
>VGXE01000187.1 GCA_016873455.1 Nitrospira sp. | reverse complement strand
AGCGAGTGGGGGGTGACCGTGGACGGGCTCACGTCGAAGACCCGTACCAAGGTGCTGACCGTCCCCCGCCAGGTGGCCATGTACCTCACCCGGGAGATCCACGGCCTGCAGCTCGTCGAGATCGGTGCGGCGTTTGGTGGGCGGGACCATTCGACGGTCATCCACTCTCTTGAGCGGGTGACCGAGATGGTGCGCGAGGATGCCAGCTTCCGGGAACGTGTGGAAAAGGTGAGGGAAACCGTTCGCCATACCCATTGGTGAACATTCTAGGTGTTCGTGCGTTTTACCCACAGATGTTCTGCCCGGCGGTCCGGCGTTCATCCACACGAAATCAACGCGCTTTGATGTCGGGAAAGTGCAAGCAAATGAACCACTTGTATTGCTTTTCCACTTTCCACACGCTACTACTACTACAGCCAGATTTTTCAATTTCCTTGGGTTGGTTAAGGGCCCCGCGCCAATCCCCACGTGACCCTCAGCACACCACCTGGTATGCGGTTCACGATCTCCCGTGAGAAGTTGCAGGAAGGCTTGAACGCCGTGGCGTCGTCGGTTCCATCGAAGACCACGCTTCCTGTTCTGGCAAACCTCCTCGTCCAGACCACAGACAAGGGAATCCGCATTTCCGGCACCGATCTCGACATCGCGGTGTCCACGGAAGTGACGGCTGACGTGGAATCGGCCGGCGCCATTACGATCCCCGCCAAGAAGCTCTCGGAGATCGCACGTGAACTCCCTGCGGCGCCGGTGCGCATCTCCTCGTCTGGTGATCAGCGCATCACCTTGGAATGTGGAAGATCGAAGTTCAAGTTGCTTGGACTCCCGAAGTCTGAGTTCCCGGCGTTTCCCGCGGTGAACTTCGACAAGAGCATCCGGATTCCGTCAGGCGAGTTGCAGAAGCTCATCGCACACACCGCATTCGCCGCGTCTACGGAGGAGAGCCGCCCCATCCTCAACGGCGTGCTCTGGGAGCTGCGCGCCGACGTGATGCGCATGGTGGCGACCAACGGTCACCGTCTGGCCAAGATGGAAGTGCCGGTGCGCGGGTCGGGTGAGAGCGCCGACCTCATCATTCCGCCCAAGGCGCTCGAGCAGATTCGCCGGCTCTTCCCGGCGGAAGAGGAACTCGAGGTCGCGCAGGGGGAGAACCACCTAGGTTTCCGGTCCCCGTTCACGTCTGTCTTCACGCGCCTGATCGAGGGACCGTATCCGAGCTACGAGCAGGTTATCCCCAAGGACAACGACAAGGTTGTCACGCTCGACAAGGCGTCGTTCATCAGCGCGCTCAAGCGCATGTCGGTGGTGGCGTCGGACCAGACGCACCGCATCCGGCTTTCGTTCAACGCCGGAATGCTGAAGTTCAACGTCTCCACGCCCG
>VGXE01000186.1 GCA_016873455.1 Nitrospira sp. | reverse complement strand
CTACTACGCCGATCTCGATGCCATCGAGATCGAAACCTACCGAAACACCTACTTGAATACCGAGGTAAACGCCATGGGATTAGCACAGATATTGAGACAGGAGGGAAAACAGGAAGGACGTGAGGAAGGACGTGAGGAGGGACGTGAGGAAGGACGTGAGGAAGGACGTCAACAGGGCGAAGCCGCCATTCTGATTCGTCAATTGGAATTCCGTTTCGGCCCGCTGGATGAAGTCAACCGACAACGGATCAAACAAGCCGATGCAGACACCTTGCTGACCTGGAGTGAACGGGTACTCACGGCAGAAACCCTGGAAGCGGTGTTCAGGGCATAGGATTGATACACGTAGCCTCGATGGAGCGAAGCGCAATCGAGGTTTGAGCGCAGCGAGGTCACCGGGCTATTCGTTACGGTGACCTCGAAACGGGACGACTGGCCAAATGGGCGGTGTCCACCGTCGTTCCTCGATTGCGCTGCATGCGCTGCGTCCACAATCTTCATCACGTCAACCGTCGTTCCTTGATTGCGCTGCATGCGCTGCATCCACAATCCTCATTACCTCCACCGTCGTTCCTCGATTGCGCTGCGCTCCATCGAGGCTACGAAATCCACCCACCAACATCACCATGCACGATCAAAACTTCAAGAACGTCATCATCGATTACCCGCGAGAATCGATCCGCTTTTTCGCAGCCTCCGAGTCGCGGGCGATTGAAGCGGCCAAATTTACCCCGATTCGTCAGGAACAACTCAAGGAACGCCTGTCAGATCCATCCCGTGAATTGGATACACCCCTTCTGGTCGAGTGGCCCAACGGTGAACGGGAGGCTCTGCTGTTCGTAATCGAAGAAGAAAGCATCACCCGCCGTTTCTCCATCTACCGCCTGGCCCGCTATTGCATCGACATCGCCGAAATGTTATCCATCGAACGTGTAGTACCGGTGGTCATATTCCTCCACGGCGGCAAGCGCACCGAGCGGCTGACGCTGAAAAGCGAAACCACGCACTATCTGGATTTTCACTACCTGCACCTGACCCTGAACGCGCTCAAGGCAAAGGATCATCTCGACAGCGACAACGTCGTGGTACGCATCAACCTCCCCAACATGCGCCACCGGCGCGGCGAACGCCTGAAAATCTACGCGGCGGCCCAAACCGGCCTGGCCTTGCTGGAATCCGACACCAACCGCCGCCTGAAATATGCCGAATACATCGACTACTACGCCGATCTCGATGCCATCGAGATCGAAACCTACCGAAACACCTACTTGAATACCGAGGTAAACGCCATGGGATTAGCACAGATATTGAGACAGGAGGGAAAACAGGAAGGACGTGAGGAGGGACGTGAGGAAGGACGTGAGGAGGGACGTGAGGAAGGACG
>VGXE01000185.1 GCA_016873455.1 Nitrospira sp. | reverse complement strand
AATTTCGTCCACGGCCGCGGCCTCGACTTCTGCCTTGTTCGAAACCATGTCCACGTCCGCGGCCCTGCCCTTGACCACGGCCTTGACCTATTCTTTGATAGGTGTCGTGCTGGTCACTGAAACCGTAGTATTGTAATCGATTGACTTGACGGGTGAGGTCGAAACCCCAAAGGTTGCCCGGCTCAGGCACCTGTTCTTGACGATAGTCGTCACTGATCAGGCTGGGAAGCACCTAACCAGCGCCAACTCCGATCAGAGTACCCACCAAGACGGTGGAGCAGCCACCTGCCGCGTCTCCTCCAAACGGTCAGAGTTCCTTACTACCGGATGCACCCAGTAGCTTCCCCACTCGCCAGGTGAGGGCTAGACTCGGAGACTCTCTTCGCACGGGCCTCGACGTTGAAATCGGCCACGTACGGCAGCCCTTCGGACTACAGGTTACCCGCCCAGCGCGGTTCGCTTTTCCCAGCAGCCAGCCGCTGCGTAAAAGCACTCCTGTACCGTTGAAAGGGACCCCCTCCCCCGAACGCGCCCTCAAACAAGTGCAAACAGACCGTAGGTCCCTCCCACAGCCGTCCGTATAGCACTGAAGTCTAAGTATACGAACTTGGGATCCGAAGGTTTTGGATCACTGGAGCTCTTGTGACCCGCAGCCTGGCCTGGGGGCTGGATTGGAGCTGGTCTGGCCACTCCGTGTACCATATTTCGCAAGCGCTTGCAACCGTCAGTGTGGAGACCGCCGTTTTGGGCGTAAATGGTCCCCGACCTCGCCGAAAGCAACAGTTCAAAGAGCAAAGCCTCCGAAGAGGGGGCTCAGAGTCCATTACGTTCCAGTTCAGTCATTTGCGGGGTGCAGGCCAGCCTGGCGCGTATGCAAGCACACCAGCGGCCCGGGGAAACCTTTCGGCAACCCTGCTGCACGGAGAAGCCCACTGCCGAGGCAGTAACGACAACTCAAAGCCCGCGACGATCACATAGCTTGCTACGACGGTCATGAGGGAACGGGTATATCACGAAACCCCCACTAGCGGAGAGCACCTCCAGCCACATGGACCAGAAGCCGTGGGATCCACCGTCGCAAACGCTGTCGCCGTTCCGGGGGAACGTTACCTTCCCCACCCCTTGCACTCTCTCGCGTACTCGGGGACGGCTCGGGCCGCTATGCAAGGTACGGGCACGACACCCCGTAATCCCACGGTTCCCCAACACTAGCCGACCTCAAGAAATGCATGACGCTGCATGCGTTGAGTTAACCTTGAAACTCAGAGGTGGCGTCGACGTGAAGGTTCGCGCGAGACGCATACCGCTCCTCGTTCTTCTTTCTTTTACTTCTGTCTGTTACGGTGCCTGGCGGAC
The DNA here is from genome assembly GCA_016873455.1 of Nitrospira sp. Lineage (GTDB taxonomy): Bacteria > Nitrospirota > Nitrospiria > Nitrospirales > Nitrospiraceae > Nitrospira_D. The sequence goes on along the minus strand of VGXE01000185.1, from coordinate 76 downwards.
TACGCGCCCTGGTCCCACCGTCCATCTTTGATCACGGCGTGCTGCCCGCGGATCATTTCTCTATTTGTGAAAGGGT
>VGXE01000184.1 GCA_016873455.1 Nitrospira sp. | reverse complement strand
GGAGCTGTGCTGCGACCGGCTCGTTGGTCTGATCGGAAGCCGAGTCGGTAGTGCCTGTGGTTTCTTGATGTGGCAGTATGAGCCCTACTGCGTTTCGCGGATGTCTGGAGCGACGCCACCATCGACGGTGTTGTCCTCTATCTTCAGTCAGGTCGTATCGTCTTCTTTTATGACCAACGTCTTTCCGCGCTGACCGCCCTCCTGTTAGCTGAACCTGGCACTCCTCTCTCTCCTTAAATGTGAAGTGTGGGGAGGAAGAACGGGGGTGCTAACCAGTTGACAAACCGCACATATTTCAAATTCTCTCCAGGAGGATTAGGCCACCATGCCGTTTTCAGTATCGGTGCTATATTTGTTCTGTCCTTTGAAAAGGTGCGTAGCACCTGGAACTCGCATTCACGGCGCGCTGGTAAACGGAATGGTCAAGTTAAAGAGCCGAGTCACACAATTATTGCTCAGAGGAGAGAAGTCATGAACAGAATGATGGCACAAGCCGGGGCCTTCGTGGTGATGGGAGTGATGCTGCTGGCCAATCAAGGTTGTGGAATCAAGTGGGTCCAAGCCGATGGAGAAAGTGAGCCCCCCAAGATTTCTCGTGGAGGTTCGAGCGGAGAGTTGAGTGGGTTTTCGAATAATCCTTCGGAGGAGCGACTCAGCCAACCAAAAAACGCATTCGCAACCATGATGGATGCTCCGGACAAGAGTGCTCGCCGATTCGCGGAAATCTCGAAAGAGGAACGAGCCGCGGAAAAGGCGGCGATTGAGGCGGGTCTGCAAGATGTGTTTTTCGGATACGACCAATGGACCCTCTCCGACGCTGGAATGGAGGCGCTGAACCTGGATGTGGTGTATCTCAAGGAGCATCCGCATGCGGTCTTGAGAATCGGGGGGCATTGCGATGAGCGTGGGACCAGTGACTACAACCTGGTGTTGGGGGACAAACGAGCGAGGGCGGCCCATTCCTATCTTGTCGATTCCGGCGTGAAATCCAAACAGGTCTCCGTGGTCTCGTATGGGAAGGAACGGCCATTCTGTTCCGATCACGATGAGGCATGTTATCAACAGAATCGTCGGGGGCACATGTTGCTGACGACGAAGAAGTGAGTGCTGGAGTCGGAATCGCGAATCGGCCATGTCACCCCAAGCCTTGAAAAAACTCGGCTCCTTGTTTGGCAGATCCGAGGCTCCTCCTGCTCCGGCTCCCAGCAAGCCACAGGAGACGGAACGCCGCATTCAGCCCCGTTTCACCACGCAATTCCGCAGCACATTTTCCGGGCAACGCCAGGAGGGACAAGGGCGGACACTGGATATTTCCGCAGGCGGGTGCAAGATTGAAAGTGAGTTGAAGGTGGAGAGAGGGGGCTCTGGAAATTCGGACAGTGTGGTAAGTGGTAGCCTGGCTTCACCCATGTCACCGAGGGGTGGCGAACCAGAGGAGCAAGGCGATGAAGAGAACGA
>VGXE01000183.1 GCA_016873455.1 Nitrospira sp. | reverse complement strand
TCCTGTCGCTCCGGCCACTGAAAACCCGGACGCGCAACAGAGCCCGGTTCAGGTAGAGAGCGAAACAGCCAATGGCTTACCATCTTAAATTCGACCTAAAAATGTCTTGGCTTAGGGGTCCACTGTACGGAGCGGCAGGCCATCTGAGCCGCTTTACGGCTGGTCGCAAGGAGATTACCAAATTCGAGACTGCGCACTGTACTATCTGCACGAGCGACAGCTGAGGGAGGCAGTTGCCGAGGCGGTCGAGTCAGTGCAACACCGGCATGAGCCGGTCAGCGCGGAAGAGCGGGAGAAAATACTGGCAAAACTGATTGAGGAAAAAACGGAGTTGGAGACAAGTCAGAAAGAAATCGCGGAAACGCTATCGCAATTCGTAAAGCCCGAGCTTTCGGTTACAAACCCAAAAATTCCAAGCGACACGATTTTACGTTTAATCTAACCCCCCCGTGGGTAGGCAGCCCGCCGGCTGGCTTAAAGCCGGCACCAACCCGGGTCAGGCAGCGTCTGATCCGGGTTTTTGTTTCAGCGAGGGCTGTTCCATTCCCTATTATGGCTGGTATTAGGATTACAAAACCCGCAAAAAAATCCGTGCTAGATTACACCGGCACGGAGTTTTTTTGTGGTTGGGAACCCGTCAGCCGTCGTCAGCCGCATCATTGGCAACGGCATCACCATCACCGGCCACCAGCGCGTTGCGCCGAGGACGGCCACGGCCACGCTTCACGGTCGGGTCAGCCACAGCACCGACATCCTGCCCGGTGGCGGTGTCGAGGACGGCATCACCGGCCACAGCATCCGGCCCGGTGTCGACATCGAGGACGGCACCACCGGTCAAGCCATCCGGTACGGTGGTCTCTGTCGCACCAGGAGCAACTGCGGCAGCAATTGCAGACAAAAGCTGTTCGTGCTGCTCGGCAGTCTGCCGCTCCAAGATGGCCATGGTAGCCCTTGCAACAGCAAGGTCAACGCGAGTGATAGCGAGATCATCCCGCAAATCACGCAGTTCTGACTCAAGCCCACCGATCCGCCGCGCCGCGTCAGCAGCATCCCGTTCCCGCCCCATCCGCTCAGCCTCCAGTTCAGCAGCCAGCACGTCAGCGACTACTACGCGCTCCTGCTCCCGCTCCACTGCCACTGCAACCCGTTCGGCATCGAACCGGCGCTGGGCGGTATTGAGAGCAACGACCCAAAGATCACGCCCCAAGCCCGCCAGCCGGTCGGTAACCGCCGATGGTACGCCATCGCCCACACCGACGGCATCGACGGACTGAGCAGCCTGAGCGGCCCGCCAGGCCTTCATCATCGGGGTCAGAGTGCTGAAGGAACCACCGGTGATGGCCCTTACCCCGGCGATTGTCGGTTGACGGCCAGCGGCAGCGATGCTGTCAGCCGCCGCATCAAAAGTGTTTTGATTCAGCTTTTTCATTTGAGTGACGCAGTGTAATGTAAAACAGCATTACATCGTAATTTACA
>VGXE01000182.1 GCA_016873455.1 Nitrospira sp. | reverse complement strand
CGCCAGCGTCCCAACAGACCAGCCCCGATGCCCAAGTCGGCGGCGATTTGACTCACCGTTACCCCGGGTGCGTCGAGCATGGCCACCGCTTCACGTTTGTACTCCACTGAAAACTTCCGTCGTGCTCCCATGACACCCCTCCTGGCCCATTATGGGCCTTAAGTGAGGTGTCCGTAAAATCGGGGCAGAACCCCCATGAAGCGTGCTAAAATAGCGGCGGTTCGTAGGTAGCGACACATGCCAACAGTACTGAGAGCAGGTCCCTATCGATTCTTCTTTTACGCGGGCGACAGAGATGAGCCGGCTCACGTGCATGTAGAACGCGAGGATAAGGTGGCCAAGTTTTGGCTCGACCCAGTGCGGTTGCAAGACAGCGGCGGGTTCCCTCGCTCTGAATTAAATCGGGCCCAGCGACTCGTTCAGTTGCATCAACAACGATTACTGGAGGCTTGGCATGAATACTTTGGCTATTGAGAGCGCCACCCCTACAGCAGAATCGGTCACCGTCACACATGATACCTTGACCGTAGAATTGAGCGACGGCCGAGGCATTTCAGTGCCGCTCGCCTGGTTCCCACGATTAGTCCATGCGACCCCTGCCGAGCGCAAGAACTGGCGGTTGATTGGACGTGGGCGCGGCATTCATTGGGAAACATTAGACGAGGACATCAGCATCGATGGGCTCTTGGCCGGCAGACCATCGGGAGAAAGTCAGTCCTCTTTCAAGAAATGGCTTGCGGCTCGGCGGATCGCCAAAACCAGGCGTGCGACCACCAGAGTAGCCTCTCGCCGCTAACGACTCTTCCTCGCCCACCGCATCGGCTACACTACTGACAACAGGTAGTTGGTTGGAGCAATCTCCCACCATTGACACAGTTCGCATAGGAAAGTAGTCTGTCCCCGATTTACTTACATATCCTCCTCCCCACCGGAGACGGGCGGAGCACACACTAATAGAACACCATCCTTTTTCATACAGATAAACACAAAATCAATGGAAACAGAGACTCCGATTGGAGCATACATAAGCGAAGCGCGTGATCTTGTACAGATTGTCTTCTTCGTCACAATTGCTATAGTGACGGTTTTGACATACCTAAAAGCTAAACGCACCCTGCTTCAACCACTTCGAACAGAGGTATTTAAAGAACAGATAAAGATACTTTCCGACCTCCTCCGTTTTTTTGTTGGCAAAGGGGAACATGAGTTAAGAGACAGCTGGGGCCTATCCGAAATGCTAGATGGCAACGCCTACTTCTTGCTTGACGAGTATGCGAGAATATTTTTTGGCGTGAGGGCTGATTGGAATACACGGCCTTATGGCAAACCACATTTCTCAGGGGCAATAATTGCAAAGAGCAGCAAGCAAGTTGTGGTACTAGAGGTGGCTCCGGTTGGTTGGACAGTATCGGCCCATTCTTAAGTGGCGCCTGGCGGATAGCTGACTACGCGGCGGTCTGCCGTGTCGTCAGATGGTCATAGTACACCTGGTCCGGCGTCTGGCCGT
>VGXE01000181.1 GCA_016873455.1 Nitrospira sp. | reverse complement strand
CGCCAGCGTCCCAACAGACCAGCCCCGATGCCCAAGTCGGCGGCGATTTGACTCACCGTTACCCCGGGTGCGTCGAGCATGGCCACCGCTTCACGTTTGTACTCCACTGAAAACTTCCGTCGTGCTCCCATGACACCCCTCCTGGCCCATTATGGGCCTTAAGTGAGGTGTCCGTAAAATCGGGGCAGAACCCCCCAGCAGCGTTTCGACTTCAGTTGGGCGGAAGTAGCGCGGATCGACAGCGACAATGACTTTGTTGTTTGAGTCGTAGCCCTTCTCGTCTACGCCCTGGCCTTCCCAGCGGATCTGCATACCCAGTTCCTTGGCAGCGGCATTAACGAAGTCACGTACGGAGTACTGCACGCCGGTGGCAATGACGAAGTCTTCGGGCTTTTCCTGCTGGAGCATCAACCACTGCATCTCGACGTAGTCTTTGGCGTGACCCCAGTCGCGTTTGGCGTCCATGTTACCCAGATAGAGGCAGTCCTGCAGGCCGAGCTTGATGCGGGCCAGAGCCCGGGTGATTTTGCGGGTGACGAAGGTTTCACCGCGGATGGGGGATTCGTGGTTGAAGAGGATGCCGTTGCAGGCGTAGATGCCGTAGGCTTCGCGGTAGTTGACGACGATCCAGTAGCCGTAGAGTTTGGCGACGGCATAGGGACTACGGGGATAGAAGGGGGTGGTTTCCTTCTGGGGGATTTCCTGGACGAGGCCGTAGAGTTCGCTGGTGCTGGCCTGGTAGAAGCGGGTTTTCTTTTCGAGGCCAAGGATGCGGATGGCTTCGAGGATGCGCAGGACACCGAGGGCGTCGGAGTTGGCGGTGTATTCAGGCTCTTCGAAGCTGACGGCGACGTGGGACTGGGCGGCAAGGTTGTAAATTTCGTCGGGTTGGACTTGCTGGATGATGCGGATGAGCGACGAAGAGTCGGTCATGTCGCCATGGTGGAGGAAGAAGTGGACGCCCTTTTCGTGCCGGTCCTGGTAGAGGTGGTCGATGCGATCGGTGTTGAACAGCGACGTGCGGCGCTTGAGGCCATGCACTTCGTAGCCTTTGTCGAGGAGCAGTTCGGCGAGGTAGGCGCCGTCCTGGCCAGTAACGCCGGTGATGAGGGCGACTTTTTGTCGTTCAGTCATTTCGTGTTCCTTCATGAGTCTGCGAGTTCTTGAGGAAGTCCTCGTAGGCCATGCCGAGTCCTTTGCTCAAACCGACCTTGGCTTGCCAACCGAGATCATTGAGGCGGGAACTGTCCATTAGCTTTCGAGGCGTGCCGTCTGGTTTGGTGGGGTCGAAGGCGATTTCGCCTTGGTAGCCGACTGTTTTGCCGACGGCCTCGGCGAGTTCCCGGATGGTGATGTCCTGTCCACAGCCGACGTTGACGTGGCTGAGCATGGGCTGGGTATGCCGGTCGTAGGTCCCCTTACCGAGATTCATGACATGCACGCAAGCAGCGGCCATGTCATCGACGTAGAGGAATTCGCGCTTCGGCCTGCCGGTGCCCCAAATGGTGACGCTGGGCGCCTTGTTGATTTTGGCCTCGTGGAA
>VGXE01000180.1 GCA_016873455.1 Nitrospira sp. | reverse complement strand
CAATTACAATTTGGAGAATTATTCAATCAGCCAATTCAAATAGGATCATTGCCTAATTCATTACAACAATTACAATTTGGTAGAATGTTCAATCAGCCAATTCAAATAGGATCATTGCCTAGTTCATTACAACAATTACAATTTGGATTATGTTTTGATCAGCCAATTCAAATAGGAGCATTGCCTAGTTCATTACAGCAATTACAATTTGGATTATGTTTTGATCAGCCAATTCAAATAGGAGCGTTGCCTAGTTCATTACAACACTTACACTTTGGTTCACGATTTAATCAACCAATTCAAATAGGAGCATTGCCTAGTTCATTACAACAATTACAATTTAGCTATTATTCAGTTTTTAATCAGCCAATTCAAATAGGGTCATTGCCTAGTTCATTACAACAATTACAATTTGGAGATGAATTTAATCAGCCAATTCAAATAGGATCATTGCCTAGTACATTACAACAATTACAATTTGGTACATTATTTAATCAGCAAATTCAAATAGGATCATTGCCTAGTTCATTACAACAATTACAATTTGGATCATATTTTGATCAGCCAATTCAAATAGGGTCATTGCCTAGTTCATTACAACTATTACAATTTGGAGTGTATTTTAACCAGCCAATTCAAATAGGGTCATTGCCTAGTTCATTACAACAATTACAATTTGGAATAAGATTTAATCAGCCAATTCAAATAGGATCATTGCCTAGTTCATTACAACAATTACAATTTGGTGTATGTTTTAATCAGCCAATTCAAATAGGATCATTGCCTAGTTCATTACAACAATTACAATTTGGATCGCATTTTAACCAGTCAATTCAAATAGGGTCATTGCCTAGTTCATTACAACAATTACAATTTGGAAGGAAGTTCAATCAGCCAATTCAAATAGGGTCATTGCCTAATTCATTACAACAATTACAATTTGGAGATGATTTCAATCAGCCAATTCAAATAGGAACATTACCTAGTTTTCTAAAAATATTAATATTATCACATAATTATAATCACAGTATTGAAATTAGTAAGGATACAAAAATTGAATATTATTAATAAAAAATCAATGAATGCAAAATAAGAATATATATATATATCAACAATAATACACAAAAAGTTTAACATATTTGGTGGGGTAACCATAAACTTAATATTTCTTGATATAAATATCAAGTTTATTATGATTCCATAGTGAAAACCTTCGTTTTTTATCAAGAAATACTTTTATTTAGAATGTTTCACATTCGAAATACAAGGCTTTCCAAGTTTTACGCTACTAGTTGCAATGGGAGTATATACTTTTTATTATTTAGCATTCATTATTAAAAATTGAATAATTGTAATTATATAAATGGCATTATATAATTTACACAATAAGTAATAATGTGTGAATTAGTAGATATAATAAATAATGTGAGCTTTAATCTACTATTAGAAATAGCCAAATATTTATCAGTTAATGAATTAGAGAATTTAGCCACAATGAATATGAGATTTAGATTGGTTGGATATGAACTATTACCGAGACAATA
>VGXE01000179.1 GCA_016873455.1 Nitrospira sp. | reverse complement strand
TGCCTGCGGTGGTGTTCTGCACCGTATTGACCAGCGTGGACTGCGCTACTTCCTGAATATTTGCAATCGCCACAAGGCTAGCGCCAGAAGCGGTCGATGCATTCACTTGCGAGATCAGGGTATTAACGTTGGACAGCGCAGTTGAAATGGATGCCGACTGCGTTTGCAGTGCGGTCTGCGTTGAGCCGCCTACTGTGGTGGCAAGCTGGTTGGTGATAGCTGCCAGGGTTGCGCTGGATGAGAAATCCGATGAACCAGTTGAGGCCACGACTGAGGCAATGGAGGAAAGTACGGTGGCAGCGGCTGCAGACGATGAGAGTGAACTGTCAGCGCCGACCGCTGCCGCTGTCAGCACAGCAATGGTGTTGGCGATCTGGGTCGCCACCTTCTGCGACTCAAGTGCAGCCGATTTCTCTGCTGCAGTGGCGGTTGTGCTATTGACGATGGCAATCGGGTCGTAGCTGCTGAGCGATGTCCCTGTCGGCAGCGTGATGCCCAGCGCCTGAGCCACGGCTTGCTCGGCAGCCGCGATGTCGGCTGCGCTGGCATTGGCGCCGACACGAGCGGCAACCAATGAAGTCAGCGGATTGAGCACCGAAGCACCATCGGGCGCCGAATAAACCTGATTGAAGGCCAAGCCGGTCGAGACGTCTTTTGACAGGACATTGCCGTTGGTGTCCCGCAAGGATGTCGCGATGACTTTACCGGTGCCGGTCAGCCCGGTGAATTGCCCCTGGCTGTTGGTGATGGCAAAACTTTCGGCGGTAAATCGTCCATCGCTATTGGCATCAACAAAAGTTTCACCGGCATCGTAGAAGCCGTTGTTGTTGGTATCGGTGAAGCTTTCGTGATCCCACAAGCCGTTGTTGTTTGTGTCACGGAAAACCATGGCATTGGCGATGTGGCCATCAGCCACAACGCCGGAATCCCCATTGTCAACGGTTGGTGATACTGCCGCTGACTTTGTGGCAGATACGCTCGAAGTGAGGCTGGCCAATAGACTACCCATCGACAAACCGGCACTACCGGGCTCCCCCATGGACTGTGCGGATGCACTGAAAGACTGCAGCGTCGACGCTGAAAAGTTCGAACTGCCCTCGCCGTGAATGCTTGAGGCAACGCTTTCGAAGGGCGTCAGTAACGCAGACTCGCCCAAGCTGGAACTGGGCTGTGCCTCGGCTTGCGATTCGCTGTCCTGGATTTGATCTGCCGGAGCAATTTGCTGCTCGGATTTCTCAGGCTGCGCTTTGGCTGGCTTGGTGTTTTGGCGGCCTGGTGAGGCAACATCTCCCTCACCCGGCATTTGTGCGGTTTTGTCAATGGTTCGGGGGGAGTTCTTCTTGCTGCCGCCCCGCGATGCTTGTCCCATGGTTGCCGAGGCATTCTGCGGATTGCCCACTGCGCTGTTATGCTGCATTAGTGTTCACTGATGGCCTAGTTGTGATGGCCCAATAGGTTGTTTCTGTTCATTCGGACTGAGTCTGAGAGACTTGGAGGTGCGAACCGACCAACTACTCTCAGGAGATCAGCCGAATGAACATGCATAAGAATGCCCGACTCACTTTT
>VGXE01000178.1 GCA_016873455.1 Nitrospira sp. | reverse complement strand
AGGAATTTCGCTACCTTAGGACCGTTATAGTTACGGCCGCCGTTTACTGGGGCTTCGATTCGCAGCTTCGCTTGCGCTGACCACTCCTCTTGACCTTCCAGCACCGGGCAGGCGTCAGACCCTATACTTCGCCTTGCGGCTTCGCAGAGTCCTGTGTTTTTGCTAAACAGTCGCTACCCCCTGGCCACTGCGACCCAAAAGAGCTGACCTTCTTACAGGGTGACTCTCTCAGGCACACCTTCTTCCGAAGTTACGGTGTTAATTTGCCGAGTTCCTTCTGGGTGGTTCTCTCACACGCCTTAGGATGCTCTCCTCACCTACTTGTGTCAGATTTCGGTACGGACGCCCGCACATACGATGGCCAGGAGCTTTTCTTGGGAGCTTGGAATCAGCCAACTGCTTTCTGCCTCGCGGCTTTACTTGCACACATCACCTTTCAGGGTAGCGTCGCTCCGTTTGTGTCATACGACTCCTGAAGCGACCCCCTACGGGCTTGTACCGGAACCGTCGCCCGGCTGACCTATCCTCCTCCGTCCCTCCGGACCTGATGTCCATGGCGGTACAGGAATATTAACCTGTTTCCCATCGACTACGCCTGTCGGCCTCGCCTTAGGGCCCGACTAACCCTCAGCGGAATATCCTGGCTGAGGAAACCTTAGGTTTACGGCGGCCGGGTTTCTCACCCGGCTTAGCGCTACTCATGTCCGCATAAGCTCTTGTAGTTCCTCCAGCAGCCCTTACGATCTGCCTTCCCAGGTTGCTACAATGCTCCCCTACCACTCAACACTCTAAGTATTGAATCCATAGCTTCGGTAGTACACTTAGCCCCGTTGGATTTTCGGCGCAGGCTCGCTCGACCAGTGAGCTATTACGCACTCTTTGAAGGGTGGCTGCTTCTAAGCCAACCTCCTGGCTGTCAACGCGCTCCCACAACCTTTTCCACTTAGCGTACGTTTAGGGACCTTAGCTGATGGTCTGGGCTCTTTCCCTCTCGGCTACGAAACTTATCTCCCGCAGCCTGTCTCCCGCGCTACTAGACCGGCATTCAGAGTTTGATTGGGTTTGGTAATCTGGTAAGACCCCTAGCCCATTCAGTGCTTTACCTCCGGTTTCGACCGCGCGAGGCCATACCTAAATATGTTTCGGGGAGAACCAGCTATCTCCCAGTTTGATTAGCCTTTCACTCCTATCCACACCTCATCCTTTGCCTTTTCAACGACAGTAGGTTCGGCCCTCCATCTCGTGTTACCTCGACTTCAGCCTGGACATGGATAGATCACAAGGTTTCGGGTCTGCTCCGTGCGACTATGTCGCCCACTTCGGACTCGCTTTCGCTTCGGCTTCGCCTCCCGGCTTAACCTCGCCGCACAGAGCAACTCGCGGACTCATTATGCAAAAGGCACCCGGTCACACTGCTTGCGCGTAGTGCTCCCGGAGCTTGTAAGCAAGCGGTTTCAGTGTCTATTTCACTCCCCTTGTCGGGGTTCTTTTCGCCTTTCCCTCACGGTACTGGTTCACTATCGGTCATCGAGTAGTATTTAGCCTTGGAGGGTGGGCCCCCCGGATTCCGACAGGGTTTCACGTGTCCCGCCGTACTTGGGA
>VGXE01000177.1 GCA_016873455.1 Nitrospira sp. | reverse complement strand
GTGTGCCACGAACTGAGGGTGCAGGCTTTCTAGCCGGATATCTTCCATGATCGTGCGGGCGACGCTGATGCCGTAGAGCGGCTCGATGCCGGCCGAGCACGCCCACCAGCGCCTGCTGCTGGTGGTGCAAGGATTGAAGAAGCTGTTTGCCGACGAGCATTTCGTCAACCTGCTGCGCGCCGAGGGGTTGGACACCCTGCCCAAATACTTGGCCGAGCGCATCGACAACCTGAATGGAGCCCCCGTATGAACCCCGCGATGAACGCACAACTGGCAAAACCCAAAATCACGCCGATGTACCCCGGCATCCATCAGGCGGATGAGGCTGAGGAGGGTCCGAACCTGCCCACGGCCCCGCTCAACACTTTGCTCGGCTTCGATCTGGAGACTTATCAAATTCCACTTGACACCTTGATGCCCAGCAAGCGCATCCCGGACGGGGTGATGAGTACGCGCAAGTACAAGCAGGTCGTCTCCTCCATCCATGAGATCGGCCTGATCGAGCCCCTGTCCGTGATCCAGCACGATCCGGCCAAGCCGGAATTCATCCTGCTCGATGGCCATCTGCGCGTGCTGGCCTTGAAAGACCTGGGTGTGCACGAAGCCCCTTGTCTGATCGCCAAGGACGACGAGACCTACACCTACAACCACCGCATCAACCGGCTCTCCACCATCCAGGAGCACTACATGATCCGCCGCGCCATCGATCGTGGCGTCAGCAAGGAACGCCTGGCCCGGGCCTTTGGCGTGAACCTGAGCTCCATTAACCGGCGCATCAATCTGCTCGAAGGCATTTGCCCGGACGCGATCGCCCGACTGCAGGACAAGCAGTTCACGCCCGACGTGACCCGGGTGCTGCGTAACATGAAGGCCGCCCGGCAGGTGGAGGCGGTGGAATTGATGGTGGCCAGCAACACCATCACGGTCGCGCATGCCGACGCACTGCTGAAAGCTACACCGCCAGAGCAGCGCACCGACTTCAAACCGACCGAGCGCGACAAGCAACTGGCTCCCATCGAGCAGATCGTCAAACTGGAGAAAGAAATGAGCCAGGTCCAGACTCAGTACAAGGACGCCGAAGAAAACTACGGTTCCGACCTACTGAATCTGGTGGTCGCCAAGGGCTACTTGACCAAGCTGCTCGGCAATGATGCCGTCAAAAGCTACATCACCCGGCACGAGCCGGAAATCCTCGAGCATTTCGAATTGGTGGTGAATACGGTCAGCATGGAGGAGGCGGTGCAGCAGCAACTGGAGGCCGATGGCGAATTTGAAGACGACCCCGACAGCAACAACGACCAACCGGCTGCGGAAAGCACGCCTCCCGATTCCGAAAATGACACCGAAAACCAAGACTAGGAAGGCAAATCCGCCACCGAGTAGAAAAGCCAGATGAAATGACCGATGGGAATGTCGTTGCCGCGCTGCAATACCGAGGGGTAAAATGCCGACAATAAAGATAACCTTCGGAGGTGGCGATGCACTGGTATCTCGTTCATACCAAGCCCAGGCAGGAAAAGTGCGCCCTGGACAACCTCCACCGGCAGGGTTATCAGTGCTACCTACCGACGATTCCTTCTGAGAAGCTCCGCCAAGGGCTGCTAACCGTTGCGGATGAGCCGTTGTTCCCGCGATACC
>VGXE01000175.1 GCA_016873455.1 Nitrospira sp. | reverse complement strand
GTCGCCGCCGGTGTGCCGTTCAAGGATGGGAAAATGAGACGGTCAGGAAGTGTGAACCGCGACAGAAACGATCAGTCCGAGAGGACCGCCGCCTGAACCTCATTTACACACCTATTGACAAGACCTCCGAAAGCGCGCTGGCCTCACGAACGGATGTGCAGCAGGCGGCAGAGTGGCTCAGGCAGCAAATACAGCATCCAATTTCCTCCCTCGAGTAAGATGCCGAACGAGGGTTGGCCGGATCGAGTACAGTCGGATTCGATTATCCGATAGACTCTACTTCTGCCACGATGGTGTGATACCCGCTGGCGCCGGCTGGTTGCGGGCGCACGATCTCGGCGATCTGCAATTGCCCTTTGGTGTCGGTTGCACGCACGACGGTTTGATACTTGCCCGGTTTCGGCGGCCGCCAGGCATAGCGCCAGATCACCCACGAATAGGGCGACATCGGTGTTTCAATGCCGCACTCGTTCCAGGTGCGGCCGTTGTCGAAGCTGATTTCCACCTTGCCGATGGAGTTGGGGCCACCAAAGGCGATGCCGCGGAACTGCTGTTCGGGGCCGCGCAAAGTTTGGTAATGCCCTGGTGAGTCAATGCGCGAAAAAATCTTGATGGTGCCGTCGTCGGTCCAGCCTTTGCGCTGCCAGTACCCCTTGTAGTCTCCGGGGTAGACTTCAATCTCCACGATCCATTTCACGTTCTTGATCCCATAGAGCCCCGGCACGATGAGCCGGATCGGATAGCCGTGCTCGCGCGTCAGCTTTTCGCCGTTCATGAGGAAGGCCAGCATCACATCATCCTGCATCGCACGGGTGAAGGGGATGCTGTCGTCGTAGCCGTCGATGCCGCGAAAGACCACGTCGCGCGCCGTTTCCGTATCGGCGCCGCAATCCAGTAACAGTTTCTTGAGTGAAATGCCGCGCCAGGTGGCGGTGCCTAAACTGTCTCCGCCCGGGAGTGTGTCGATGCACATGAGCGTTGAGACCTGATCGTGTGAGGGGCGATTCAAGAATTCTCTCCAGCCTAGTGACATGGGAGTGTTCACGGCACCCTTGATGTGCAGTTTCCACTGTTCGATATTGACTTCTCGTGACGCAGAGACGGCGCCGTCGGCGTAATTCACCACATAAAATTTTGAGGTCGGAGTGAAGTAGGTGGTGTCGCGTGGCGGCACGGCGAACATGCGACCGAAGACGCCGCCGACGGCATCGCAGCCGCCAGTGAGGCCGGCCAGACTGCCGAGTCCTGCCAGCTGGAGCAGCGTGCGGCGTTTGAAGAAGGGGAATTCCATGGCGCGCTATTATACATGGAATATCCCCTTGACTCTCATCGGCTGTCTTGTTATCTTGTCCCCCGTAAGTCGTGCTTGTGCTCCTGCCTGTTGACCGCGCCTGACGGCGAGTCACGGTGCGGTGGTTGCTTAAAGGGAAACTACCCGAAAATTTTTCGAGCGGGTCCCTTGACATGCGATGGCGCGCAGATGTATAGTGCGCGGCTCGCGTGATGAGCGCGATCGTTCTTTGAAAACTGAATAGAGGAAGTTGAGCAAGGTGTAAGGTGTATTGAAGTGGTGGCCCTTGGTCCAAATTTAGAGAACACCTATTTGAGAGTTTGATCCTGGCTCAGAACGAACGCTGGCGGCGCGCCTAATA
>VGXE01000174.1 GCA_016873455.1 Nitrospira sp. | reverse complement strand
GGGGGCGTAGCTCAGTTGGGAGAGCGCCTGCTTTGCAAGCAGGAGGTCGACGGTTCGATTCCGTTCGCCTCCACCAGGCGCTCTTGAGACGATCTGTTGTTCGAGGTTTTTGCCTGGGGTCCTGGGGCGCGTTGCGTTCTGGGGGGCTCGGGTGGCGCTGATTGACATTGTGAAGAGGGTTAGACCGTCGTTGTCCTGATGGTCTTTGTTCCTGGCGGGAGCTGGGCTTGGCGCGAGCTGGGTCTGGGGCTTGGCGGGGATGGGGATGTGTTGGGATGACGCGAAAGACGAAGCGAGGAGATTGGCCGTGGTCCTGGGCGCGAGCTTGGGCTTGGCGGTTTGGTCTCCGCGCATGGAGTTGAGTTCAAGCGTCTAAAGGGCATTTGGTGGACGCCTTGGCACCGAGAGGCGAAGAAGGACGTGGCACGCTGCGAAAAGTCCTGGGGAGCCGCGAGCAGGCATTGATCCGGGAATATCCGAATGGGGCAACCCACCCCGCGAGGGGTATCCCGCGCTGAATTGATAGGCGTGGGAAGCGAACCTGGGGAACTGAAACATCTCAGTACCCGGAGGAAAGGACATCAACAGAGACTCCGTCAGTAGTGGCGAGCGAAAGCGGACGAGGCCAGTGGCCGTCGAGAGGGAACCGGAAAGGTCTGGAAAGGCCTGCCAGAGCGGGTGATAGCCCCGTACGGGATAAGTTCTCGATGGTCCTTGAGTAAGGCGGGACACGTGTAATCCTGTCTGAAGATGGGGGGACCACCCTCCAAGCCTAAGTACTCCTCGGTGACCGATAGTGAACAAGTACCGTGAGGGAAAGGTGAAAAGCACCCCGACGAGGGGAGTGAAAGAGACCCGAAACCGGATGCCTACAAGCAGTCGGAGCCCCCTTGTGGGGTGACGGCGTACCTTTTGTATAATGGGTCAGCGAGTTCGTCTTGGCAGCGAGCCGAAGCCGATAGGCGGTGGCGGAGCGAAAGCGAGTCTGAAGAGGGCGTAGAGTTGCCGGGATGAGACCCGAAACCAAGTGATCTAGTCATGAGCAGGTTGAAGTTGCGGTAACACGCAATGGAGGACCGAACCCACGCCTGTTGAAAAAGTCGGGGATGACTTGTGACTAGGGGTGAAAGGCCAATCAAACTTGGAGATAGCTGGTTCTCCGCGAAATCTATTGAGGTAGAGCGTCCTGCGATCACCATCGGAGGTAGAGCACCGGATGGGCTAGGGGGGAGCGATCCTTACCAAACCTAACCGAACTCCGAATGCCGATGAGTGCAGCAGGGCTAGGCAGGCGGCGGGTGCTAAGATCCGTCGCCGAGAGGGAAAGAGCCCAGACCGCCAGCTAAGGTCCCTAAGTCATGGCTAAGTGGGAAAGGATGTAGGACGGCCAAAACAACCAGGAGGTTGGCTTAGAAGCAGCCATCCTTTAAAGAAAGCGTAATAGCTCACTGGTCTATTAGCTGTCCCGCGCCGAAAATGTAACGGGGCTAAAGCCATGCACCGAAGCTGCGGGTGTTGTCGGACGCTTGCGTCCGACAACGCGGTAGCGGAGCGTTCCGTAGGCCTGTGAAGGCGAACCCGTGAGGGTTGCTGGAGGCATCGGAAGTGAGAATGCTGACATGAGTAGCGAAACGAGCGTGAGAAACGCTCGCGC
>VGXE01000173.1 GCA_016873455.1 Nitrospira sp. | reverse complement strand
ATCCGTCCCAGACGACTTCTGTGCGGCCAGGTGATCGCCCACCGTGGGACGGCGCAGGGCAATATCGGCAATGGGGACGCCATCGTGCTCGATGGGGAAATTCAGTTTGATGCGTTCAGCGGTGCTCATGGGTGTGCTCCTTATCGCTCTCATTCATCACAAACCAATCGCCGCGCGGATGGCTTCCATCTGATCGGTACCGCCCACCTTCCTGACCAGGTTGATGGCATCGATCTCGATCAACTCTTCGTCATCGATGGTCAGCTTGTAGTAGCTGGCCGCTACCGACACCTTGAGGGTGCTTTTGTCGCCGGGCTTCCAGGTGCCAGCATCGAGTTCCTTCCAGCCACCGCGCAGATTGACGATGACGGGCTTAGCGTCCGAGCCTTGGGCCTGGATAGCACCCCGGATGGTGATTTGCGTCGCGGCGTTATCCAGCAAGCCGAAGAGCTTGAACACCTCCGGGTCGTGGTCGGCAATGGTCAGCTCGGCTTCAAGCTTTTCCATGCCAAGATCGATCTCTACCGGCAGATCCATACCACCGGCGCGGTGCTCTTCGGTTTTGAGGGTCAGTTTGGGCAGTTGGATTTCGTCGATACGTCCGGCGTAGCCGCGACCGTCGACGAAGAGGTTCATGTTTTTCAGCACACGGGGCAGTTCGATAGCCATTACAGCATCTCCTCCAGGTAATCATCGACCAGGTGCGAGCGAAAAATGATGTGCTCGGCCGGGTACGGCGGGGTAAAGTCAAAGTTGAAGTAGATCTTGCCGTCCTGGATCGACTGGGGCGAGTTAAGGTCCGGGTCGGCCCAGCAGGTGCCAACCAAGATCGCGCCCTGGGCTTTGAGTTGGCGCAGGTACGCGTTGACGCCTTCGGTCACTTCCTCGACGTAGGTCTTGGTAATGTTGCGATCCACCGCCCAAAGATGGGTTCGAAGCAACGACTCGTTGATCATATCGGCGGTGCGCCGCACACTCAGGAAGGCCCACTTGGGGTCCGAGGAACAGGTGCGGTTGCCCCACAGACGGTAGCCATCCGCCTGGATGATCGTCGCCACTGCGTTTTCGTTGAGTAGGTTGGCCCGAGCATTGGGGTCACCGAGCGCAAAGTCCACCGGACGGTGACTGCCGACAATGCCGTTGATGACGTTATTTGAAGGACTCCACCAAAAGCCCCGGTCGTTGTCGATCTTGGCAATCAGACCTGCAACACGCGCCGAGACCGGTTCAGTCACCACCGCACCGTTCTTCATCACCTTGACGTGGGGATCGACCACGTAGATACGCGGCGAATCCCAGTCCGCACGGTAGTCGATGGCGGCGGCATCGGTGGTGTTGGGGCCATCGGCAATGACCACCGCGCGCAGGCGTTCGGCGATACTCAGCAGTTCCGCCACCACCGGGTTCGCCCGTTGGCGAAGGCTGTCATCCGGATAGTCAGGGTCTTGGGCGCGCTGATGCGTAAACCCCGGGGCAATCAGGATGCGCGGCGTCACTTTGACCACCGACTGGGCTGCCAGCAGCACCTGCAGCCCCAGGTATTGTCCGGCCTCATCGACGCCGCCGAGCACATGAGACTGCGTCTCGGCATCCGTCGCGCCTTCGGCTACCCGGATCACGACCACCAACGCACCGACCTGATCGAAGAGGCCGTCGA
>VGXE01000172.1 GCA_016873455.1 Nitrospira sp. | reverse complement strand
ACGCTCCCGGCCTAGCGAATTTCCAGCAGAGTACCTGTGGTGCTCCATTCAGAAACAGAGTTCTTCGTGTAAACGTGAATTAATCAGACCTTCCTTAGGATGAAGGCCTCAGATCAGCACTGAACACTGCCCAAGAGAGGCGTGGTTTCTTCTCGGAAAACCCGCTAAGCTGCACCAACTGGAGATGTGTTCATGCAGGAGGCACCCGGTCGGCAACGATTCCCTTTATACGCACAAGTGCTCCTCGCCGTGATCTGTGGGACGACGCTTGGCGTGGTCTTCGGGCAAGAACCCTATCTGAACGGCCTACGGAATGAACAACTGGGCCAGCTCGGGCTCTGGGTGGTCTGGATTCTTAAGACGCTTGCCGTTCCCCTCATCTTCTTTGCCATCATGGATTCGCTGATCCGGGCCAGCTTGCCGCTGCGTCAAGGCGCGAAGCTCATCACGATTTGCCTGATCAACGTCTCCGTGGCGATGATGATCGGCCTTACGATCATGAATCTCTGGGAGCCTGGAAAATCCTGGCATGGCCATGTTGAGGATTTACTGCATGTGGTGCCAGGCACGAGTCTCAAGCCGGCCATCACTCCGTCGGAGCATCCGCTTGAAGACCTCCTGGTCTATATCCCACGGACGATTGCGGACCCATTTCGCAGCAGCAACATCATCGGTGTCGTGCTCTTGGCCCTGGCGCTTGGTCTGACACTGCGATGGGCACGAACCAAGATGGGCCAGGCCGGCGGAGCCCTTGATCGCATAGCCTCGGCCATTGAGCGCATCTATGGATGGATGGTTACCGTACTCTGGTGGGTAATTCTGACGGTGCCATTTGCCGTGTTCGGTGTCGTGGCCCACGTCGTCGGCAAATCAGGGATGGGGGTGTTCTCCGCGCTCTGGATCTTTCTCGTCGCCATGCTTTTGGGCTTGGCGATCCATGCGTTGCTCTATTATCCCATGGTGGCGTGGATCGTCGGAAAGAAGTCGCCCAGAGTCTACGTCGGCCAAGGAGCCGATGCCATCTTGACCGGCATGTCTTGCAACAGCAGTCTGGCAACCGTGCCGATCACGTTGCGCTGCCTTGAACGGATGCGCGTTTCATCTCAGTCGGCGCGCCTGGCCGCTTGCGTTGGGACAAATCTCAACAACGATGGCATTACACTCTACGAAGCGATGGCGGCACTGTTTCTAGCTCACGCACTCGGCTACGACTTGCCGATGTCCAAACAGATCGTGATCGTCGTGGCGTCCATCATCGCCGGCGCCGGTGTGGCCGGCATTCCAGAAGCGGGCATGATCGTGCTCCCGCTCGTTCTTGCGGCCGCCGGACTGCCGGATCACGTCATCGTCGCCGCGATTCCCTTGATCATGACCGTGGACTGGATCATCGCCCGAGCCCGATCCGCCGTGAACGTCATGAGTGACATGCTCGTGGCCATTCTGCTGGACGTCGGCAGGACCGTTCCATCCGAGAAGCCTCTTTCATAGGAATAGGATCGTCTTGAGAGAAAGAGGGGGCTCTGGAAATTCGGACAGTGTGGTAAGTGGTAGCCTGGCTTCACCCATGTCACCGAGGGGTGGCGAACCAGAGGAGCAAGGCGATGAAGAGAACGAGACGGAATCACGGAGCGACCTTCAAGGCCCAGGTGGCGTTGGCGGCCGTCAA
>VGXE01000171.1 GCA_016873455.1 Nitrospira sp. | reverse complement strand
TGCGCACCCGAACACCCCCTAACCCGGCATAGCCGGAACCAAACAGGTTTTATTCATGCTGCGTGACAGGTGTATAAGCATGAGCATTCCATTTGCGGTTGGAGGCGCCTGTCGTGCAGCTGTTTACGGAACGTCATGCCGGTAAAATCCGCGGGGTCTTGTCTTGCTATGACCGTGTGGTAATCACGGGCACGTGCCCGGCTATTGGCCACTCGGAGGCTGCCACCACGTTTTTCTACATCCACCAGATGCGCATCTTCGATTATGCCCAGTGGGCTTCCTCTTTTCGCGATGAGATTCGGGCCAACGCTGAGCGACTCGCCCAGGAAAATGGCTTGGAAATCGAGTTCATCCGTAAGAAGAACTTCCGCAAAGAAGAGCGCATCAAAGCAATCCTTGAGAAACGCGGCGAGCGGCCGGGTTTGGTCCATATTTTCTCCGCCATGGAACCCTGTGATTCTTACCAGCCTTGGCACGACAAGAAGACCGGCAAGACGTTCCTGCGGTGGGATTCGGGAAAATGCATCCACTATTACTTCTACTTCGTTGACCCGGAATTGGGCCTGTGTTATCTCCGCGTGCCCACGTGGGCGCCGTTCCGGCTCCAGTTTTATTACAACGGCCATAACGAACTGGCCGCAAAGCTGGCCAAGAAGGGCATCGCTTATACCCTGATGGACAATGCCTTTTCGGAAATCGCCGACTGGAAAAAGGCACAGCAATTGGCCGACAGCATTCGCCCCGACCGGCTGCACAAGCGACTGGACCGCATCGCCCAAATCTACTGCCCCGTAATCCGCCATTTCGGCTCGTATCACTGGAGCCTCATGCAGGTGGAGTACGCCATGGACATTGTCTTTCGCCGCCAAAGCGACCTTCAGCCCATCTACGAAGAACTGGTTCGCACGGCTATCCACGCCGTAAAGCCCGAGAACGTGGCCACCTTCTTGGGACGCAAACTCACCGGCGCGTACGAAGGCGAACTCGGAAACGATTTCCATACCCGAATCGAAGGCACCCGCATCAAGCACTATATGCGCGAAGCTTCCATCAAGATGTATGACAAGCACGGCATAATTCTGCGGATCGAAACGACCGCCAATGACGTGTCCTTTTTCAAGCACTACCGGAAGGTAGAACACCGTGACGGCCCCGCCTCCATGGCCGTTGCGCCGGTCAGGAAGACCATTTACAGCCTGACGGACCTGCTCACCATCCTGCGCGACAGCAACCGCCGCTACCTTGAGTTCATCTCCGCCATTGATGACCCCACCCCGCCCCTGGATGACCTCAAGAAAATCTCCAAACCCGTCCATGACGGTGACCGGACCTATCGGGGATTCAATCTCTTTCACGGAGACGATCTCGAATTGTTCCGCGCCCTGCTCCGCGGAGAATTCAACATCAGCGGTTTCACCAACCGCCAACTCCAACAAGTCTTCCCTTCCAAAACAGGACGCCAACTTTCCGTCCTCATTAAACGCCTCTACAAACACGGACTCATCAAGAAAATACGCAGAACCTACAAGTACTACCTTACCGCCCTCGGCAAGAGGATCATCACTGTCGCCCTCAAACTTCGAGAAATGGCCATCATTCCTCTGCTCAGAGGCCGCCTCGCCGCTTAATTCAAAAATCGTCATCTTTTTGCATACAATCTTGTTGGTAAGGGACTAATGACCGTG
>VGXE01000170.1 GCA_016873455.1 Nitrospira sp. | reverse complement strand
ACGTCGTGTGGCCATTGGCCGACAACCAGGGCACGATCCGCGACCTGGTCGACGAAACGGGCAGCGTCCTCAATCACATCAAGTACGACAGTTTTGGGAAGGTGACGTCGGAGACGAACGGGGCCGTGGATTTCCTGTTCGGCTACACGGGCCGCGAGCGGGACGAGGAAACGGGCCTGTACTACTATCGGGCCCGCTTTTTTGACCCCCTCACCGGACGGTTTATCAGCGAGGATCCGCTCGGCTTCGCGGCGGGCGATGCGAATGTCGATCGGTACGTGGGGAATCATCCGAACTTGTCAACGGATCCTATGGGGCTGCAAGAGGGAATTGGCATTCGCCAAGATTCGATCGTTCGAGACAAGGAAAGAGAGCGAAAGGCACGAGAATCACGCGAATCGGCTTGGCCCACCCCTCCAATTCCGCCAACCCCGGAAACGCCGCCCGGCCCAGATTGGAAATGGGCGGGACCCGACCAGCCGGGTGGGTATGATGGCCATTGGAAAGGTCCCAGAGGCGAGGAACTGCATCCCGACCTCAATCATAAGCCTCCAAAGGGACCGCATTGGGGGCTTTGGCTTCCTGGAGGTAATGAGTACGACTACTTTCCAGGTCCTGGCAAGTGGGTACCGAATCCCGACAACAAGCCTAACAGACCGAGTCTTGATCCACGACTCCTTGTTCCTGTCGTGCCGATCATCCTATGCCCCAAGTTGCCTCCCAAGCAACCCGCAGTGCGCGATCAACCCCATACACCAATAATTCCAGGACTGTTGCGTCACCTCTTTATCACTCCCCTCATCATCATCGATCCCGAGTGGTACAAGTCCGAACCAGACATCCATGGCAATATCATCGCGTGATGGTTGTTGCCACGTTCATCGCGTCTCTACCGCAGCCACAGGTCACAGAAACGATGGCGGATTCTCGAATACTACATCTCGCTGACAATGACTCCAAGGCACGTGAATGGATCCGAGAGAACCTACGTGTATGCGCTCATAGTCGTTCGCTTTCGCGCAAGTTGCTGGCGCACTTCCCGACAACGAGCGGGAGTATGATTGCCTTTGTTGAACCGTGGGTTGATCCCGATCAATTGTCGGCCTATCGGTACTCACAGCCCTGGCCAGGTGACGTTACACAACACATCGCCGGCCCGTCCTCGAAGGACCGATTGAAGGCATTCGTCGCGAAGTATTTGCAGTCGCGTTCGGACGCAATGGTCGTTTGCGAGAACTCAGATAACATTCGCAAGACTGCGGACTATTGGTCCTGGGGAACAATTCCTCCGATATCGTGTTACGGTGAAGAAGAGATCTACCACGTCCTTATACCCGCTTTGGCTGGACCCGACATCATTGACACTTCGGTTAGCGACGCAATTCGGCATTGGGGGACGGGAGTCTGTGCGGCGGGATTGCAAGCGACGGCTGGTGATCGCATTCAGGAGCCGTTCTTAGACGAGGTTGCGGAAAGGGCCAAGTATATCTTTATGCCCGTATTCGATGGCAATGGGATCTTGATTTGGACACCCCAACATTCCGGTGAGGAGCCGACGGACGTGATGGGGACGCGACTCCTGACTCCTGACTCCTGACTCCTGATTTGGATTCAACACGGGTCCGGAGCTGTCCGTGAAGCGGTCGGGAGCACGACGGACTGTGGGAGGCGCGAAGCGGGAAATCGCCGCG
>VGXE01000169.1 GCA_016873455.1 Nitrospira sp. | reverse complement strand
GGTACGCGAGCGGCAGGACGATCACACGACGAAACCACGAATGGCAAAGCTCGCATCAAGAAGCGGACTCGCTAATGGACGGTGATGCGATCTCAACCAGCGCTTGTGGCAGCAAGAAGGGCCGCGGAAATCGAGCCGGACAATCCCGGCGCCGCGGCCAACATGGGGCGGCCTGCATGCGCGCGCTGGGCCGACGGAAGGAGGCGCTGGAATGGGTCGAGAAGGCGCTCGCGCTGGATCCGGATGACCGGATTTCGCAGATGCTGAGGGCGGAGTTACTTCAACCTTCTAGTCCAGAAGGTTGAGCACTGGCGGTACCCCGAAATCCATCCCGGAAACTTTGAATGCAGATTCAAGCCGGTCAGTTTTCTTGTTGCGCAATTTTTTCGGATCGACTTTTTCGGCGATTCCGTCAGGGGATTTGAGGGCATTGAACAATCGTGCTACATCGTCACGGTGGGTATGCCCTTGATCACGGGTCTTGAAGGAAGCCATGCCTTCAAACAGATGAATTTCCCTGGTTGGCTTCGAATCCACAATCTTCTTCAGGATATGAGTAGTGGCGACCAGCACACTGCAGCCCAATCCGAAGTACCAGTAACGTGTTTTTTCGTCGCGTTTTTCGATGCTTCTCGCTGTTGGATTGCCTTTCTCATTGAAAGCAATGGACAGTGGAGCTTCGAAAAGCAGATTGAGCGGACGGTCTGTCTCCTTCTTTGCTTCTTTCAGGATTCTTTCAATGAGATCGCTGAAGGTGACCTCCATAGCCGTCCCCGCGACATCGCGGTAGCCACAGCTCTTTCTCGTTGCAGAAAAACCAACATCAACAATCAGCCATTCTCCGCTTGCCGCTTTCATCTCTTTGATTGTCCCGGCGCGAATTATTCCTCTGGGGCTCATCTGGGATCTTTCTCCTGAGAAAGCATTCTGCACAGCCTGAATAGCGCTAGCGTATCCCTCCTGCAATACTCCAGCAATCCGCGCTCCAGTTCCGCCTTCCGCTCGTTTGGAATGTCCGGCGCCATCAGTTCCAGGTAAGCAACCTGCGCCTCCTGTCCATGGGCCACCGTATCCAGGCCATAGTATGAGAGTTCGGCATCCACCGTCGGCAGCACCGCCTTGATCGACCAGGAGCCCTTCATTTCCGGGTGGTAGTAGTGGCGGCGCGTGATGGGCAGCAGATCCACCATCCGCCCGGCAATCCCCTTCAGCTTTTTGGCCAGGTCCGGATACCGCTCGGCCAGCTCCTTCAACCGCGTCGCCTCGAAGCTCTGGTTGTAAACGAACACCTGCCCGACGTCGTCCAGCGCAGCCAGCAGGCTTTCGGCGAAGCGGCGCTGCGGATCCCCGCCGCCGGTTTCCAGGAACTCCCGGTGCATCACATTGCCGTCTCTGGATTCCGTGTGGCAGGACCACTGGAACACCACCTGCTGATAGGGGCGGGTGCCGGCCCAGATGGGCACGGCAAACTGGACCGATTCGAAATCCAGGTAGTGCCTAGGCCAGCCCAGCCGCTTCAGCTCACCGGCCGCCGCCGGATCGAGAAACGCCTCGCCCGACGCCGTCGCCTGCCAGATGCGGTGAAACAGGTCGTTCTCGAATTGCTCTTCCGGCGCATCGCGCAGGTCGTCGATGCCGGAGGCGCGCAGCGCCGCCGCCAGGCGCTTTCCCGCGACGCCCGGTAGCAGTTCCA
>VGXE01000168.1 GCA_016873455.1 Nitrospira sp. | reverse complement strand
GCGTGCGCGGCTGATCATCATGCTCGATGAAGGGTTGAGCTGGAGCACGATCGGCGAACGCTTGCCGTGCACACCCGATTACATTAACCGCTGGAAGAGGCGCTTTGAGCGCGAGCGTATGGCGGGCCTTTACGCACGGCACCGGGGCAGCGAGCCCGCTGAAGACGCCGCCAAGCTCGAGGCGCGAGTGCTCGCCTGGACGCAAAAGGCGCCTAGCGACGGCTCTACGCACTGGAGCACTCGCAAGCTCGGCGAAGCCTTGGGAATCTCGCACATGATGGTGGCGCGCATCTGGGCGAAGCACGGCTTGAAGCCGCATCGGCTTGAGCGCTACATGGCCTCCGACGATCCGGATTTCGAGACCAAGGCTGCGGATGTGATCGGGCTGTACTTGAATCCCCCGGCGCATGCCGCGGTTTTCTGCGTCGACGAGAAGACCGCCATCCAGGCGCTTGACCGGCTCGATCCGGTGCTGCCGCTTTCCCCGGGGCGGCTCGAGCGTCACGGCTTCGAGTACTACCGGCATGGGACGCTCTCGCTGTATGCGGCCTTCAATACCAAGGCCGGTGAGGTGCTGGGCAAGACCGCGGCGCGCCATACCAGCGCTGAGTTCGTCGCGTTTCTCGCCGACATCGTCGCTCATCAACCCAAACGCAAAGAGATCCACGTCATTTGCGACAACCTCTCGGCCCACAAGACCAAGGCGGTCGATGAGTTCCTCGCCCAGCACTTGAACGTTCGCCTTCATTTCACCCCGACCTACTCTTCCTGGCTGAATCAAGTGGAAATCTGGTTCGCCAAGATCGAGCGTGATGTCATTGCTCGTGGCGTCTTCAACTCCGTCGCTGATCTCAAGCGAAAACTCATGCGCTACATCCGCCAATACAACCTCGCGCCCAAACCCGTAAAGTGGGTCTACCGTGATCCGGCCCACCGCATCACTACGGATTCGCGCGTTACAGTCCACTAGGCTGTTGATGGGGTATTACCCCTATTACCTGTTGCGGCAGAGATTAGCGCGGCAGGAGGATTTGTCCACTACCTATGGGCATTTTTCTTCTCGTTTCGGTAACCGCTGGGTGTTTCACTTCTGGGTTGCCCCTATCCTGCGTTTACCCCGGCCCCTGGCCATTCTGTGGGGATCGGGTGTCACTTTGGCAGGTCGAATAACTAGCGGTGATCTGCGCCGTGGGGCTGTGTTTGCCTGGAATCGAATTCTGGGGCGCGCATGATTTTTGTCTCCATTGTCAGTCACGGCCACGGTGCCATGGTGGAGCGCTTGGTAACGCAACTGCTGGAGTACCCTGAAGTGGCTCGGGTTGTCGTTACACGGAACATTCCCGAGCTGATGCTGTTTCCACCTGACGAGCGGGTGGCGGTTATCGACAACGCCACGCCGAAGGGCTTCGGTGCCAATCACAATGCCGCTTTTGCGCATTGCCAGGGTGATTGTTATTGCGTACTCAACCCGGATATCCGTTTTTCGTCTAACCCGTTTCCCATGTTGTTGCAGGTACTGGAGTCAGAAAAGTGCGGTGTCGTGGCACCCGCCGTCATCGGTCCCGAGGGTGGGGTCGAAGACAGTATTCGATATTTTCCAGTCCCGTCTAGCCTGGTGGCCAAGTTCATCGGCCCGGGCAATGGCCGCTACCGGTTTGCTTTGGGGGATGCCCCCTTTGCGGCGGACTGGGTCGGGGGCATGTTTATGCTGTTTCGCTCTGATCTGTTTTCTCG
>VGXE01000167.1 GCA_016873455.1 Nitrospira sp. | reverse complement strand
GCGGCGCGCGAAGGAGCAGATCGAAATTCTTCAGACGCTCTATGACGAGAAGGTCGGGCGTTTGAAACGGGGCGATGAATTGCCCCCCGGCGTCATCAAGCTGGTCAAAGTCTACATCGTGATGAAGCGGAAGATTCAGGTCGGCGACAAGATGGCGGGTCGTCACGGGAACAAAGGCGTCGTCTCGCGGGTGTTGCCGGAAGAGGATATGCCCTATCTGCCGGATGGAACACCGGTGGAGATCGTGTTGAATCCCTTGGGCGTGCCGTCGCGTATGAACGTGGGACAAATCCTCGAAACCCACCTCGGCTGGGCGGCCAAAGCGCTGGGCATCCAGGTGGCCAGCCCGGTGTTTGACGGGGCGTCGGAAAAGGAAATCAAGGATCTGCTCAAGAAGGCCAAGCTGCCGCCGAGCGGACAGAGTCAGTTGGTCGACGGCAAGACGGGTGAGCCCTTTGGGAGTCCTGTGACCGTCGGTTATATGTACGTGCTCAAATTGCACCATTTGGTCGATGACAAGATCCACGCACGGTCCATCGGCCCCTATTCGCTTGTGACACAGCAACCCCTGGGCGGTAAGGCTCAGTTCGGCGGCCAGCGATTGGGTGAAATGGAAGTGTGGGCGTTGCAGGCGTACGGCGCCGCCTCGACGCTGCAAGAATTTCTCACGGTCAAGTCCGACGATGTGCCGGGTCGGTCACGCATGTATGAAGCGGTCGTGAAAGGGGAGCCGTTCCTCGAACCGGGGTTGCCCGAGTCGTTCAACGTCTTGGTCAAAGAACTGCAAAGTCTGGGGCTCGACGTCGAGCTGGTCAAGACGCAAGACTAACCGCGTGTGTGCCGGCTCAGGGCCGGCATCGGAGGAGGTCACTACCTTGGAAGGCGTATACACATTGTTCGAAAAACAGCGGGATTCGGTGTCGTTCGATTCGATGCGCATCCGCATCGCCTCGCCGGAAAAAATCCGGTCCTGGTCGTATGGTGAGGTCAAGAAGCCGGAGACGATCAACTACCGGTCGTTTAAGCCGGAAAAAGACGGACTGTTCTGCGCCAAGATTTTCGGCCCGATCAAGGACTGGGAGTGCAATTGCGGCAAGTACAAGCGCATGAAGCACCGAGGGATTGTCTGCGACAAGTGCGGCGTCGAGGTCATTCAATCGAAAGTGCGCCGGGAGCGCATGGGGCACATCGAGCTGGCTGCCCCGGTCGCGCATATCTGGTTTCTGAAGGGCGTGCCGAGCCGCATTGGGACCTTGCTCGACATGAGCCTGAAGCACCTGGAAAAAATCCTCTATTTTGAAAGCTATGTCTGCGTCGACGCCGGTTCAACCGATCTGGCGGAGAAAGAGTTGGTGACTGAGGAGAAGCTGCGATCGTTGCAGTCCGAATTCGGCTCCACCGGGTTCAAGGTCGGCATCGGCGCGGAGGCCATCAGGGAATTGCTGAGGAAGATCGATATCAATACGTTGTGGGACGAGCTCCAGGCAAAAGCCAAGGCCTCGACATCGTCCGCCATGAAGAAGAAATACGCCAAGCGGCTCAAAGTGCTCGAGGCGTTCCGCAAGTCAGGGAACAAGCCGGAGTGGATGGTCTTGGACGTCATCCCGGTGCTGCCGCCGGAATTGCGGCCGTTGGTTCCCCTCGACGGCGGCCGGTTTGCCACCTCCGATCTGAACGATCTCTATCGGCGCGTGATCAATCGGAATAACCGTCTCAAGCGGTTGATGGAGCTGAA
>VGXE01000165.1 GCA_016873455.1 Nitrospira sp. | reverse complement strand
CCCTCGGGCCCATAGAGGTAGATGCCCTCGGCGCGGGCCACCGGGATGGGATCCACCTTGCCCGTTGCGCTCCACGAGAACAGGCTGTGCTTCAGGCACGCGTCGATCATCTCCTTGCTGGACATGCCGATGGCGTGAGGGGCGACGGTGGTGAGGGGGGGCATGGCTTGCGCTCCTGCGACAGGTAAGACATCAGATTAGCCGAGGAGGCTCCAGACTCCGCGCTCAGGCCGATTTTCGCCGCGCACGCGCCACGACCTTCACCGGCTAGCGGAACCTGGGCACTACCATCGCAGAGAAGGTTGGGTTGGCAGGAGACGGAGGGCATGCTGTAGGTGACGCCTGCAGGGAAGCTCTCCTGTGATGATCCGTCAAAGGTTTTCGATGGTCTCGCTTCCTCGGATGGCGGACTACAACCCGAGATACCGAGGAATCAAAGTGAAGAGCATGCGGTCGGTAAAGTGAGACGGTCAGAATACTCAGGGTCTTCTCAACACGGTTTCCAGCTCAGGCCAAGCAGCATTCTCGTCACCGCCGTACTTTTTTAGGATCTCGGAACACTGTTTGGGCGTGCAGTCCATCGTGGCTTCAAGGTCCTGCTCCTCCCGACCCTCAAGCTGGAGTATCGCTGGGATGTCGGTGGGCAGCAGACACTCGTAGCCGAGCCCGTACTTCACTATCTCAGACGCGTTGAGCGTCAGCACACTCGTCTCGTTGTCCAACAATATCTCGTCCTTGGCTCCAGTGGACTTGTCGCTGAAGCCGCCGTTCGGACTCCACCAAAGCTGCTCCTTGTGGAAACGCATCGCCCCCGTGATGCAGGCGGGGTGCCCGGAGACCTCAGACATTTCCCGCTGCAGTGCGAGTCCGGGAGACTCCATCTTCGCCTTCAGCGCCGGATCACTCATGAGCATCTTGTCGAGACTCTCCATGCCATTCCAGGTCACGGCGGCACCGATGCCTGCACCGGGATGCACGATGATTTCCTTGCACGACATTGCGATCAGTCCGGCGGCGCTGTACGCGGTGCGCACATTGGCGATCACTCGGTAACCGAGGCGCTGGGCCAGCAGCAGCTCCCTGATGATCTCGTGTTCGGTATCCACACGACCGCCAGGACTATCGATGTCGAGGACTATCGCCGACGCACCCGAAGCTCCGGCGGAGCGTATGGCTCGCGTGAAGTCCGACGCCGTAAAGAAGGGCTCCTCCATGTCACAGAATCCCACCGTGCCTCTCATGGGAATGTGCACGATCGGTCCGTTCTTCCTGCCTTCGGTGTAACTGGTTTCTGGAAGTTCGCTGCAGTCATCGGTCGTGTGCGCGTCAGCCTTCAGCGCGTCTTCAGACCCCCGTGGCGAGGGTGTCGGAGGTGATCGGGAACCTCGGGCTTCGCCAAGGAGCGTCTCAAGACGGGGAAGATTGGCCGTCGCTTCGGTCTCGGGTAGGGCGTTGACCTCCAGCAGCAGTGCAGATGGATCGCCCCCCTTACTCCGCACCTCAAGTGGGCAGCCGTCCTTGGTACGTGGATTCGTGATGACCATCGCCACTCCCTCCGGTGGATTCGAGAAAACGTCTCCCACCTCCCCCTTGTTGTGGGGGTCCCTTGGAGAAGTCACCAACTGGCACTCGCTTCGATCCCTCCACGCTCGCAGTTGAATGGGATGATTCTCGTCTTCGGCGACGAACGCAATCCCCGCCTTAGCCACGCTAGCCGAGGGTGCATCGAAGGTGCCGTTCCATAGTCCGTCGGTCAATCGATGGGTGCGGTACTTGGAGAGACGGGT
>VGXE01000164.1 GCA_016873455.1 Nitrospira sp. | reverse complement strand
CGGCGCGATGGTATGACCAACATACCGATGCCAAACCTCAGGATTGAACGCTGACGGTCGGGCCAAACCGAATCGAAAGGGTGCAGAATGAATCTCCTTGTGCTCGCCAGCGATGTGCCTCATCGCAGGCACGGTCTTGGCGGCGTGACCGCCGTCAACATCGTGCTCTATGAGCTCCTGACGGGACTCCTCTCTTGCGGGGCGAAACTTTCGTTACAAATTATTTTCAACAAATGGCGCACAGTGAATGCGCTGAGCCCGGAGGAGACCGAGGAATTGAAGAATCTTGAGTCGCTGGGCGTGCGAGTCTTGCCGGCGATTTATCCTCATGACTATCTCAATGGACGGCAGGTGCCCGGCATGGTTGAGCGAGTCGGAAAACTCGCGAGGTTTCTGAGCGGTATGGTACGAGTCAGCGATGTCTATCCGGTGACGCGCGTTCGTGATGAGATGGCCGCTCGTCTGCCGCAAATATCTCCGGACGCAATCCTGACGATATGGAGCCCCGAGGGAGTGGCCGCCACGTATGGACTCAAAGGCGTGACCAAAGTCGCGTATCACGGAGACATCGAATTCGGTCCTGCAGAGGCGCGCATGTCGGACTCGGACTTGTTCAGAACCGACTTGAACGCTGGGTCCCGATCGGAAGGAATCTGGAAGCGAAGCGTTCGATATCTGTATGACAGGCTGTGGCTGGCACAGTTCAAGCAGGCGCACGCGCGCTTGATGTGCGATCTTGACGTGATCGGCAATGTCACGGCGACGAATATACAATATTATCGTGAGCACGGACATCGCCGATCGACGTACATCCGAAATACCTGGAGCGATCCTGCCGAGGCCGGCGCATCACCGGAATTCAACCCCGGCGGAGCTCAGGGGCCGGTCAAGATCATCGGCCATGTCGGCTACCTGAACAGGACCGGCAGCACCTATGGGCTCAAATACCTGGGCGAGTTAATGCCCGTTCTCGATGAAGTGATGGACGGAGTGCCTTATGAGATGCACGTCATTGGGGGGGGCGAGCCGGTTCCAGCGGTGAGGTCACTGCTCCAGCATCCACGGATCGTCCGCCGGGGATTCATCGAAGACCTGGACAGGGAGCTGAATTCGGCCAGCGTGTTTTTGTTCCTCAACAATACGGGCCGGCACCTGGCTGCGTACACCCGCCATGTTATGGCATGGGCGATGAGTCACTGCTTGGTCGTGCACGTCAACAGCGTCAAGACGATCCCCGAGATCGTACACATGGAAAATACGCTGGTTGGCGAAACCTTGCTGGAAATTGCCACGCTGATTCGTCGGGCCGCCACGGATGCCGAGCTGAATGCGGCCATCCGGCGGGGCGGCCGGAAAACCTACGAAGAACAATTCAAACCTCAGCTCGTTGCCGTGTCACTATACAAGGAAATCGAACGCGCGATGGCAACTAAGCAGACCCGGCGCAAGTCGATAAGTAGTGTTGTTGTGTAACGCGCTGTCCATCCCTTCTATTTCTTATCTCATCAAGTTTGAAACGGTATGAAAGCTCTCATCACAGGTATTACCGGAATGATTGGCTCTCACTTCGCAAGGGCGTGCCGTGAGCGCGGATGGGAAACCTTAGGAATTGCACGGAACACTTCGGCAAGTCGTTTGTTTGATGACACGTCTAGAGATATTGCGCGGTGCGACATTATTGACAAGGGAGGTTTGGTTCGCGTATTTGAAAGGACGCAGTTCGACATGCGCGCCTCTGCAGGACCGAATTCGATGTCTCCGTGATACGCGACTTTGGTCACGCCTTTGAGTCCATACGTGGCGGCCACTCCCTCGGGGCT
>VGXE01000163.1 GCA_016873455.1 Nitrospira sp. | reverse complement strand
CCGATCGACACCACACGAATCTTGCCGAACACCGACTTGGGATCCACCATCGTCGGCTGCGCTGCGGTGCGCGTCACGTTCGCGGCGGGCTTCGGCTCATCGGCGCAGTCACAACAACCCGCCAGCATTTGGAGGCAGAAGAGCGCAGCGGTCGCGGATCGAATTCCAATTGACTTTGTGTGCATCTGTCGATCTCCTGTTCGTGACTACTGTAGTTCAGTGATCTTGCGTCAATCACCTTCGGCGCGCCGCCGGTTCTCTCCCGCGGCATCGTGCCGCCCGACCAAAGATATCAAAGCAGACGGCAGCGGAAGATCAAGCGGTGCCTGCAGACCTGTGAGCCGCAGGGTGTCGCTCTTCCGATCATGGCTCCATTGTTCTTCGTCGCGATAGCAATATGGAGTACTTGGTAGGGGGGACCCTTTGTCGATCACAGGCAATCACTCGTCAGATCATGTCGAGAAAACCTGTGGTCATTGACCGCCTGCGGGCCTGCTCTTTGATCCCGCCTGAATGAGGGCATAGCCGATCGCCACCTCGATCCAAGCGGAGAATTTCCACAGAATGGGTGGCAACCGAATGCCAAACCAATCGCGCCAAACGTCGAGACCAAAGAAGCTGCCGACGAAGTCAATGACTCCAAACGCCACGAGAAGACCTCCCACAACGGCATAAACTTGATTGGTGGATGCTGTTGGTGCAGGGACTCCGCTCGCAGGTCCTGGTTCGGTTGGAATGTGTGATTCGGCGGTATGCGTCGATTGCTCGAACTGACTGTTGCCTTTCGGCAGAGGCGCTTGGTGGCGCCGAAACACTTCTGCGACTCCGATCCAATTGGAGTCGCCGTCGAGGCACGCGAGATCAGAGGTCTTGATCTGACCAGACGCGATTGCCGCAGAGATGGAACTTCGATCAAAGGGACCCCGAGGTTCGCCACCAGGTGCTGCGATCCAGTAGCGGACCGCTTGGGGTGCGTGGTCCGCGGCGGGCATGGCGGTCGAGTGTCCCGATACAGCGACAGCGATGGGTGCCCGTGGACTCCTTGGACTGTCTGACTGCAAAGCCTTCGACAATGCTGGGACATCGCCAACTCGGTGCCACTTCAATTGCCCTTCCTGACGGATAAGCATCTCGGCGGACACGCGATGTTGTTTGATCCAAGCACGGAGTTCGTCCTCAGTAATCGGTCCCCAACCGCTGCCACCGGCGTCTCGAAGGTAAAAGGACTTGTTGCTTGCCAATGGTTGGTCTCCTCGTGGTGCTGAGTGTCGGAACGACCAGACAGGAAGCGCGTCACCAGTCAAAAAGTTCTCCCCAGTCCCCATCACCATCAACCTCCACGTTCGCATCAACCTCTCCACCGACCTCCTCTGTTCCGCCCGTGTCGGAGGGTTCGCTTTCAGAGTGATCCCCGTCTTCTTGAGACTCTTCGTTGAATTGGTCTGCAATACCCTCAACGACACTCTGGAAATTGTCGCCTCCCCAATCCGGCGCCTGTTCGACGGCAGTTTCAATCAGGTTGTGGTGTTCAAGAATGCTGCGCATGGGGTGCCAGTCTCGCCCTGTCTCAGAGCAAAGGAGTTCGCTCCCAAGCAGTTGACCACCCAGAAATGCCGCGGCAATCGCCCCAACCTCATACGGACCTCGCGGGGCACCGCCGGGATCTGCCACCCAGTACCGAGGCTGGGTTCCCTGGGTCGGCGCGGCATCTTGTCCGCTCGCCTGCGGTAACTTTGCGAACTCACGCTGCAACTCTGGCACATCGCACACTCGGTACCAATGCGGCGTGCCATCTTGGTGAATGAACATGTCCAAGGTAAGTCGCCGCTCCATGATCCACGAGCGCAACT
>VGXE01000162.1 GCA_016873455.1 Nitrospira sp. | reverse complement strand
AGGTCGTCCCCAAGGTGCCGACCTCCGACGCGGCCACCCGTGAGGCGCGCGCGAAGCTGCGCCTGGTCAAGCGCGACGCGAAACGCAAAGGGGACACGCTCCCCGACGACGCTCCGCCCGGCTGGGCCGAGCTCTTGAAGCGGGTGTTCGGCGTAGACGGCTGGGAATGTCCAGACTGTGGGAAACGCATGCGCCTACGAACGGTGGTCGAAGGCGCGCCAGCGTCGCGGAACATCTCCGCGAGCCTGCGCCGCTCGACCGGGCCCCCGCCCCGCACGCCGGGCGGCGACGACCGGGGGGACTGCGCATCCGCGTAGTCGGGGCCGGAGGCGGAGCCGTGGCCGCGGTTGGGTATCCGTCTCCGATCCGATCGTTTTTCTTTGGTTTCTGGCCGCGCGCCGGCTTGTCGGGGTCGACGGGTGGGTGGTACCCTGCCCGGGAGTGCCGGCCGCCTGCCCGTTCATCCTTCCTGTCCCCGTATCAGGGGCAGGTTATCTCAATTCACCTAAGCCTACA
Source organism: Nitrospira sp. (assembly GCA_016873455.1). Taxonomy (GTDB): domain Bacteria; phylum Nitrospirota; class Nitrospiria; order Nitrospirales; family Nitrospiraceae; genus Nitrospira_D. Next base: position 1,355 of record VGXE01000162.1, on the reverse strand, counting down.
TCGCTCGGAGGGTTTTGAACTCAGGTGTTGTACTTGCTAGGAAGAGCCATGAGCATAAATCAAGTAGGTAAGAATATATGGTGTATTGACGGTGACCCGGTCAAAATGCTGACCATACCGTTTCAAACAAGAATGACGGTCATCCGACTCGCTGGCGACAAATTATGGGTGCATTCGCCTGTACAACCTATACCTGACCGGATTAAAGCCATTAATAGTCTTGGTCAGGTCACTTACTTAATTGCTCCGAATGTCTTTCATCACCTTTCACTGGATCAATGGGCCGCCAAATACCCTCATGCCAAACTATGGGGTGCGGAAGGTCTACAATATAAAAGGAAAGACCTGAAGTGGGATGGTGTTCTCAAGGAAAGACCTGAAATGGAATGGGAAGACGAAATCGATCAACTCTATTTTCAAGGCAGCAAAATATTAAAAGAGATGGTGTTTTTGCATAAGCCTTCTAAAACGCTGATACTGACTGATCTGATCCAAAATCATGATCCAAAAAATGAAACCGCTATTTGGAAGATGATTAAGAAAATGAATGGTGTATTGGCTCCCCATGGGGGTGTTCCTAAAGACCTGAGACTGACCATCCGTGATAAGGTCAAAGCGAGGGCGTCCTTAAATCAAATACTGTCTTGGGACTTTGAAAAACTCATCATCAGCCATGGCCTTTGTATTGAAAAGGAAGCAAAAAATTATGTTGCGGGCTGTTTTTCATGGTTAAAGGGATAACCACACAACAGTCGCCCGATGGGACATTGCTCTCGACACCCCGATTTTGTATGTGTCTGAGGTAGAGATGATTCTTTCGGATAGCTGCTCGTGAAAAGATCACTTCAAGAAGGCTGTTTCAGCGACCCCGCTTCTGGAAGGAGGAGTTGAGAGGGGTGGCACATTCACGAAAAGGTCGTGTTTGGCCTAACCCCGCGTTGCAGCCGACCCCACCCCGGCGGCTTTTTCGGTGGTTTTCAATGAACTGAACATTCATCATTGTTGAGAAGTGTAGCGAGGGTGGGTCGGCTGAACTTTGATCGTTGGGCACTTGGTGGAACTGTAAGAGGAAGAAATAGCGGAGAGTTCAATTTTATGCATATCCAGCATACTAATCGCAAGAGTCAGGTATTCTATCTTCATCAAGGACTAACCAAGAAGAAGAAACCTAAGTATTTCTTCTCCACCAAGCGTGATGAGACGGTGATTGATTACATTCCCGAAGGATTTGAAATCTATGAAAGCCCAAGTGCCCCCCTGCCACCGACGGCGGGCCGAACGGCTCGTGGTGAAGGTAGCTGTCCCCGGCTGAGAACCGAGGGACAAAGCGCACCGTGAGGATGTTCAGAGCAAGC
>VGXE01000161.1 GCA_016873455.1 Nitrospira sp. | reverse complement strand
CGCCCGACGATTTCGCCCTCCCTGACGACGACGGCGCCGACCGGCACCTCGCCGGCGGATCCGCCTTCGCGCGCCAACTCGAGCGCGGCCTGCATGAAGGCGGCGTCGGTAGCGCTCATTCCCACTCAATAGTTAACAAGCCTTCCAGTGACTTGTTTTTATTGGATATATTTTTGATAGAGTATAGAAATACCATGAAAAGTACCATTCCCAGAGGTCTGCTTGGCGTTGCCCTTCATTGCCTGTCGTTGCCAAACAACAGAGCGTTTTTCCGGGCAAAAGCGAAAGCCGATGATTAGGTCAGCCAAGGCAATCATGGTATCGGAATTAGGCATCTTTTGACACCAAGACGTAATGCGTATTACGTCCTGCACCATCCGCTCTTAGCGCCCCTAGCTGGACCAAAGCCAGAATATCCCGGTAAGCAGTGTCCTGGGAGCACTTGGTCAGTTTGGCCCACTTGGTCGTGGTGAGATTTCCCTCGAACCCATCGAACATGCGATTGAGCACTTTGATCTGACGATCGTTCAACTGAGCTTCATTGAAATGATCCCAGAATCGGGCCTTCTCCATGACAGCCGACAAGGTTTCGTCAGCTCGCTGTATTGATCGATCCAAGCAGACAAGGAACCACAGCAACCATTCCGTCACATCCAGGTCACCCTTCTGGGTTTTTTCAAGAATGTCGTAGTAGTCGCTACGCTCCAATTGAATCTGCGATGACAGACTGTAAAAGCGTTGATGAGTTTGCTCTGAACGGGCCAGCGCCATATCTCCGACAGCCCGGGCGATCCGGCCGTTGCCATCGTCGAACGGATGGATCGTCACCAGCCATAGGTGGGCCAGTCCGGCCTTGATGACACCATCGAGGTCGTACTCGAAGTTTTCGAACCACATCAGGAAGCGGCGTATCTCGTCGCTGAGTCGATCGACTGGTGGCGCCCGAAAATGCACCTTCTCTTTCCCAACGGGACCCGAGATCACCTGCATTGGCCCTTGGGCATCATCTCGCCACTTGGCAACGCGGATCTTGGCCATGCCGCTGCGCCCAGTAGGGAACAGAGCACCATGCCAAGCATAGAGACGCTTGACCGTCAGGGGCTTTGCGCAATTTTGGGTGGCATCGAGCATCACCTCGACGATCCCTTCGACGTGCCGATCCACGGGAGCCAAGGCTCCAATGTCCATGCCCAACCGACGGGCGATTGAGGATCGCACTTGATGCGTATCGAGCCGTTCCCCCTCGATCTCTGATGTCTTGATCACATCCTGGGTCAAGGTTTGCAACCAGGCTTCGTCGCGCAACTTGAAGCCGAGAGATTCCATCCGCCCCAGCAGGCGTCCCTGAGCATGGCGAACGGCTGCCAGCGGAACGGACAGCTTCGCTGCGTCAAAGGTCATCTCGGGCCAGCGGGCGCCTTCCCAGATGTATTTGGTCATGCTTTATCTCCGCATTTCATGCGGATATTGTCGAAGATTATCTCCGCAATGGCAAGATGTTTCTCCGCATCATGCGCGGAGTATTGACTGATTAATCTCCGCATGGCGTCTTACTCACCGCGCCCGACTCTCTCCATAATCGGGATCGCTTGTTCCAGATCCATTCCTTCGGTCGGAGGACTGCCATCCCGACACAGGTTGATGCCGTACTCGATGCCGAACTGCCCCTTCCCCGCCCCTTCTTGTCGAATCCTCAGGTTAAGACGCCGGCAGCCGTCCTGACGAAAATGTTTCAGAGTGCTGACTGTCGCTGCGCGTCTAAAAATACCCAGGGATGCGCGTTGAATTTTACCCAGGGGCTATAGCCGCCTGTCATAGAGGCGGCTGTGGATAAGTGTAGCGTAATTCGTCGGTTTGGTTTTCCTCCCGTAG
>VGXE01000160.1 GCA_016873455.1 Nitrospira sp. | reverse complement strand
AATATCGCGGCAAACCCGGCACAACCGTGTATGAGATTGGCCTGGTTTTCAGTCGCACTAAACGAAATCTCATCAGAGCGGACTGGCAATGAATACAGAGGTCGGCATGAATCCCCAAAATCTCCCCTTGGGAATCAACACGCTGAGTGTGTTGCGTGAAAACGATTGTGTCTATGTCGACAAGACTGAGATGGCGTACCGTCTTATCCGCATTCCAGGACGCTTTTTCCTTTCCCGCCCGCGTCGTTTTGGCAAAAGTCTGTTTCTGGATACCCTGAAAGAGATTTTTGAGGGGAATCAGAAATTGTTTGCAGGGCTTTATATCCACGACCGGTGGGATTGGAACAGAAGATTTCCGGTGATCAAGATCGATTTTGCGGGTGGGGTATTGAAAAGCCGGGAGGAACTGGATCGGCGAATACTGGATATTTTGCACAAGAATGCCGAGTATCTCGGTGTTACTTATGAGGCAATTGATATACCGGGGAAATTTGGAACCCTTATTAGCAAAGCAGTTGCCAAATACGGACACCGTGCGGTTGTGCTGGTCGATGAATACGACAAGCCCATTCTGGACAATATCGATAATTCCTTCGTGGCCGCCGAGATGCGCGAAGGACTCAAGAACCTTTATTCCGTGTTGAAAGGACAGGATGCTAACCTTCACTTCGTATTCATGACCGGAGTGACCAAATTCTCCAAGGTCAGCCTGTTTAGCGGGGTGAATCAACTCAAGGATATCACGGTGAGTCCGGCTTACTCATCCCTTTGCGGTTATACCGAAACCGATCTTAAACAGTCCTTCGGTAGTTACTTCGAGGGAATAGATTTCGACGAAGTACGCCGTTGGTATAATGGGTATAACTGGACGGGGTCGGAAACCGTCTATAACCCCTACGACATTCTGCTTTTTCTCAGCGAAGGCAAGCGATTTCGCAATTACTGGTTCGAGACGGGCAGCCCCAGTTTTCTCCTGACCCTGTTCAAAAAAGGTAACTACTCACCCTCCCGAAAAAGCAATCCTGAGGGTGTGGAAGGGATTGATGCCTTGAAGCTTGTGGGTTTGCCAGACGGAGCGAATCACGCAAAAGCTGCTGGAACCGCCGACGGCGCGGAAGCCGCCGGCCACCTTCAATTTGACCTTGACCGGACGAACCAGGCGTTCCGCCGGGTTGTTATCAAAAGGCACGCGAAAATCATCGATAAACCGCCACACCTCCGTGCGGAAGTCACGAAAGCGTCGTAGCAGATTCGTGGCGGGTTCCTGTCGAACCCGGCCTTTTCGCCCCACCTCCGGGGGCTTCTCCGGGAAGACCTGTAACCCCAGATCCACCCACTGGTCATACTTGGCCAGTAGGGCCTCCCGCTGTTCCGGTGGCAGGGTATCCCGACCCTCCGCACGGGCCGCCTCCACCGCTTTTTTGCCCTCCACCAGAATCTCCCGCAGGCGTATCGGCCAGTGATGGCCGGTGGCTTCCTCGAAATACCGCAGTTCCCGCAGCAGATGGGCATTGCACAGGCTGTGGCTCAGTGCCGTGAAGCGGTAATAAGGCGCCCAGTGGTCGTGCACGGCCACGCCCTTGAATAGCGGCAGAATGCCTGCCTCCATCATCGCTTCCACACCCCGTTTGGCATGGATCATATAGAAAGCCTGGTCGGTGGTGCAGGCTACATGCAGCCATTGGGTACGACCCTTCACCCGCACGCCGCTCTCATCGAAGTGCGCTACGTCTGCGGCGATCACCTCCTGACGGATCGCTTCATAGGCGGGCCGCAAGGTTTCAGCCGCCCGCTCGATCCACTTCTGAATCGTGCCATCCGAAGGCCGTACCCCGTACTGATCGGCGATGATCTCCGTCGTGCGTTTCAGCGC
>VGXE01000159.1 GCA_016873455.1 Nitrospira sp. | reverse complement strand
CCAGCCTCCTGCTCGCGCAGGATGCCGATGATCTGCTCTTCCGTGAACCTCGAACGCTTCATTGTCCGTCTCCCTCCAAGGAGACGGACTCTACCTCAATCCGGAGGAAGTTCCGGGGCTCAGGTCAGGGCGGTAATACGAATTTTAAAGCTCTAGTCCCAGGAGAATTATTCCTTTTCAAGCTTCATGCCCCGCGCAATTACATTGCCGGAGGGGCTGTCTTCAGCCATGCGACCAGCCTTCCTCTGTCGCTTGCTTGGGAAGCTTTTGGTCCAGGAAATGGCGCAGCAAGCCTCGCCGAGATGCGAACGCGTATCGCAAAATATCGGGAACAACGAGATGATCCGCGTGCCGAATACATGATCGGGTGTCGTGTGTTGGTTCAGCCATTTTTCTTCGAGGAGAATGATTGGATCCCCGCGCCAGCAAGCTGGGCACCGCAAACCCAGGTCGGGAAGATCTATCGGACCGATTCCATCGACGGCCGCTGGCTCTGGGATCAAATCCAGCAACGCCTAGAAGGGGCCCCGATCACCGGATTTGCCGAAGAACAGGCTACCTTCCAAGGCCCTAGATATGGCGAGCCCATGCTTGTTCAGCTGCGGCTCGGGCAAGGCGCTTTTCGAGTGATGGTCACGGATGCCTATGGACGACGTTGTGCGGTTAGCCAAGAAAAGGCTCTGCCCACCCTCGAAGCTGCTCACATTCGGCCTTATGCTGAAGGTGGTGCACATCTAGTGAAAAACGGGTTGTTGCTGCGAAGTGATATACACAGATTATTCGATTTGGGTTACGTCACGGTTACTCCGAGTTACAAAGTCGAGGTCAGCCGAAAATTGCGCGAAGAATTTGAGAATGGCGCAACATATTATAAGTTCCACGGATGCCCTATTATCCTGCCAGAACACAAGGATTCGATGCCCGAACGTGCGGCGCTGATTTGGCACAACGACGCAAAGTTTCGTGGCTAATCACCCCCTGAAAATGAACGGACCCCACTTGCATGGGGCCCGCTAGCCAGCCAAGAGTTATCAATCTTTATCAAGTAGAGGGAATGAAAAACGTACTCCCGCTAGTCGATTCAGCCCACAGACTGTCCGATTCAAGTGCGCCAAAATGAACAACTCCGTGTGCTGGACCAACAACCATGTTCCGAACTTCGGGCTCACTGACAGTTCCGCTTGTCGAAGAATTGGCAATGGAGAGAGCCACGCCTTTTCCAAAGTCATTGGCCTGCTTAACGATATCTTCCGAGCCCGAAAGCCCTGCTCCTACGATCGTAGCAATGGCCAAAGTGCTGACGCCTGCCCTCCAGATGGGATAAATCAGCTTGCCAGTCATCTTATTACTCCGCCGCGACGTTATTCGGCGGCGTTGGGGGGCTCGCCGCCGTCGCTTTCGCCCTCGCTCGCGCCGCCGCTCATCATGGCTTTCGACACGAGGCCGGCGTTGGCGCGGATTTTCGCCTCGATCGCGTCGGCGATTTCGGGGTGTTCCTTCAAGTACGCCTTGGCGTTCTCGCGGCCCTGGCCGATGCGCTCGGAATCGTAGGAGAACCACGAGCCGGATTTCTCGACGATGCCGGCCTTGAGGCCGAGGTCGATCAGCTCGCCCAGCTTGGAGACGCCTTCGCCGTACATGATGTCGAATTCGACCATCTTGAACGGCGGCGCCAGCTTGTTCTTCACCACCTTGACGCGCGTGTGGGAACCGACCACCTCGTCGCGCTCCTTGATCGCGCCGATGCGGCGGATTTCGAGCCGGACCGAGGAATAGAACTTGAGGGCGTTGCCGCCGGTGGTGGTCTCGGGGTTGCCGAACATGACGCCGATCTTCATGCGGATCTGGTTGATGAAGATGATCATGCACTTGGAGCGCGCGACCGAGG
>VGXE01000158.1 GCA_016873455.1 Nitrospira sp. | reverse complement strand
TGTGCCGTTCAAGGATGGGAAAATGAGACGGTCAGGAAGTGTGAACCGCGACAGAAACGATCAGTCCGAGAGGACCGCCGCCTGAACCTCATTTACACACCTATTGACAAGACCTCCACCACGGCATGTCCCGTATTGACCCATTCAAAGATGCCGCCATAGACATTGACGACGTTGGGGTAGCCGTGCCGATGCAGTTGCTCCGCGATCCGTTCGCTGCGGTATCCCACTGAGCAATAAATCGCGACTGGTTTCTTTGGGTCGATGCCGGTCAGTCGATCGAGCGAAAAATCCTCGAAGCCCACCCAGGTGGCCCCTGGGATATGACTCACTTCGAATTCTCGCGCTGTGCGGGCATCGAGGATCTGAAAGGGTTCTGCTGCGAGTCTGTCGACCGAGATTTCCGGCACGCTGTGTGAGAGCAGGGTGGACAAAAGGATGTCATAGGCTTTGTCATTCACGTGCGTCGATGCGTGGAGGCTTCGTCCCCACAGGAAGAGGACGACTCCGAGCACGATTAATCCGACAATCAGTAGGTATCGCATCGAGGACCGACAATGAAAATAGGAACATGCCCAACCCGTACTAGCCTACACTAAATACGGGGGCCTCAGGAGCATCGAAAGACGGAGAGACAAGCATGGAGATTTGACTATTCCACAGCAGGCGGGTCGCTGGTGAGGTGGGGACTACAAGCACGTGAGGGGAGTCCCACAAGAAGTGGACCCCCCCCTCAAGCCAACTGGTCTCGCCACGATAAGAAGGAAACTACTTGCCCGTCTCGTCTCCGTAGATCGTCTCAACTACCTGTCCGGGCTTCCTGTCCTTGCCGCCTTCCTTCGGGCTATCCCCCGCGAACGCCGGGGCGCTGAACGTCACTGCGACGGCCACTGCCATTACTGCCATCAATAGGCTCTTCATGATGAGACCCTCCTGTGAATAAGAGAAAATATAATATGTGTGGCACTCATTGGGCGCCTGCCAAGATGTACAGCAAAAGTAGTGCCGTTCTGCTCTATTTGGAAGATGAAACACTGATCATCGGGTAATCAGCAGGTTAGGAAGTTCTACTCATGAGGTTGTGAAATAGTTATCAGTCTGGTGCTGTAGAGAAATGGGGCAGATAGGACCAAACTTCCTCAGTCATCGTGTCCTCAGTCGCATTGCTTGAACTGGGACTGCTGGCAACGTCGTGCCAACTCCTGCGCCTGCTCGATCTGCGTGGCAGTCATGTGCGAGCGCAGCTGGTCTCGACGCTCCAAGGCGGTCTTCCCGTCGTTGCCGGGCAACATCGCACCAGCCAGGTGATACCACATGAACGCCCGAACCAGGTCTTTCCTGACGCCACGGCCTCGTTCATACATCAGGCCCAGATTGCTCTGCGGACCCACGAAGCCCTGCGCCGCCGCCTTACGAAACCACGTCAGTGCCGTTGGGTAGTCCTGCCGAACGCCGCGCCCTTTCTCATGCATTAAGCCCAGATAAAACTGGGCCGATGCGACTCCTTGCTCCGCCAAGGGACTAAAGAGGCGGGCTGCCTGTGTGTACTCACCACGCTCATAGGCAAATTCCGCCTCCTCAAGAGACTCTGCCGCCGCAACAGACGGGAGACGTATGCCTGCCGCGCAGGCCAGCACCAAAAGGACTACACAGAACACACGCAACATCGATCACCAGCCTTTCGCTAAAATTGTGACGCCACTGGGGGCTTGAATCCTCTTTCGGGAAAAACTCTATGGCACGGTCAGTCTACTGTAAAGTCGGACGCCAATTCATCATTCGTGAGGGAAGAGGAGAACAGAGAAGAGAGGGGGCTCTGGAAATTCGGACAGTGTGGTAAGTGGTAGCCTGGCTTCACCCATGTCACCGAGGGGTGGCGAACCAGAGGAGCAAGGCGATGAAGAGAACGAGACGGAATCACGGAGCGACCTTCAAGGCCCAGGTGGCGTTGGCGGCCGTCAA
>VGXE01000157.1 GCA_016873455.1 Nitrospira sp. | reverse complement strand
CAATAGACGTCCAGTTTGCCCTTGTAGTCGGGGGCGTTTGCCGCGGGAACCCAGGACGGAGGGATGGTGACCCGGCTCGAAATGCCGGTGGGCCAGCCCGCGAGGTTGTAATTGACGCTGGAGGCCAGTGATGTGCTCGAAAAAAGGATTAACGCCAGCGCGGAAATCACGGAAAGCACTGAGGTGATCGAGGATACTTGCCGGGCAGGGCCGCGCCGGAAGCCGGCGCCGGGATGGTGCGTTTTCATAAGACAGTCCAGTGTAGGCATTCAACTGACTCGTTGGATTATGGGTTCGGTTCGGGCGCCTTCAAATTCCGCCGAAGCGGAAGCGGTCGGGCCGGGGAGTTGGGAACGCCCGGCCAGACCTGGAAGGCGGGCTGCTTAACGCGTTACGGTAAGGGTGATAGGTGCGGATTGGACCTCGTTGTACTTACGGCTCCTGCCCTTGGTCGCGATGATCTTGCAAACGCCGGGCTCACCCCGAGCGAAGACTCTCACCTTCTTACCCAGTGGCAACAAACGGCATTTGGTGCCGCTGGAGGCTGACTTCTTGTACTGGATCGCGCCGTTGCCGCTACCTCCGCTGGCTTGCTGAATCAGTTTTTTCTGGCCCACGGTGACCTTCTGGCTGCCGGGGGAGAGGATCAGAGGCGCCTGATTCTGCTTGTTGTTGTTGCCCAGGGTATAACAACGCTCAGCCAATGTGCCGCTGGTACAGAGCCAACTGAAGCGGCCGTGCTTCAACGATTGAGTAGAATCGGCCGTACCGATGGCGCATAGTTCCGCCGGGTCGGTGGGGGCGGTTGTATAGGCTTGATTATTGGCTGAACCGCATTGGCCGGGTGGGCTGAAAATTGCTCCCACTGATTTATTTGCACTCAGCGTCAGTTCACAATCACCAGTTCCTGTGCAATTGCCTGTCCAGCCATCGAAGCTATACCCGGTTTCGGTATGCGCTTTGAGGGTAACAACGGTACCAATGGGGTACGTGGTAAAGGTTGACGTGCAGGAATTCCCGCAATCTATTCCGTTGGGAGTACTGGTGATTTGTCCATGCCCTTCCTTGCCTACGGTCAGGGCCGCATGCCCCGCGGGCACTATGCCGAACACAGCGTCGATCTCCCTTTGTCCTGTCATGTCACGAGTCATGGTGAACGTACAATCGGTCAAGCCGGCGCACGCCACAGGTATGGTCCAACCCAGGAAGCTAAACCCGGTATCAGCGGTGGCGTTAAGCGTCACGGTATTACCACCCGGAACGGCCGCCTGACATTTGTTGGAAGCAGGTCCACAGTCGATGCCATACTGAGGACTCCTGATGGCGCCATTGATGGGCTTTTTGACGGTGAGCTGATAGTTCTTGGGTGTGGTTGCCACGGTGACCTTGAAAGCGCCGCCCGGGTTGCTGTTGTTGGCGACGGTGGTGAATAGCTCATACTTGCCGGCCGCCAGGCCGGTAAAGGTCCAACTGACCTCGGTTTTGGCTTCCGGGTTTTGCGCATCGCCCAGATAGGTCAGACCCGTGGTACCGAGCGGGTTGTTCTCGCCAAAGAATATGGCGTCATGCCGGGATGAATTCGCGCCAGTATCCCAGCCCTGGTAGAGCGCGAAGATGGGAGCCATCTGGGAGCCGTCGGCGGCCACCGTGATCGTGACATCGGCCGCTTGTCCCAGCTTGATGAGGCCATAGTTCATGTTCATGCCCCAGCAATTGTCGGGCAGGGTGATCAGGCTGAAGTTGGCGGGCGCGCCCTGAGCCACGGCATTGGCTGCCGAGACTTCCAGGGTCTCGTTATTGGTGTCGATTTGCATCGACCAATAGACATCCAGCGAGCCCTTGTAATCGGGGGCGTTCGTTGCCGGTACCCAGGAAGGGGGCAGGGTGACCCGGCTTGAGATTCCGGTGGGCCAGCCAGCCAGGTTGTAATTGACGCTGGAGGCCAGTGATGTGCTCGAAAAAAGGATTAACGCCAGCGCGGAAATCACGGAAAGCACTGAGGTGATCGAGGATACTTGCCGGGCAGGGCCCC
>VGXE01000156.1 GCA_016873455.1 Nitrospira sp. | reverse complement strand
GACCAGTCCATCTACGACTGGACGCACTACATCGCGTTGATTGAACGCAAGCCCGGCGCCTTGCGCAACGGTGCACCGTTTCGGACGATGCCCGAGCCATTGCGGCAATTGCAGGACCAGTTGCTGCGCTACCCTGGCGGCGATCGGGTCATGGCGCAGGTTCTCAATGCAGTCACCCTGCACGGTCTGGAGGCCGTGCTGGTGGCCGCCGAGCTGGCCCTGCAATCCGGTCGGGTCAGTGCCGAGCATGTCCTGAACGTTCTATCTCGCCTGAAGGAGCCAACCCGCAACGACGAGCCGGTGCACACCCACCTGAGCCTGAGCAAACCGTCTCAGGCCAATGTGGATCGGTATGACCGGCTGCGAAGCCAGCCATGGCGCGATCAGGAGGTGAGCCATGCTTGACATGATTGCTGACTTCAAAGAATTGGGGCTACACGGCATGGCCAGTGCGTGGCCGGAGGTTCAAGGCACGGCCCGCATCAAGTCGCTGGACCACGAGACGGTGCTGATGCAACTGATCAAGGCAGAGAAGGCGCAGCGCGAAGTGCGCTCCATGGCCTATCAGATGCGTGTGGCCCGATTCCCGGCACATCGCGATCTGGTGGGCTTTGACTTCACGCAGGCCCATGTGGAGGAGGCCTTGGTGCAAAAGCTTCACAAGATGGAGTTTCTGAACTCGGCGCACAACGTGGTGTTGGTGGGTGGTCCGGGTACAGGAAAAACCCATCTGGCCACCAGCTTGGGCGTTCAAGCCATTCGCGCCCACGGCAAGCGGGTTCGGTTCTTCTCAACGGTCGAATTGGTCAACGCCCTGGAGTTGGAGAAGGCGCAAAACAAGACCGGTCAACTGGCGTATCGGCTGATGTACGTGGATATGGTGATCTTGGATGAAATGGGCTATCTGCCATTCACACAGTCAGGTGGGGCACTGCTGTTTCACTTGCTCTCCAAGCTCTACGAGCGCACCAGCGTGGTCATCACGACGAACCTGAACTTCTCGGAATGGAGCAACGTGTTTGGCGACGCCAAGATGACCACGGCGCTGCTGGATCGGCTGACGCACCACTGCCACATCGTGGAGACCGGCAACGAGAGTTGGCGGTTCAAGAATTCAACGGCAGCCGCCGCGCCCACCAAACCTCAGCGGGCCAAAGCCCAGAAAGGAGAAACCAAAGCCCCAGAGCAGATAGACTTATCCACAACCAACTGAAAAAACTTCCCTAAAACCAGTGGCTCAATATTCAACGTGAACACTGGCTCAGTTTGGCTGATGAATCAACAACTTGACGAAGTTGCTCGGCAACGAGGCCGTCAAAAGCTACATCACCCGGCACGAACCCGAAATCCTGGAGCATTTCGAGCTGGTGGTTAATACCGTGAGCATGGAGGAGGCGGTGCAGCAGCAACTGGAGGCCGATGGCGAATTCGAAGAGGACCCGGACAGCAACGACCAACAGGCTGCAGAAAGCACACACTCCGATTCCGAAAATGACAACGAAACGCAAAGCCAGGAAGGCAAATCCGCCACCGAGTAGAAAGCCCAGATGAAATGACCGATGGAAATGTCATTGCCGCGCCGCAATGCCGAAGGGTAAAATGCTGACAATAAAGATAACCTTCGGAGGTGGCGATGCACTGGTATCTCGTTCATACCAAGCCCAGGCAAGAGAAGTGCGCCCTGGACAACCTTCATCGTCAGGGTTATCAGTGCTACCTCCCGACTCTCCCATCAGAAAAGCTCCGCCAAGGGCTGCTGACGGTGGCAGACGAACCACTGTTCCCTCGGTATCTGTTCATTCGCTTGGGCCAGGGGGATTCGGCCAAAAGTTGGGCACCCATTCGTTCGACCAAGGGCGTCAGCCGCCTGGTCAGCTTCGGGATCGAACCGGCGCGGGTGGATGATGGCTTGATCGAACTGTTGCGAACACAAGAGGCATCGGCGCAGACCGAGCCGGAGAGGCTGTTCATGCAGGGTGAGCGCGTGCGTCTGACGGAAGTGCCGTTTGCCGGCATCGAAGGCATCTACCAAATGGCCGATGGCGAGCGTCGGGTCAT
>VGXE01000155.1 GCA_016873455.1 Nitrospira sp. | reverse complement strand
CGTGGCATAACACACCGCGCTTGACTCGACCGTCTCGTTGCTGCTCTTCTCACGCATGGTGGCGTATCCTTTCCCCTCGGCGGTAACCGAGGCGTTGGTTGAGTGTTCAACCGAAAGGGTACGCCGCCGTTATCCTATTTCCACACCTAAAGATGATACCTCCCGTGGTGACCAGCAATGGCACTGAGACGGACGCGATTCATGTTTACTCGATATTCTGGGGAATCTGGCTCACACGGGGAGAGCGCACACATGAATAGGCCATGAATAGCGTGACCGTAAAACATTGGCCGCATTCTGGCTGAGCATTCTGATTTCTGATATAAGGTCGGAGTCTTTCGACAACCATGGCCACAACAGATTCCTATACCATCACAATTCTCTTGGATGTGAACGGCGATCAGGATGTCGACGATCGCGCTGAAAGCCGCAGCTATCTCATCGCCGATCGCGAGTCCAGCCAAGCAATCCTGATCGATCCGGTTCTCGAAAATGTCGCGCGGGATCTACGATTGATCAAAGAACTGGGGCTCTCACTCGTCTATGTACTTGAAACCCACATCCATGCGGACCACATCACCGGCGCGTCGCGCATTCAAGATGCCACTGGTGCTCGCATCGTCTATGGTGGCGGGGCACAGGGTACCGTAACGGGAGCGGATGTCTTTCTTCATGATGGCCAAATGCTCTGCTTCGGACGCACAGCCATACAGGCGCTGGCCACTCCCGGTCACACGTACGGGTGTACGAGTTACGCGTTACCCGGAGCAGTCTTTACGGGTGATACGCTGTTTGTCCGTGGGAACGGACGCACGGATCTCCAGGGCGGCTCTGCGGAACATCTCTTCGATTCGGTTCACCAGAAGCTGTTCACATTACCTGACGAAACGATCGTCTACCCTGGCCATGATTACAACGGCCGGGTGTCCTCCACCATCGGTGAAGAAAAGCGCTACAACGAACGCTTGAATCTCTCCATCAGCCGCGCGCAGTTCGTCGAACTGATGTCCCGTCGACACCAGCCGAGACCGGCACGCATGGATGTGGCACTCCCTGCCAACATGAAAGCCGGACGTATCGAGCAGTAGTCATGGGAAACGCACGATGCTCTCGAAATGCCTCAATGGACTCTTCCAGATTCGTCTCTTGCTGGATCCTGTCTCTGTGCCTGGGCTTCGCTCCGTTGGCCATCGCCGAAGAACCCTCTGATCCCGAATCCGCCATTCGTCGGATGATACAGGCGAATGCTGAAAAGGATTTGCCAACTCTGTCCCAGATGATGGCGCATGACGCAGACATCATCAGTTATGCGGTGGCCGGGCGGAAATATGTGGGCTGGGAGGAGCTTGAACGAGGGTTGCGAGATGAATTCCTCAACGCACAGAAGCTTGAGATCCCCATCCGTGAACTCAAGGTCTGGACGAAGGAAGATATTGCGTGGTACTCGATGGAACTCGATTACATTCGCTACGTCGCCGAAGGGGACCAATTAAGACGCATGGTTCTGCCCATGCAGGAAACGGGTGTACTTGAACGCCGGAACGGCCGCTGGCAACTGCTGTCCTGGCACGAATCATTTCGATCTGACAAAATTGACCAGTCCATCGTCCAACCTTGACACCAACTGACCTTGCACAGATGAGACAGAAGGTGTTACTCAAGGACCTCCTCTTTAATCAAACCACAGTTGAGCGGCTCGCGGCGGAATTGCATGTCGCCCATCCTCCCTTTCGCACTGACGCGTTCGTTCGTGAAGTTATCCGGAAATTTCCAGAGCTTGAACTCAAGGCTCGCATTGCATGGATCGCCGAGTGCCTGAAGCATCACCTGCCGAGTGATTATCGCCACGCAATTTGCATTATTCTCCGCTCTCTCCCTGCGCCCAACAACCCGAATCTCTCCGACGACGACTTTGGCGAGTTTATCTACGCGTCATACGCGGACTATGTGGCAAGATATGGCTGCACAAAACGGCACTTCGAGGTGTCCCTCGATGCGCTCCACGAGAGGTATCATCTTTAGGTGTGGAAATAGGATAACGGCGGCGTACCCTTTCGGTTGAACACTCAACCAACGCCTCGGTTACCGCCGAGGGGAAAGGATACG
>VGXE01000154.1 GCA_016873455.1 Nitrospira sp. | reverse complement strand
GTCATCGCGTTCGATGCCGCGTCAGGGGCCATGCTGGTCGTTGGAAGCTTGGTGGTGCGTTCACAATGTAGACTTCTCTCGTTGCGCACTGAACGGCGCGCCCCCGAACAGGTCTCCCCTTTCAGAAATCGAGGTCGCATGAGCCACTCGGACTACAGAAAACTTCCCCCGACGAACCCCGCAGCCTTTGCTCAGGGCGCGGGGATCGAATGGGACACGCTGAACGAGGAAGTGATGAGGCTCTATCAAGCCGGCGACTACAAGCGCGCCACGGTGATTGCAGAGAAGGCTCTGAAAGTGGCTGAAGAGAATGTTGGACCAGACCACCCAGATGTGGCCACAAGCCTCAACAACCTCGCTCTCCTCTACCAAGACCAAGGCGAGTACGCCAAGGCGGAGCCGCTCTACAAGCGCTCACTGGCGATCTGGGAGAAGGCCCTCGGACCAGACCATCCAGATGTGGCCTTAAGCCTCAACAACCTCGCTGGGCTCTACCCAGCCCAAGGCGAGTACGCCAAGGCGGAGCCGCTCTTCAAGCGCTCACTGGCGATCTCTGAGAAGGCCCTCGGACCAGACCATCCAAGTGTGGCCACAACCCTCAACAACCTCGCTTGGCTCTACCAAGCCCAAGGCGAGTACGCCAAGGCGGAGCCGCTCTACAAGCGCTCACTGGCGATCGTTGAGAAGGCCCTCGGACCAGACCATCCAAATGTGGCCGCAAGCCTCAACAACCTCGCTGAGCTCTACAGAGCCCAAGGCGAGTACGCCAAGGCGGAGTCGCTTTGCAAGCGCTCACTGGCGATCAGAGAGAAGGCCCTCGGACCAGACCACCCAGATGTAGCCACAACCCTCAACAACCTCGCTTTGCTCTACGAAGCCCAAGGCGAGTACGCCAAGGCGGAGTCGCTCTACAAGCGCTCACTGGACATCAATGAGAAGGCCCTCGGACCAGACCACCCATATGTGGCCGCGAGCCTTGAGAACCTGGCCTCTCTGTATCGAGCAACCAATCGTCCCGAGCTGGCCAAGCCACTTGAAGCGCGCGCGGCGAAGATCCGCGCCATCAAGCGGTAGCACTGCAGGCGGGTTGAGGGGCTTGGCTAGAGTCCCTGCCCTCTGACAAGCCGCAAATGAGGGCTCAGACGATCCTCTGATGAGGCTTTGGGAGCCTAGCCACAGCCTCTACCCAATCTCTGATTTGTTCCGACGGTCGGGTTTACGTTTGGCGCCGTGGGAGAAACATCACTATCAACCGCTCTAACCGCTGCGGCTCCGACTGACTGCTCGACGGTCTGTCCTTCGGGGACGGCGTCGATTCCTGCCGCGACATCTCGTTTGAACTGTGCAGTTTGGACGATTCGATTTTCAGGGCTTTCGGGTGCCCACTTTTTTCTGACGGTTTGCGTGGCATCTTCTGCTCCTTCTGCCGCTGCTTGCGGCCCAATCAGTTCGCGAACTGATGCGAATGATACACGTCGATTTCAGCCGTCAGGTTAGTGACGATTGCGTTGTCCTTGAACTCCTTGATCTGCTTCGTCCTGCTGACAAGCGAACGGAAGTCGCGCTTCCGCTTCTCAATCCAACCGCTGCCACCAGCGTCTCGAAGGTAAAAGGACTTGTTGCTTGCCAATGGTTGGTCTCCTCGTGGTGCTGACTGTCGGAACTACTTTGTAGAGGACGCGTCACCAGTCAAAAAGTTCTCCCCAGTCCCCATCACCATCAGCCTCCACGTTCGCATCAACCTCTCCACCGACCTCCTCTGTTCCGCTGATGTCGGAGGGTTCGCTTTCAGAGTGATCTCCGTCTTCTTGAGACTCTTCGTTGAAATGGTCGGCAATACCCTCAACGACACTCTGCAAATTGTCGCCTCCCCAATCCGGCGCCTGTTCGACGGCAGTTTCAATCAGGGGGGGGCACCGCCGGGATCTGCCAACCAATACCGTGGCTGGGTTCCCTGGGTCGGCGCGGCATCTTGTCCGCTCGCTTGCGGTAACTTTGCGAACTCACGCTGCAACTCTGGCACATCGCACACTCGGTACCAATGCGGCGTGCCATCTTGGTGAATGAACATGTCCAAGGTAAGTCGCCGCTCCATGATCCACGAGCGCAACT
>VGXE01000153.1 GCA_016873455.1 Nitrospira sp. | reverse complement strand
GATTCACATCCTGAACATGAGTACGAAGAGACGTGCAATAAGGCTCGGGCGATGATGCGCGCCATTGAATTGGCTGAGCAGGGGTTGGAGTAGAGAAGAGCATATGGCCAATCGCGTATGGCTAATAGCAAGAGGCTGCAAGTCATCTGTTTGTGCCATAAGCCATAAGCCATAAGCCCTTTCGGGTATTACCATGCTATTGGTCATCGACAACTACGATTCATTCACCTACAACCTGGTGCAGTATTTCGGCGAACTGGGTGAAGAGGTTCAGGTGTACCGTAACGACACCATTACTCCGGACGGGATTGAGTCGCTCCGTCCAGAGCGGATCGTGATTTCTCCAGGACCCTGCACGCCCAATGAAGCAGGGATCTCGGTCGAGACGGTCCGTCGTTTCGGAGGCAAGGTGCCTATTCTTGGCGTCTGCTTGGGGCATCAGTCCCTGGCCGTGGCGTACGGCGGCGAAGTCGTCCGTGCGTCGCGTTTGATGCACGGCAAGACCTCCCAGATCACCCATGACGGCAAGACGATTTTCCGGTCGCTGCCCAATCCGTTCGAGGCGACGCGCTACCATTCGCTGATCGTGAATCGGGCGAATCTTCCCGGTTGCTTCGAGATCTCGGCAGAGACTGCCGAGGGAGAAATCATGGGACTCCGCCATAAGACACTGGGCGTCGAAGGGGTCCAGTTTCATCCGGAATCAATCCTGACAACCGCTGGGAAAGATCTGCTCAGAAACTTTCTCAAACTGTAGCACGCGAATCCGGTCCACTTATTTACAGTCATGATCAAAGACGCGCTTGTCAAACTGGCCGACCGAGCCGATCTTTCCGAGACGGAAGCGGAAGCCATCATGGTGGAAATGATGGACGGTGCGGCGACACCGGCGCAGATTGCGGCCTATCTCATGGGTCTTCGGCAAAAAGGCGAGACGGTCGAGGAAATTGTCGGGTCGGTGAAGGCGATGCGTTCGCGCGCCGTCCGTATCAGGGTCGGCGCCAAAGTCGTCGTGGATACCTGTGGAACCGGCGGCGATGGTGCCCACACGTTCAACATCTCCACCACGGCGGCTTTTGTGGCCGCCGGAGCCGGCATCACCGTGGCGAAGCATGGCAACCGGTCGATCTCGTCCAAGTCCGGCAGCGCCGATGTGCTGACGGCCCTAGGCGTCAAGATCGATGTGCCTCCCGACCGAGTAGCCGACTGTATCGATGACGTGGGCATCGGGTTCTTGTTCGCCCCGCTCTATCACGGAGCGATGAAACATTGTGCCGGGCCGAGGCACGAGATGGGTATCAGAACGTTGCTCAATATCTTGGGGCCGCTGGCGAACCCGGCCGGGGCCACACACCAAGTGCTGGGTGTCTACGATGCGAACTTGACCGAGATTCTTGGACGGGTGCTGCTGGAATTGGGTGTGCAACATTGCCTCGTGACCCATGGCATGGACGGGCTGGATGAGATCACAATATCGGATCGGACGAAAATCTCCGAAGGCAAGGGCGGCGTGGTGTCGAGTTATTTCATCGCTCCGGAAGAGTTCAATGTGCCGCGCACGCCGCGGAAGGAAGTCGCCGGAGGCCTGCCGGAGGACAATGCGCATATCGCGCGTGACATCTTGCGGGGCAGAAAAGGTCCGAAGCGGGACATCGTCTGTCTCAACGCCGCCGCCGCCATGGTCGTTGGGGGCAAGGCGAAGACGTTAAAAGAGGGGTTCCGTCTCGCGCAACAGACCATCGATTCAGGTGCGGCCGCGGAAAAGCTTGAGCGGCTGATTGCCTACACGAACAAGGCCTAATCGTCGATGATTCTCGATCGCATTCTCGAACATAAGAAGGCCGAGCTGCGGCACAAACAGAGCCGCGCATATCTCATTGAGTTGAAGTCGGCTATTCGGGATCTGACGGCACCGCTGGGGTTTGCGGTGACGCTCGACGCCACGAGGACCGATGCCAGTCCTGCTCTGATCGCGGAAGTGAAGAAGGCGTCACCGAGTTTGGGACTCTTGCGTCCGGAATTCGCAGAACAGTTCGACCATCTGGCCATTGCCCGCGCCTACCATGAACATGGTGCGTCGGCCGTTTCTGTCTTGACGGATCAGGATTTCTTTCAGGGGGACCTCCGCTATTTGGCGGAGATCAAGCGGGCTGTGC
>VGXE01000152.1 GCA_016873455.1 Nitrospira sp. | reverse complement strand
GGGGCCCCGTCCACTTCAACACCAGTTGGTCATGATCCTGCCCACCGGCTGAAACTGTCAGATCGGAGAACGAGACCGCCTCCGACCGGCCCTCAGGCGTATCGGACACAAACGTGACGGTCAGCCCATGGCCTTCGACATGGACCAGGCAAGGCGCCCCGCTGGCGGGGAACTCCTGGCCGAAACAGAGAGCGTTGGGCTCCGTGCTCATCGTAAGCAGACGTGAACCGTCATGCGTCAACCGTGAAACCCGCACCTTCGTGTCGCCAGAGCACACGATTGACGTTTGACGAATGACGAATGACGTGCATTATCATTCTGAGACCGGAATGAACTGCCTGATCCAGTTGCCGAAACTGCCCGGATTGCGGCTTTGAATATAGACCACGCCAGGCCCGCGGAACCGGCAGACAAATCCCTCGCCGGACGTGAAACTCGCCACCCATCCGGATGCGGCTTTCTCGATATTGTAGGACGTGGTCGCCGACCAGGCCACCAGATGGCTGTTATCGACGATATATTCCTGATCCGGTTTCAACTCGATCTTATGAATCGCGCCGAAGCTGTTCAGAATCAGCATGCCCTTGCCGCTGATCCGCAAGATAAAGAAGCCTTCTCCTCCCATGAGACCACGGCTCAGGCTCTGCATTTTGCTTTCAATGTTGACCGACTCGGCCCCGGCCAAAAAGCCGTCTTTCTGGACTAGATACTCATTGACGCCATCAAGCTCCATGATCACGATTTCTCCGGGAACCGTCGGCGCCAGCAAGACTTCGCCAGGTCCCCGGCTCGCCCGCAAGGTCTGGAAGAAGAATTTCTCGCCTGTCAACAGCTTGCGGGACAGCGCGCCGAGAAACCCGCCTTCCATTTTGCTTTCGATGTCGACAGTCGGCGACGAGGCGACCATCGCGCCGGACTCCGCCTTGAGATGCTCCCCCGCCGCCAGCTCGACCCGCACCATCGGAAAGGCCCCCGGATATAAGATTTCACTTTTCATCGACTTCTTCCTCCCCTCCAATCACTCAGTTGGGCAGGGCCTGTCGGTGTCTGACTGCGCGTATGCACCGAGCACCGCCCGCCTTGTTACTATTAAACAGCCCTTGTGTGCGCGGTGCGCGAGCAACAGACACTGACCGGCCCTGCCCAACTCGCTCATCCCGCCACCCATCCATACACCCGATGACTCGGCTCCGGCCCTTCCTCTAGATAGCTCATTCTCAACCGGCCGAGGATATCCTGTGGCACCGCGTTCCGTTTCGCCTTCGCATCGATTCCGAATACACGCGCCGCATTCAGCCCGAAGATCCGCTCCTTCACATCTCTCGTTAACGGCTGATACCGGTGCTGTTCGATCAATTGATCCGGAATCTGGAACCGCTTGAACGCTTCAATCTGCCATTGCGGAGTCCCAGACCAAATGGAGTCCGTTCCCCACAACACATGGTCAGCACCGAAGGCATCGATGATCTGTCCAAGCAGATGGGCGCAGATCGCCGGATGCGTGGTCACCAATTGCGCAAAGGTCGAACCAAGCTCCATATAGATGTTCGCGATTGTCGGCTCTTGTTGCTTCAGGCGGCAAAATTCCGTAGTCCACGGAATCTGGCCGGTGTTCGCGAATACCTCATCCACTGAAACCGTCCCCCTGAACCCCGCGTGATAGACAAGAAAGTCGATGTCGGGGAAATCCTTGGCGGCTTTGATCAGATCCTTCGGATGGTTGTACTCCGGCACAGGCCCCAGCGGCAATCCTTTATGAACGCACACGCGTTTCACGTTGAGCTTCCTTGCCTGCGCCAGCATGGGATAGGCAATCTTCTCGTCGTCCATCCACCAACCCCGATCGAACCCTTTCGGACAGGAGCCCGTATAGCATTTCCACGCGTCGACGCGGAGGGTTTCGGCCTGCATCGCCATGAAATCCAGATCCGCGGCGCCCAGTTGCGGCGTCGCCAGCCCGTGGGCGAGCATCCGCTGCGAGCCGGCCACTCGGTTGATCTCGTCCCGAATATGCGCCATTTCTGCAGGCGGCACCACCGCTTCCTGCGGATATGGACCAGGTGAGAGGTGGCTCCGGTTGGTTGGACAGTATCGGCCCATTCTTAAGTGGCGCCTGGCGGATAGCTGACTACGCGGCGGTCTGCCGTGTCGTCAGATGGTCATAGTACACCTGGTCCGGCGTCTGGCCG
>VGXE01000151.1 GCA_016873455.1 Nitrospira sp. | reverse complement strand
GGCTGGTCTTGGGGACGGTGTAGAGGCCACGGCCGAGGCGCTCGATGAACCCTTCCTTGGTCAGACGCATCAAGGTCTGATCAATGGACGCGCGCGAACCCAACCCTGCAAACAGGGCTGGGGTGAGAGGTTCTCCAGCAGGTTGGGCCGCGATGCGCTCGCGGATGGCTTGTGATGTGCTCATGGCTGCCTCCGTGTTAGATAATTTACCAAAAAATCTAACAGTTCACAAGGCAAACCGCACTCGAGAGCCCTATTCAGGCCTGCGCTGCTACCGGCTGGGTATGATTTGCCGCCACCACCGGCCGCCGCCCCACGACATTCCCCACCACATTGACGGCTTCCAGCATTGCCTGTGGCGACAGGTGCGCGTAGCGCATCGTCACCTTCGGATCGTGGTGGCCCAGCAGTTTCTGCACCTCGTACAGTGACCGCCCGGCATTGACCAGGAAGCTCGCATAACTGTGGCGCAGGTCGTGTAGCCGTAGTTCAGGCATCCCGACGCGATTGCGAATAGTGTTCCAGGCAGAGAAGATCGACACGGGTGGCTTCTTGGTCTTCGGGTTGAAGAACACCCAGGGGATGTCATTTTGCCGGGGCAGTGCCAGCAGTAACTCGATGGCCGCATCCGATAACGGAATGTGGCGTGGCTTCTTCGACTTCGACCGCGCCGCTGGCACCGTCAGCATCCGGCGGTTGAAATCGATCTCGTCCCAACGTGCATCCAGGACCTCGCGTTTGCGGGCGCCGGTGTAGAGCAGTAGTCGGATCACCTGGCCGACCTGCACATTGCGGTTGGCATCCAGCTCGTCAAACAGTCGCTGCACCTCCTCGGTGGTCAGGTAACGCTCACGTGCGCCGTGATCCTCAAAGGGCTCGACGCCATCACAGGGATTGCCCTTGGGTGGCAGGCTGTCCCAGCGGATCGCGCAGTTATAGATGAACTTCATCAGCACGATCATCCGGTTGCAGGTCCCGGCTGCGTAGCCCTTCTCGAACACCGCGTGATGGAAGGCCACCACATCCGAGCGGGTGATCCGATTCATCCGGAACTCGGCAAATGCCGGCAGCAAGTGATTGCGCAGCATCGTCTCATCTGTATCCCAACTGCGCTTGCGGGTCTTGGCGTAGGGTAAATACCGCTCGGCCACGAAATCCCCGAAGGTCGGCACGTCCTTAAATCGGTGACTCTCCATCTTGGGGTCGCCACCCTCGGTGACCATTTGCTTCATCTTGTGCGCCTTGGCTCTGGCATCCGACACCGAAATCTCATCGGCCCGGCCAATCCGGTTCAGTCGCACCTTGCCGGCGGCATCGCGGTAGCGGAAGTAGAAGGTCGCTCCTCCGCTTGTACGGTGTTCTAAAAGAAAACCTTTGATCTCGGTGTCGAAGTAACTCACGGCTCCGGAGGTGGGTTCGCGACCTGGCAGCGTAGCCAGGAATTCGGTTGTCAACGCTTGTGCTGGCATCGTCGTGCTCCTTTATCTATTTAGGGCTATACTACGATACAATGCGCCTGAAAGGACATAAAAAGCGTCTAATTAAACAAAAATATTTACCTACCAAGACCAAGCAAAAAGAGGGGTCGACCATGATCGATGGAAAACAGATCCGCGCCGCACGCGCGATGCTAGGCTGGAGTCGGGAGGACCTGCTCAAGGCCTCGGGTATTTCGATGTCGGCGCTGCTGCGCATGGAAGGTGCGCTAGCCGACAGCCGAGGCTCCACGCTCAACAAGGTGGCCAAGGCTCTGACTTTGGCCGGCATTGAATTCATTACCCGGGATGACGGAGCTATCGGGGTGATCCTGAAGGCACAAAACCCGCCTGATGCGCCACAATGAGCACAGCATCCCGAGCCACCCAAAAGGCACAAAGGCCACCTGATGAGACACATTGGGTGGTCTTTGCACTCGATGGCTTCGGTTGGTAGGTAGTTGGTACGTCGAATTGGCTGCAAATTGCGTCTATATAGATAGGTGATGCGGCTAAGTCTTTGAAAAGACTAATTAAATATCCTATCAGACTGAAAACATGCCTTTTGCGGTAGGAAAGTGGTCGGAAATGGGTGCTTCGAGGGCTTCAAAAAGCGTGTAACCCTTTGATGTATAAATAGATTGGTGTGTGCCGCGCTATTACGCTCACTACCAGTGTGGACAACGTCACCGGCTCGACTGGTAATGACACGTTCTCTGGTGTGATCGCCAATACGGCTGCTGCAAACACCACCGGAACCACATTCCAGGCTGG
>VGXE01000150.1 GCA_016873455.1 Nitrospira sp. | reverse complement strand
GACGACACCTACAGTTACGTTGCCGTTGAGGTGTTGTGAGGGGTTGGCGGCGAAGACGAGCAAAACCGTAAGGACGGCATGTCGGGAAACGCGGAAGCCGGGTTGATGCGACTGCCATCCAGCAGGGTTTTTAATTCATCCCGTGTCGGCAATCGCCAGGCCAGACCGGATCGTTGAGCTTTTGTACGAGCATGGGTCATGGCTGGATTTTTTTGTTTTTTCATCCTTTCCGGAGTTTATTATGCCTACTATCAGCATGTTCTATGGAATTATAGTTGCGATGTATGTACTTGATACAAGTAAGCACCATTATCCGCACATCCATATTCGTTACAACGAGTTCAAGGCTGTACTGCGTATTCCTGATGGAGAATTACTGGAAGGTACTCTTCCTGGTCGGCAGATGAAATTGGTTCAGGCATGGATAGAATTGCATCAGGATGATTTGATGGCCGATTGGCATTTGGCAAGCAATGGTGAAACGCCTTTCAAGATTGATCCCCTACGCTGAGGTATTTTTATGACTCCCGATGTCGTCAAGGTCGTGGCTATGCCCGGCTTTCTATTGGAAGCTGAGTTTGAAACTGGCGAAATAAGGCAATTTGATATGCGTCCTTATCTTGGTTATCCAGCCTTCATGTTATTGAATGAACCAGGTTTTTTCATGCGTGCCAAGGTTCAAAATGGAGCTGTGATCTGGAATGATGAAATTGATCTTTCACCCGATACTCTCTACTTGCAAGGTGTATCAATTCCCCAGTCCGCGTAGCCCGCGTAGGGTGGATTAGCGTACTCGCCTATTCCACCTTTGCTTGAGATGCCGCAAGTTAACGTTCCACGTATCTCGTTGGGCTAAGGTTGACGGTGAACGAGCCCAACACGACACCCCAACCCGACAGGGTTTGTCTGCAGGGCAATCGCATCAAGCTCCCCCTTGCATTCCAAGGATTTTTTCGCGGTACTTTTCATCCCATCCGGCCAGCAATCTCCGGTTTTTGACACCCGCCTTGGTGGTTTTGTCCTGTCGGATCAGGTTGAGGGCAATGCGGCGCAGGATCGAGAAGTTCTCTGCGGCGTTGCCTTCCCGCATCCGGGACTGATCTTCTCCGAAGGCGATATCCAGTGACCAGTGCAGGCCGTTTTCCACGCCCCAGTGATCCCGGATGGTTTTGCCCATGTGCGAGGCTTCCACGTTCAAGGAACTGATGAAATAGCGACGTTCGAAGCTGACCTTGCCCTTGATTTCGCGGGTCGATTCGATCATCACCAGGCTTCTGACGGAAGGCCAGCCCTGGATGACGGGCGATTGTTTCCAGTCATGAATCACCACACATTCCCGGGTTTCGATCCGCCCATGCTCGCCATCCACCCATTTCGCCCGCGTAAAGGAAATGCCTTCCCAGGCCTTCTCTTTGGCATGCTCAAAGACATTCTCCACCACACCCGCCAGGGTCGGCTGGTTGTTTTTCACGTTGAGCACATAATCCGCCTCCTTGCTGATGATTTTGGCTGCGATCGCCTTCTGGCAGCCCATCGCGTCGATCGTGACCGTGCAGCCTTTCAGCAACAAGGCATCCAGCAGTTCAGGAATCGCCGTGATCTCATTCGATTTTTGCGCGGTTTTCACCTGTCCCACCGTCAAGCCTGCGGCGGTCGCGTAGGCCGATACGAGATGCAACGCCCTCCCGCCATCGGATTTTGAGCGGCGTGCCGTCTTGCCATCGACCGCAATCTGGACACCCTCCAGATTGCCACACACCCCACTCATCCAGGCGATGAACCGCGTCTCGAACTGCATGGCATCCAGCAATGCGAACACCCGCCCGAACGTGTCGTGCGAGGCCACCCCATTCCCGAACGGCAGGAATTGCTGTAGCCAGTCCAGATTGGCACGCCCCCACAACGACACCGCTGCCCAGCCATCCGCGCCACAAAGAACGGCGCAAATCGCTGTCAGTAACAGTTCCTGAAGGTCATACATCGATTGCCGGGTACGCGGGTCTTCCATATCGGCAAAGTGTTCCAGCAGGGCTTTCTTTTCGGGGGCTTTCGTTTCGACTTCCATCGGCTTTCACGCAAAAGCCTCCTTTAACTCACTTTTTTAGCCCTTTTGTCAAGGGGAGGCTTCATGCGATTGCCCTGCTCACTCATGCCCTTTCTGGCTCAAGTTCAAGAGGTAGAACATGCTTGAACTGGGGCATGTGTTCATTACATCCGGAGCCATGATCGTGCTGAAAACCCTGGAAGTGTCTC
>VGXE01000149.1 GCA_016873455.1 Nitrospira sp. | reverse complement strand
ATTGGATGACGGCGTGTTGGGTCTCCGCATTGCCGGCCTCTTCTGAAGCCTTGTAGACGTGAAGGTTGAACAGCAACCACTCGGCGTCCACGACCTTGATCTCGACGCGCTCTTCGTCCAGCCACTGCCCGTCCGCCTTGCGATAATGGAACAAGTGGCGCTGGAAGGCCTCCAGCATCGGCTTGGTGACTTGCGTGGGCTCGCGCAGGTCGCGCTCCGCCGCCCACCGCAGGAACATCCGCACGTATTTCTCGTGGGTGACGATCGTGGCCGGGCTGTAGTTGTGGACCCGCAGCCAGACCACGTTCTGTTGCAGCAAGGACCAGAAGCCGCGCGGATCGCGTGGGTCACCAGGCAGCGGTTCAGCAGTCGCCCTGTCCGCGTGGGAGTGAACACCAAAAGGAACAAAGACGATGACCACCGCCCTCTACGCACGAGTCTCCAGCCACAAGGGGCAGGACACCAAGAGCCAAGAGCCCGACCTGCAAACGTGGGCCAACGCCCACGACGACGAGGCCGTCTGGTACAAGGACACCTACACCGGCACCACGATGGACCGCCCCGGCCTCGAACGCCTGCTCGCCGATGTGCGGCAAGGCAAGATCGACAAGGTGGTCTGCTGGCGGCTCGACCGCTTGGGCCGGACGGCGAAGGGGTTGTTGACGCTGCTGGATGAGTTGCAACAACTCGGCGTCGGCTTCGTGTCACTCAGGGAGGGCTTCGACCTCGCCACCCCAGCCGGACGCCTCATGGCCGGGGTGCTGGCGAGCGTGGCGGCTTACGAAACGGAGGTCCGCAAGGAGCGGCAGTTGGCGGGGATCGCCAAAGCGAAGGCCGAGGGCAAGACGTGGGGCGGGCGCAGGCCGGGCACGCGCATCAAGCTGACCGAGGAGAAGGAGACCCTGATCCGGCAGCTTCACGCCGAGGGCAAGCCGGTCGCCGCCATCGCAAGGATGGTGGGGCTGACGAGGAAGACCGTGTACAAGGCCCTCGGGGGGCAGGAAGACGCCGCCTGAAGGTGAGGGGCAGCGGATGCACTTTGGTTCTTGCCGACGCTTACATCACGACGTTGCCCAAGCGAGTCAGCGCTTCTCGAAGTTCTTCCTCTGTGCAACCGAACTGTGTTGCCAGCGTTGGTGCATATCCAACGACTCCGGCAGTGATCTCCGGCTGATTCGGCAAATCCATAGCCCAGAACCGCACCTTTCCGGGCCATTCGACGGACTCAATCTCGCGTCGTTGCTTGTGGGGATGCAGAATCGCAAAGCACGGCCACTTGGGTAACTTGATAGAGCCAATGTCACAGCCCATGAACCGGCAGCCATCTAGGACGGCAGCGGAAAAATCGCAGTTCTCAATGCTGCCGCTCTCACAGTAGACGCCGTATTCCGGCCAATGCCCGAAGGAGTGCCCCACGAGATTGCCTGTGAACGTGCAGCCGGTGATGGCTGCCGCCAACCAAGACTGAAAGTTAGCCAGCTTCTTTTTGACTTCGATTTGGCAGTCGATAACCTGCACATTGTTGACGATGTGCAAGCACCTTGCAGTAGTTCGCAGGATGAGGCGGCACCGCTTCAATACGAGTTCTGGACCCAAGTAGTTGTTCTCCTTGTCCGTGAGGACAAGATCAACGTCTTCGAGAGTCTGTTTCTCGATTATGCGACTCTTGACGTAATCCGGCATCGTCATTCCCCACATCAGCAACAGTCAATCAGAAATCTATCATTCGGAAAAGGACATCAGACATCCGCTGAGCATGAAGGTCTAAGTTGGAGCGAGTGCCAGACAGAATGTCATACCTGATGCCTGTCGCCGGGTCGAGAACGTCGGCCCCTGTGCGACTCCATTGGAGTTGTTGAAACTGCGGACGAACCTGACTCTCGACATACCGTCCTCTGGCTTGACGCTCCAGCAAGTGGCCCAGCCAATGCTGTCCATCAGCGTGAGCCTGAGCGATGGCCTGCCGTTCGGCTGGCGACAAGAGGTTGCTATTCCACCGCCCGGCAGCTTGCCTTGCAGCGGCCTGCAACTGGTCGCCAACAGGGTCAGCGAGAGGAATTCGGCTGTTCGGGGTGCCGTTCGGAAGATGCCACCGTTGCCCATCGACAAGCACCTGTCGGTTGCCTGCCCGATGTCTTACGGCGTCGGCAAAAGTGCGAGGCGTTGCTGGAGCAATACCCAGCGCATCATCAACCAGCCGCTCCGCTTCCTCGACCGAATCGGCCTTGCGGATTCTACCCAAGAAGTCGTCGAACTTCAAGCCGAGGGCCTTGG
>VGXE01000148.1 GCA_016873455.1 Nitrospira sp. | reverse complement strand
TCAGAGACTCAACGTACGGCACAGAGTACGATTCGCCTCTTCGCTCGCTGCGGCCTTGCTGGACGGCCTTTTTGCGCATCCTGCATGGCTGTTCAGCGCCGTCTCAAACCTCGATGCCCGTGATGGCTACAGAGGTCAGAATGAGTTTTTCCGCAGCCTGCTAGAAGCCAACTCCCAAATAGAGGCCGGCAGTCCAGAAATTGTTCACCGTGTTGGTTTGATTGGACGCCACGTGGAATCGGCTGTCGGCACCCAGCCACAACTCTTTCCACAGGCGATACTCGGCGCCGCCGCCGAATTGCACGCCGATGTCTAAATAATTGACTTGACTGGATGTCGGGCTGATGACGTGGAAATCCAACCCGGCTGGAATGAGCCAGGGTTGGAAATCGGTCCCCTGTCTGAACTTCAGCTTGGGCGCCACGCTCACAGTGAACATGGTCAGCTGCACCTTGTTTGGAGGGGTAGTGAGAAGGGCGCCCTGCAAATCTGTGACACTGCTGGAATTCCACCGTTTGAATTCCATTCCGACCTCACCCACGAGTGCGATGCTCTTCGCCATGCCCCACAGATCTCTGGTGAGCATGAATTCCGCTCCACCGCCGATATAATAGCCGAGTTTCCCTTCGTTCTTCCCGGTTCCTCCGTCAGTGACCAGCTCGCCGGCGCGATCGCTCGTCAGTCCGCCCCCGCCCCCCCGGAAGAACACACGGTTCCCGGTCGTCGTCGTCTCTTCAGCCGAAGCTGTTCCCATGCCGCAAAGTACGAACCCCGCTATGAGCGCAGTCCCGACAGCCCATATGCTGATGTTGTTGAGCTTCCAACGCATGATGCTCCCCTTCCTGGCTGCACATCGAGGAGCTCGGCCCTCCTTCGAGCCATCAACTGACAATTCCCCGTCGTCGAGGTGTCAGCTTGGTGAATAATGAATCCCGCGCCTACTGACCAATCACACTCGCTGAGCGTAATGAATGTGTCCTCCCTTCTTGTTGGCTCACGCTTTCGACTTCGCGAGACGAAGATTCGGACACCAGTCCATGTCGGCCCGCCGCCCTAAGACCCGTTCGGCATGGGGCCGGTGTATCAACGCCGCCGGACCGAAATAGGCAAACGCGTCCTTCAGATTTGAGAATGCCCGGTGAAACGGCCCCATCGCCTGATCAGTCACATATTGCATCGTGAGCACGATCCGTTCTTCTCTGGAACCAAGGGGAGTCACGGCATGCCACAACGTGTCGCCGTTAAAGATCACGAGCGACCCAGGATCCAGCGGGATGGACTGTTCGCTGAATTCCCCTGTCGATCCGGGCGCACGCAGATGGGCCACCAGCCGGCATTGTTCCGATCGCTCAATCAAGCCCATCAAGATCGTATAGCGCTTGCCCTTGTAGTAGGACCGATCATAGTGATAGCCGATGTGATCACCGGGCTGCGTGTAGTAATACAGCGCACAGGAGTGGGGATCGCTGTCCGGGCAGAGCAGCAAGTCCTCGTTCACAATCTGGCTCAGGAAGCGCCGCAGCGCCGGAGAGCGATAGAGGGAGACGATGGCCGACTCAGGGGATTCATTCGCAATCGCGTAATAGCTGACGCTGCCTCCTTGCTTGTGGCCCGGCACGTAATTGCGAAAGATGTTCTTCCGCAGCAGCTCGACCTCGGTAAGACAGGGATTGACGATCTTTTTCGGAATGAACCGATCGAGAATGAGGCATTCGTTCTGCTCCCAGTAGGCCCGGCCCAATTGGTCTTGGTCCATGTCCGCCAACCTGCGGCTCAGCGTTTCTTCCACATCGATACTCGTCTGGCATTGCATGGGACATCCTCCCGAAATAGACCTAGGCGACCCCGTGGAAGCAGGACAGGAGAAGAAGAGTCGCGACTCTCCAACCGATAGAACATGGGGGGCCACTCTCACCTGTGGCCCCCCACTGCTGCAGTTTGGCGGTCGGGGAAACCGCTCACAGACAAACGACCTGCGCTGGCCGGTGACAAGGGAGTTCACCCTCCAGCATGCACAGAGCCGGAATTCTCTGTGCATGCACGACTCCTCCGCAACGTCCGTGCCACCATCACTCGTCGCCAGATAAATGAACGATCCGCGTAGCAATCGTGAAGATTGCGGTCTGGCATCGATTG
This sequence comes from Nitrospira sp., assembly GCA_016873455.1. Lineage (GTDB taxonomy): Bacteria > Nitrospirota > Nitrospiria > Nitrospirales > Nitrospiraceae > Nitrospira_D. The sequence goes on along the minus strand of VGXE01000148.1, from coordinate 171 downwards.
CCGAACTCTGCAGTCAGCTCACCCAGATTCCACCAGCGTAGACAGTCGCAGAGGAGCATTCGCTCGAACACTCACATTTCATTCACTTACGTTGTCTCGATTGCTGGACGCTTATCGGAGAAGCAACGGGTGAAAAGGGACACCCGATCATGTTGTCCGTAGTCGTTCTGC
>VGXE01000147.1 GCA_016873455.1 Nitrospira sp. | reverse complement strand
GTAGTGAGTGCGGATTGTTGAATCACATCCAAAACTGAGCCAATTTCTGAGATTTACACGTTGAAATTTGAGCCACGCTGAGGGCTACCCTGCTGATTTTTTATGCAGGGTGGCTGGAGTGATCAACGTGAGTACATTGAGCAAGTTGCGCCGTCTTGTTTTGAGGGACGGCATATCCATACGCGAGGCCAGCAATCGGCTGGGGATTTCTCGCAATACAGCCAAGAAGTGGCTAGAGCAACCCGAGATGGTGGAGCCCCGGTACCCCAAGCGGGCGTCGGGGCCGGGTATCTTGGGGCCTTATGAAGAAGTGCTTGCACAGTGGCTGAAGTCTGACAGTCACCGCAACAAACGTGAGCGCCGAGGCACCAAGGCTTTATTTGAAGGGTTGCGGGCGCTGGGCTATCCGGGCAGCCGGGGGCCGGTCTACACCTTTGCCCTGCGCTGGCGTCAAGAGCAGGACCAAGCGGCCAAGGGGCAAGGTTATGTGCCCATGCACTTTGACATGGGCGAGGCGTTCCAGTTTGACTGGAGCACTGAATACGCGGTCATTGGCGGCTTGCGCAGGCGTTTGGATCTGGCGCACACCAAGTTAGCGGCCAGCCGGGCGTTTGTGCTGTCGGCCTATTACAACCAGGCGCACGAGATGTTGTTTGAGGCCCATGCCCGGGCCTTTGCCGTGTTTGGCGGGGTCACCAAGCGTGGCATTTACGACAACATGAAGACGGCGGTGGACAAGGTGGGTGATGGCAAGAAGCGCACTGTCAACGCCCGCTTTGAGACGATGACGGGGCACTACCTGTTCGATCCAGAGTTCTGCAACCGGGCCTCAGGCTGGGAGAAGGGCATCGTGGAGAAGAACGTACAGGACCGACGCCGTGGCATCTGGCGCGAGGCCAGCGAGCGGCGCTGGAATTCGCTGGAGGAACTCAACGCCTGGCTGCAGAAGGCCTGTGTCGAGGCGTGGGAACATTTGCAGCATCCCGAGTGGGTGCACATGAGCGTGGCCGATGTGTACCAGGACGAGCGCTTGCGGTTGATGCCCAACCCCAGACCCTTTGATGGCTACATTGAGCACCCGGCGCGGGTGTCCTCCACATCGTTGATCAACTTCCAGCGCAACCGCTACAGCGTGCCGTGCGAGTGGGTCAATGCGATGGTGAGTGTGCGGGTGTATCACGACCGCTTGATGGTGGTTTCACCCGATGGTGAGTTCATTCGGCTCAAGCGCTGCTTTGACCGGGACCAGACCATCTACGACTGGACGCACTACATCGCGTTGATTGAACGCAAGCCCGGCGCCTTGCGCAACGGTGCACCGTTTCGGACGATGCCCGAGCCATTGCGGCAATTGCAGGACCAGTTGCTGCGCCACCCTGGCGGCGATCGGGTCATGGCGCAGGTTCTCAATGCAGTCACCCTGGACGGTCTGGAGGCCGTGCTGGTGGCCGCCGAACTGGCCCTGCAATCCGGTCGGGTCAGTGCCGAGCATGTCCTGAACGTTCTATCTCGCCTGAAGGAGCCAACCCGCAACGACGAGCCGGTGCACACCCACCTGAGCCTGAGCAAACCGTCTCAGGCCAATGTGGATCGGTATGGTAATCCCCCCTCAAAACCACCGGGATGAGAAGTAGAAATTTCTCGAAGAGAATTTCTACATGAAGAAGTCCAAGTTTTCCGACAGCCAGATCATGAATGCGCTCAAGCGCGTTGAGGCTGGCCTACCTGTTCCAGACCTTTGCCGCGAAGTCGGCATCAGCACGGCGACCTTTTACAAGTGGCGCGCCAAATTCGGCGGCATGGACACATCCATGATGGCCCGCATGAAGGAGCTTGAAGAAGAGAACCGGCGGCTCAAGAAGATGTACATCGAGGAAAAGCTCAAGGCCGAGATCGCTGCCGAGTACCTCGCAAAAAAGTAAGTCGGCCGTCTCGCCGCCGCGAGATGGCCAAAGAAGTGGTGGCCCAGCGTGGCATCAGCATTCGGCTGGCCTGCCAGGTGTTCACGGTCAGCGAAAGCTGCTACCGCTACGAGGCCAAGCTCAATGCCGAGAACGGCCGAATTGCTGATTGGCTGCTGCGCCTGACGGACAACAACCGCAGCTGGGGCTTTGGTCTGTGTTTCCTGTACCTGCGCAACGTCAAGGGCTTCCAATGGAACCACAAGCGCATCTATCGGATTTACCGGGAGCTGGAGCTGAACCTGCGCATCAAGCCGCGCAAGCGGCTGGTGCGCGACAAGCCCGAACCCCTGAGCGTGCCTCAGGCCATCAACGAAGTCTGGTCCATGGATTTCATGCACGACCAGCTCGAGGATG
>VGXE01000146.1 GCA_016873455.1 Nitrospira sp. | reverse complement strand
GTTGCATGTGGTGATTGATTGCGGGAATGGGGCGGCGTCGTTGGTGGCCAAGCAGGCGTTGGAGTTGCTGGGATGCAAGGTGACCGGGCTCTACTGCGATCTCGATGGACGATTTCCGAACCATCATCCCGATCCCACCGTCCTCGAGAATTTGTCAGACTTGATGCGGGCGGTCAGGGAGCACAAGGCTGATGTGGGTATTGGATACGACGGCGATGCGGATCGGATCGGCGCCGTCGACGAGCAGGGAGAGGTGTTGTGGGGAGACCGGTTGCTGGTCCTCTATGCGCGGGATATTTTGGCTAAACATCCTGGCAGTACGATTATTTCAGAGGTGAAGGCTTCGCAGAGTCTCTACGACGATATCGCCGCACGTCGGGGCCGTCCGATCATGTGGAAGACCGGACATTCGCTGATCAAGGCGAAGATGAAAGAAGAGTCCGCCCTCCTTGCTGGAGAAATGTCCGGCCATATGTTTTTTGCCGACCGCTATTTTGGTTATGACGACGCTGTCTATGCGTCCTGCCGGCTCGTCGAAATCTTGTCCACGAAGACCGCAACGCTCTCGGAGTTGGTATCGGATCTCCCGAAGACTGTCGTGACGCCGGAGATTCGCGTCGATCTGCCCGATGCCGTCAAGTTCGACGTCATGCGTGCGATTCAGGCGAAGTTTGCCGAGTATCTGAAGGCCGGTCAGAAATTGAGTCCTGCACAGCTCACGCTCCGGGACGTGATTACGATCGACGGGGTGCGTGCCGTTTTCGACGAGGGTTGGGGTCTCATTCGAGCCTCTAATACGCAACCGGCACTGGTCTTGCGGTTCGAAGCGGCCTCCCTTGATCGTATGAACGCCATACGCGCGCTGATCGAGAGTGAATTGGCCGATGCCAGGCGGGTACTGGGCCAGTAGCGCTGGCCGCGCGCGATGTCCTCTGTCGCAAACTCCTCACCATGCGAGTGCCTCTCACTGCCCTCGTCGTCGGATGTGTCCTTGGTTGGCCGCTGGTCGTTCAGGCGGGCGAGGGGGCACGTGGTTCCAATCCTTCCTTCGAGATCGGTGAACGGCTGACCTTTGAAGTCTCATGGCTGAGTATCACCGCCGCCACGGCCGTCTTGGAGGTAGCGGGCATGGAAGGGCGGAACGATCGGACACTGGCCAAATTAGTAGGGACTGCCCAATCAAGGCCGATTCTTACGAGATTTTTCCCGGTCGATAACCGGGTGGAGTCCGAAGTCGATCTTGACACGCTTGCTCCCGAGCACATGACGTTCCGTCGCCGTGAAGGGAAGAAAAAAGAAGATATCGAGTACGTGTTTCACCAAAAGGACGGGACGGTCACCACAGTCAGAGGGGGGCTGACAGAATTGTTGCCGATTCCGACCGGGACACAGGATATTATCTCCTGCTTGTATTACACCAGAGCGCGGTTGCCCTTGAAGCCGGGCGCATCATTGACGATGAACGTGTATCATGACAAGAAGAATCGTCCTGTTGAGGTTCGTGTCGAGGATGTGGAAACTATCGGGAGCCGTTGGGGAGACCGTGAGACGGCGCGGCTGCTCGTGATCATGCCGTTCCATGGCTATTTATGAATCAAGGCAATATCCGGGTGTGGGTGACCACCGACGGCCGCCGCACACCACTGCGCATGAAAGCAAAAGTCGTGTTGGGATCAATCGTCGCTGATCTCGTCGAGGGGTTTCCTGAGAGTCACCAGGTCGCGCAGTAAATCGGGATAACAATTGCCCAGCCGGTTCATTACCCGCTATACTCCTCACACATCATGAGCAAATTTCCTCTCACGTTAGGCCGATTTCTCGCGGAGAATCAGGCCTCCTATCGAGGGGCAGGGGATGGATTTCCCAGTCTCATAACCCAGGTCGGCCTCGTCGGTAAGGTCATTGCCCAAGACCTCCGACGCGCGGGACTGCTTGATATTCAGGGAACGACCGGCGAAACCAATGTACAGGGAGAAACGGTCAAGAAGCTGGACGCGATCGCCAACGATGCGTTTCTCAATGCCTTTCAACACAGTGGCTCTGTCTGTGCCTTGGCCTCGGAAGAAATGGACAAGCCGATTGTACTGCCTGGCAATTGGCCGCAGTGTCGATACATCCTGCTCTTCGACCCACTCGACGGCTCCTCCAATACCGACAACAATATGCCGCTCGGCGCGATTTTTTCTGTGGTCAAGCACGACCGGACCGATCGATTGCCCACAGATGACGAATTGATCCGCCGAGGGACTGAGCAGGTGGCAGCCGGGTATCTGTTGTACGGATCGAGTACCATGCTGGTGTACACGGTCGGACAAGGTGTCTACG
>VGXE01000145.1 GCA_016873455.1 Nitrospira sp. | reverse complement strand
ACGACTGTGCGTGGTGGGCGTCGCTGCCTTCACCATCGCGACTATGCCGGCCCGGATCGCCGGGGGCAGGTCGGACCACACCGCAACCACCGCGCCTAGCTCACAATCGGTGGCCGCTTCGTGGCGCGGAACGGGTGACGAATAGCTGGGGGTCGCGTTCATCCCATCTGAAACCCCTTGGTCTTTGAACGGTTTTGATCTACTCCACCACGTCAGCATCCAATCTAAAATGGACTGGTTCCGTGACGGAGCGCTACACGGCCGCACCGAATCGAAGATCGTTGGGAAGGACAACAACCACCTGCGATACAGGAGAGGTCGAGGAACTCAACAATCAATTACAGATTGAATTGGCTGGAGGCAAAGCACCACCAACGCATGTGAGGTCGGCGACCTCGCCAGCCAGTGTCCGGCGCCTCGCCGTGTTCGCCTGCGATACGGTAATCTCCAACGTCGGGCTATGGAGCCATGGTAGACTAACCGCCAACCAAGGTTGCACCAGTGAGAGATCTCGAGCGGGAGAGCCAGTGACAGGATCAAGACGAAATCCGAGCGTCTTCCTCTCCTATCGACGAGATGGAGGTGGTGATCTCGCTCAGGTTATCAAGGCTTTTCTGGAAGGCTGCGGAGTGCACGTCTTTCTCGATGTAGACGACCTTGGCAGTGGTCACTTCGACGAACAGATTTTCCGAAAGATCGAAGCGACGGATGTGTTCATCCTGATCTGCAGCAAAGGTTGCTTTGATGGTTGCGTCGATCCTGACGACTGGGTGCGACGTGAGCTTGAGCACGCAATCTCTCTGGCAAAGCGCATCGTCCCGGTGGTGACCCGAGAGTTTTGTTGGCCCCGTCAGAAGGAACTGCCGGAGTCGATCCGCGCCGTAATCCGACACAATGCGTTCGAATACAGCCACAACCACTGGAAGCTGACGCGAGCGCGCTTGCTCAACTTGATCGGCGTAGATTCAGATTGGACGGCGGGGGCACCCCCCCAACCCGAGTCGACTGTTCTACCATCGAGCTTTCGCAGTGAAGACGGTGTGGTGCCGGACACTCATCCCAGTTCTGGTTCCGGAATCGGAGAAGATTTTGACTCTTCACGTCCCTTGGATCTGGCCCAGTTGACGAGCTTGGCCGACCAAGGGGACGCTGACGCCCAACGGGCTTTGGGCGCCGCCTATCAAAGCGGAAATGGGGTCGAACAAAGTGACCTTAAGGCGGTGGACTGTTACCTCAAGGCGGCCAAGCAAGGGCACGCCGATGCGCAGTACCGACTCGCTTGGATGTACGCAGCCGGCCGCGGTGTCGAAAGGAGCAACGATCAGGCATTGGCGTGGCTTCGTCTGGCGGCCGAGCAGGGGCACGCCCAATCGCGTTACAGCATCGGCGGTATGTACGCGAATGGACAGGGTGTTGTTCGGAACGCTCAGCATGCGGCGGAGTGGTATCGAAAGGCGGCCGAGCAGGGACACGCCGATGCTCGGTTCATTCTCGGAGGCATGTACGAAGCTGGACAGGGCGTCGAAAAGTGCGCCCGGCAGGCGATCGTCTGGTGGCAAATGGCCGCCGAGCAGGGGCACGCCAATGCACAAGTCAACCTCGGCTTCATGTATACAAAGGGACAAGGCGTTGAAGTGAGCGACACGCAGTCGGTGTTCTGGTTCCGCAAGGCAGCTGAGCAGGGTAATGAACTCGCGCAGTTCAACCTCGGTTTGATGTACAAGAATGGACGAGGTGTGGAACCGAGCAGCAAGCTGGCCGCTGTGTGGTTTCAGAGGGCAGCCGAGCAGGGCTACCTAGGCGCACAATGCAACCTTGCCTCATTGTTTGAGAGCGGCCAAGGCGTCAAACAGTCCGACAAGCAGGCGGTGTTCTGGTACCGCAAAGCCGCCGAGCAGGGCGATGCGTTCGCACAAGCTCGGCTTGCTCAACTACTCGAGTTACGCCGGGGGTTCGAGTAGCCGGGCGATCAAGCTCTAGAGCAAGCCTGACTTTGCGTTCCGCGCAGTTCGGCAAGTCAGGTCATGCCAGAACGAGATCTGACCGGCGCCTCGCACACTGCGATCGATAGCTACACGACGCGCCCGCACTCCGCTGCCACCGCGATGTCGGTTCCCGTGTTGCAGAGCGCGAGCGGGTGCGCCATCGAGACGGTCCATCACCTCGCGGATCGCTCGCAGGTCGCCAGCCTCAGCGAGGCGGATCAACTCCGCCCCGATGCGATGTGCAGGTGTGGTCCCCTGCTCGTCACGCTCCGCGACCAGTCGCCTCAACTCCGTCACGATGGACCCGAGCCCACGCCCGCCAGCCACGACCTCGCAAACAACCCCGTAGCCTTAGTGATGCAGGTTCCCTCGC
>VGXE01000144.1 GCA_016873455.1 Nitrospira sp. | reverse complement strand
CGTGGCATAACACACCGCGCTTGACTCGACCGTCTCGTTGCTGCTCTTCTCACGCATGGTGGCGTATCCTTTCCCCTCGGCGGTAACCGAGGCGTTGGTTGAGTGTTCAACCGAAAGGGTACGCCGCCGTTATCCTATTTCCACACCTAAAGATGATACCTCACGATAGCAGGTTGCGATGGATCTGAAGGCTAGGCAAGTAGGCGCAACTGGTGAAAGGTTTTCGCTGCCAGCTTGGACAGGAGAGGTTTTGTCGTTGTTCCATCTAACACATAATCGGCTCGTGAGACCTTCTTCATCAGTGACATCTGGCTCCGAATCCGCCGAAGCGCCTCAGCTCTGCTGAAGCCATTGCGTTTCTTGAGGCGGGCGATTTGGGTTTCACGGTCGGCAGTAACGACGATCGTCTTGTCCACTCGTGTATCGATGCCGGCCTCGAAGAGCAGCGGCACATCGTAAATGACGACGACGTGGGGATCTTTCTTGGCCGCGGCTCTCGTGAGGCGCCTCTGTTCTTGGGCCACACGGGGGTGGATAATTCGTTCCAGTCGCTGCCGCTTGGCCTTGTTGCGAAATACGATGGCTCCGAGGGCGCGACGGTTGATGCTGCGGTTTGGGTTGAGTACCTCGCCGCCAAATACGGTCACGATGTCACGCCAGGCTGGCTTTCCCGGTGCCACGACTTTGCGCGCCAATGCATCGGCGTCGATTACGATGGCCCCACAGCGTTGGAACATGCCTGCGACGGTGCTTTTGCCGGTGGCAACACCCCCGGTGAGTCCCACGAGGATCATGGCCATGGAGCATACATGAGCCGTTGGATAAGGTCGAGGTTGGTATCGAAGGAGATCTCCATGAGGTGGCTGCCGGAGATGTGACGATCGACGTGTGGTGACGGGCCTCCGTTGACAGGCTGCGACGCCTGCCTGTAATACCTTGCGCATGCGTCGTCTGGTTCTTTCCTTCATTGCTGTCCTCTCGATGGGAGCCGTGGCGTGGGCAGATGAGCCTCGTGTTGCTGGTCCGCGCACGATCGTCGTGGCCCTCGACGGGACCGGGGAGTTTACCTCGATTCAAGAAGCGGTCGATTCGGCCCAAAAGGGCGATACGGTGTTTCTCAAGCCCGGTGCCTATCCGCAGGATCTCACGATTCATAGTAAGGAGGCGATCAAGCTGGTCGGCGCAGGGGTTGATCAAGTCACGTTACTGGGCCACAGGGATCGTGTCGGTGTGTTGCACGTGGGCAAGTGGCCCTATGGCGCAACGGACATTGAAATTACCGGGCTTACGGTTAACGAGCATGGTGGGCACGCTGTCGGGATCTTCAATGGGAAGAGGATTACGCTTCGGCATCTGCGGGTGAAGGGGATGCTGTTCGGTCAACAGGTGCAGGATGTCCGGATCGAGGACAGCCGCATTGGTGGCAGTGAAACCACAGGAGTGCAGTTCGCCGATACGCAGGCCGTGCTGATCGGCAATGTGATCCACGATAATGACCATGGCGTGAATGTCGCCGGCAAATCGGACGTTAGGCTTGAACGGAATATCATCACCAGGAATTTATTCGAAGCGGTCGTCATCGGCGATGGGGCCAAAGCCGTACTGGTCAGCAATACACTGGTAAAGAACGGCGGCGGGGCCGTCTTTCTTGGCTCCTCTCACAACGAGGTGTCGGGCAATATCGTCGGGCTCAATACGGTTGGTTTTGTGATTGCCCCATCAAGTCAGACCACCCTCTCGTTTAATGGGTTGTTCAACAAAGAGGGCAATTATTTGAAAACAGGATCACCCCCGGTTCAGGCTCCGGAACTGAAACCTGCATCGGATATCGTGGGCGATCCCCATTTTGTGGACGCCGACCATGATGACTTCCGGCTAAGACACGATACGCCCCTCGTCCATAAAGGGCCGTTTGCCTTCCTTGGTGCGCAACCGCCACTCTCGGCGCCTCCCTCACGTCGTCAATAAAAGAGACGGTAATACAACAAGATGAGAGATTCCGTGACAACGGAAAGCCATATGCTATGCTTTCTTCAGTTGTAAGGGCGAATGAGTCCCGGTCCTCATTTAAGAAAGCGTGAGAAAGGGCCGAAGAGACTCAAGATGAAGGAGGTTTCCATTGGCCAGTTTTCGCAGTGAACTTGAAAAAGTCACCAGTGAAGGCATTCCTTCCCTGCACGATATGGAGTCCGGCAAGTTGGTCGGGGCGGTACTTCCCATGTCCGAGCAAGCGCAAGTCCAGATGCGCAATAGTATTAGAGGTGGCTCCGGTTGGTTGGACAGTATCGGCCCATTCTTAAGTGGCGCCTGGCGGATAGCTGACTACGCGGCGGTCTGCCGTGTCGTCAGATGGTCATAGTA
>VGXE01000143.1 GCA_016873455.1 Nitrospira sp. | reverse complement strand
CAGTACTAAAATGCGCTTGAGTGGGCGCGACAGCGCCAAAGCAGGCGCCGCAAAACGACTCAAAGTGCGGATCATGACCTCACCCATGATGTGAAACTCCAAAGTAGCCCTGAGTCTGAAACAAATTTTTCATCAATATCTTCGACGCGTCCAATGCTCAGATTGGTTTCTGAATGAACTCAGATGTATTCAAAGCGAAGCCTGTGCCATGACCTGCCTGATGGCTTGACAGGTTGCATCAATTTCGCTTTCAGTCAAAGTGGGATGAACCAAGAACATCAAGGATGTTTCACCCAAATCCTTAGCCACAGGCAGGCGAATGTCAGGGCGCCACCCCGTTCCGTCAAATGCCTTCTCTAAATACACCTCTGAGCATGAACCTTGGTAACAAGGTACGCCCAAAGCATTGATGGCTTCGATGATGCGGTCACGGCTCCAGCCTTTGACCAAAGACTGGGGCTTCACATAGATGTAACACTTGTAATGCGCGTGCACACAGCCACCACTGGACGGAGTTATTGCACAACTATCCGCACATCCTGAGCAAGCAAACGAAGGTACGCGCAAAGCGGAAAACTGGCGACAAGTATCCCAAATGGCCTGCGCGTTGCGTGTGCGTTTAGCCGTCCAGTCTTCCATTCGCCTGAGTTGGATACGGCCAATGACAGCCTGCATTTCCAGCATGCGCCAATTGGTGCCAAAGCTTTCGTGCAGCCAACGAAAACCGGGTGGGTGCTGGCGCTCGTACACGGCTTCGTAACTCTTGCCGTGGTCTTTAAAGCTCCACATACTGCGCCACAAGGCCTCGTCATTGGTGGTCACCATGCCGCCTTCGCCACCAGTGGTCATGATCTTGTCCTGACAGAAGCTCCAGGCTCCCACATGGCCGATGCTACCCACGCTGCGGCCCCTGTAACGGGCACCGTGGGCTTGGGCGCAGTCTTCAATTACCTTCAGGCCGTGCTGCTCGGCAAGCGCCATGATCGGGTCCATGTCGCAAGGCCAGCCAGCCAGATGTACGCAGATCACTGCTTTTGTCCGAGGTGTCAGCACGGCGGAGATGGTCTGTGCGGTGATGTTGCCGCTTTCAGCGTCCACATCTGCAAACACAGGGATGGCCCCTGCGTTCACCACGCACGATACGCTAGCGATGAAGGTACGTGGCGTCACTATCACCTCGTCACCGGGACCGATGTTTAGCGCCTTCAAAGCGACATCCAGCGCCAAGGAGCCATTGGACAGGGCTACTGCGTGGCGGGAGCCTACCCAAGCGGAATACTCCTTTTCAAACTCGCGGCATTCGGTACCTGTCCAGTAGTTCACCTTGTTCGATAGCATCACGCGCTGCACGGCGTCGGCCTCTTCGGCGGTAAAGCTGGGCCAGAGGGAGAAAGCGGTGTTCAACATAAAAATTTTTCAGTTCTTGACTAATGGCCGCGCCGGGTTACCCACCACCGTGGCTCCCGGTGGCACGTTTTTGGTGACGACGGCACCCATGCCCACTACCGCCCCACGGCCAATCACCAAGGGCTGGCCGGGCTGCCCTTGTTTGATGACGGCGCCAGTGCCGATGTAGGCGTGGTCTTCAACTATCACATTGCCGTTGCACTTCACCCCGGGGGCGAAGGTCACATAGTCGCCAATCACGCAGTCGTGTTCGACATAGCTGTACAGGTTGGCGTGGAAGTGTTTACCTATACAGATGTTGCTGGTGAGGGTTACAAAGGGGCATAGGATGGCGCCTTCACCCAGTTGCACACCATCCAGTTGCACCACATTGGCGGCGCGCACTTCAAAAAACTGCACACCGTCGGCCACGCAGCGCTCAACTAGCTTCTGGCGCACGGCGCTATGGGCAATGGCAATGTTGATGTGCCGGCTGCTGGCGGGCTCGGCCAGCCATTGGGCATAGGTCAACACTCGTTGGCCGTTGCATTCGAGGGCGGGAGGGTGGTCGTCCACAAAAACCAGCTGGTACAGATCATCGCAGGCCGCCAATTGCTCACGAGCCAGAGGCATGACGCCACGACCACAGCCGCTGGCGCCGAAGATGGCGATTTGCTTCATGTATGTGGTCCCCCATCTTTGCTGCCTATAAACTGAGGCATGGTGGCCTCACCTTTGGCACTGATGCCATCACGCACCAACACCTTCTTTACCGACAACCATAGAATCTTGATATCAAAACACAGGCTCCGGTTATCGACATACCAAATATCGAACTTGAACTTGTCTTCCCAGCTTATGGCGTTACGGCCGTTCACTTGGGCCCAGCCAGTGATGCCGGGGCGCACTTCGTGGCGGCGAGATTGTTCGGGGGTGTAGAGCGGCAGGTAATCCATCAGCAGCGGGCGCGGACCCACCAAGCTCATGTCG
>VGXE01000142.1 GCA_016873455.1 Nitrospira sp. | reverse complement strand
ATTGACTGAGCTCACCAGTTCGCGCCGACGAAGCGGGGGGAGATCGAAGCGCGACTCGATGATCGCAATCAGGTCTTTCAGAGTGGTCTGGGGGTTCATGGGAGCCTCATCGTGAGATGGCGAAGTTGACACTAAAGTACGCGTGGTAACAAATCAAGACAGTATGTAGTAATAGTGAAAACAATACACAAATTATAAGCGTGATTATTGGATAGATGTCTTCACGATTGCCAGTATACATCATGACAATACAAGACGTGACGGACTTTGATTGACAGGAGGCCGCGTCATTACATAGCTCCGCCAGACTCGAATCTGCGTATTTCATCGAGTGAAAACCGCAGCTGCCGACCGACCCTGATGGGCTGAAGCTGGCGACCTCGGACCAGCCGATGAATTGTCCTGGTCGAGACCGACAGCAGTGCCGCGACCTCGGCGACGGTCAGGCGGCGTTGAAGGCCGTGGGATGCCGCGGAAGCGGCCGATGAAGAACTGCCGGCCGCGGGCACAACAGATCGATTGGGCGCATTCATGCCTGGGTCTCCTTCTCGTCAGGTTCTTCGGGGGATCTTGTCGCGGGCACCAAAGGCTCGACATTCGACGCCAGGGTGTCGCAAGACGGGTCGTCGTCGGTCGTTCGCGACGCGGCAAAGGCTTCGCGAGTTGCCTGGCGCGCAAGGAGGCGGGCCATGCCCGCCAATGCTGCGTGCTCAGATCCGCCGGAAGATCGGGTTGGCGTATCTTGCCGAGTGAATGGCCGTCGCTTCATGACAGCCAAGGTACGGAGCTGTCGGACCAATTGCCGCCGCATAACCCCTCGAAATTCTCGGGGGGGTTTTACGGCGCTCGCGTCCGGGTGCTACGCAGTCTGCGCAAAGTTCTTTGCATGCAGTCTTCGAGGCCGTCCGTGCTTAATTTCAAAGCAATAAGAACTTCGTTGCACAAGCCTACAAATGGTCCAGTTTTGCTTCCCGGGGGCAGTGATCCGCATTTGCCTTCCCAATCCCTCGCAAGAAAGTCGACGACATGATTGCGTTTGATGTCCGGTGGCCGTCCGCCCCTGTGGCCTTTTTCCATTCGGAGCGCCCGCTCAAGCGGCCCGCGAAGTGTCGAGATCACCTTCGCGAACAATATCGGCCCTGCCTCAACCGCCACTGATTGTCGGGCGCTCTCCGTCACCCGGTCAACTTGGGTGACCTTGCTGCGATATGGTTGGCCAAGTATTGACTCTATTGCGCGCTCGGAGATACCCCAGGCGACGGGACCCAATAGTTGCTCCATAGCTTGCGCAGACAAAAGCCGTCCGAGCTGCGGCAAGAACTCATTGGAAAGCACCGCCTTAGCTGATTTGGCGTGCATTTGATCCCTGACCCAATGATCAAGAGCATCAAGGTGTTTTATGAGAAAAGTCAACGCCGCGATGCGCTGATGACGGTCTGGTTGGAGGGCGATCCGTTTTTCATAGTTATCAATATCGCGTCGAATAATCTCCAGTAAGTCAGGATGCGGCAGGACTACACGCTGATTTTTGGTCGCTCGATGAGCCATCGCACGTCCATCATCAACATCTCAGGGCAGGTCCATGGTCTGAAGTGCCTGAGAATCTAACTCACCCCAAGGGAACGCACTTTGCCAAGCTCGTCAAGGCATCGCGCGCCACAATGTGCGTCGCTCTGGCGGACAAGGTGCACAATGCCGAAATCATCCTCCAAGACTATCGCGTTTTACGTGACGTCGTCTGTCAGCGCTTCATGGCCTGCTGCCAGTTTGGTAGACAGGCGGTTTTAGGAACATCACCTGTTTCTCGAAGTTCATGGGGCTGAGATAGCTGAGCGCGGAGCACTTCCGCCGAGAATTGTAAACGCGTTCGATGCAATCGGACATGCCCATTTTGGCCCAACCCAGTAATTTTCGTCGTGTGGCTGGCAACCTCTGCCGTCGATTGTCCAATGCTGCTCCCAATCCACGCTCTCATCAGAAACCGATCGGTTCTCCAGGAGAAAAACAAGAAACCTTGAGACAAAATCAAAAACGGCAGAAATGCTGTCTTGTGCGCGAGCATGATCGTAGACAAAGTTGCGGCTGAGAATAGATTGTCATGGCCGGTCGTTCCGCGACCCGCCCAATCCTCCGACTCGAACGCAACTGTGACCGCATGGCCGAACCAAGTTTCAACAACTGGCTTGTCGACGTATTCACGGAAGCCAAAGCGAAAGGATGGTGCGTCAGACCGGGATGCACGACCTGCGGTTCGGCAGAATTTCAAAATGCCGTGTTCAGCGTCAGCAATTGCGAGACAGATTGAGGGGTATTGGGATTGGAGGGTTTCTGGCTCATCGTAGCCCATGAGGTAGCGAAGATGAGCCAGAAACCTGTAGCGACACAGACCGCTGAGCAGCA
>VGXE01000141.1 GCA_016873455.1 Nitrospira sp. | reverse complement strand
GAGCCCCTTAGTGATTCGGGGGGGATGCCCCCAAATCACCTGTAAGCCCTTGTCGCATATACGGTTTCCGGAAGGGGAGCTCACCCTAAGAAAACCGCTAGCCGGACGACAAGGCGGTCCTCATACGACAACAAACCAGAGCCTTTTCTGACGTTCTGCACTCCGGTGCATTCGCACCGGTGCTGCCCCCTATATCCGAATTCGACCATTTCGAAATTTGGAGTAGCCATGCATACCGACACCCCAGACAAGCCAGCAGACAAGCGGGCTGTCACTAAGAAGATCAATCCCTCTAAGGCCACGCCGATTGGGCGAGACATCAGCGACGCAAAGCTGCGCGCCTTGAAGCCCACCGAAAAAGCCTACCGACAGGCTGTCGGCGGTGGTCTCTATCTCGAAGTAATGCCGACCGGCTCCAAGCTATGGCGCTGGAAATACCGGCTCGACGGGCGTGAGAACCGCTTCGCAATCGGCAAGTACCCAAGGATCTCCTTGGTACAGGCACGCGAGGCCGTGGAGCAAGCTCGAAAGCTCGTCCAGGAAGGCCGCCATCCATCTCTGCAGAAAAAGATCAATGATCTGGAGGCCGCGCACGGTCGGCTCCACACTCTGGAAGACCTGACCACGGAGTGGCTTGGCATCAAGACATGGGAAGACATCACTAAAACGCGGCGTTTGGATATGATGGCGCGGGTTGTTTTTCCGAAACTTGGCGCATTGCCGATTCGGCAAATCACGCCGCCAATGATCCTGGATGTGCTAAAGACGGCCGCTTCGAAGAACGGAATCTCTGTCATGGCGGAAGCCAAGCGAACGTTGTTTGGCATTTTTGAGTTCGCGCACGAGACGTTCCGGGTCGATAGCAATCCCGTCCACCGTTGGCGCGATGCGCTCCCCAAGAACAAAACGCAGCACAAGGCGCCTTTGTCAAAGATCGACATTGGTCAACTGCTTCGCGATCTTGACACCCACGGTGGCAGTTATCAGATCCAGGCCGCATTCCTGCTGATGTGGCTGACCTTGGCACGCCCATCCGAAGTGGTAGAAGCGCAGTGGAGCGAGTTCAATCTTGACCTGGCTATCTGGCGCATCCCGGCCGAGCGGATGAAAAAGCGGCGCGAACATCTCGTGCCACTCCCTCGCCAGGCGGTGTCCCTGCTTCGTGGTATGGAGACCGTAACGGGCCACCGCCAGCATGTATTCCCTCACCGGGATAACCGAAATCGGCCAATGGTCGTCGCCTCGTTCCGGCAAATGCTGCACGTACTCAGCTGGAGTGGCAAGTTCAGTCCGCATGCCACACGGACGACCGGCAGCACACGCCTCAATGAGATGGGTTTTTCACCGGACTGGATCGAGCGGCAACTCGCTCACGCCGAGCCCAACCGAGTGCGTGGCACCTACAACCACGCTGAATATCTCGATGACCGATCCAAGATGATGCAGACATGGGCTGACTTGCTCGACGAGCTGAAGGCAGGGAAGTCCAACGTTGTTCCGATCAGTCGGGAGGTTAAACGAGCATGAGTACCTTGCAAAAAATTACCAAACACGCCGGTGAATCTATGCGGATACACTTTCCTATATCGGATCTCCATCAACCCAGGAGATCCAACATGATTCATACACAAGCTAATGACAACACCCCGCGTGGCGCCTTTTCTGTCCGTGAATTCTGTCAGTGGGCAGGCATTGGTCGCACGGCTTTTTACGAGGAAATCAAGACCGGTCGTCTGGCGGCAAAGAAGTTCGGCAAGCGGACATTAATCCCCATCGCAGAAGCTCATCGCTGGCTAGAAGGACTGCCGGTGCTTAGCAAAGATTGATGCCCGACCGATGACTTTTCCATCACGAGCCCGATGCCTGCCAAGGTGTCGGGCTCTTGTCTTTTGGGAGGCAAAAAAAATTTCAAAAAATTCTGTAAGTTAGTGTATCTACCGGCAGTCTCGGCGCTACATAACTTTAGGGACTTATGAAACTTCCAACAACAGACTCTCTGTCTGATTGTCTGACTCTCTCCCACAGTCAGTCTGACTGTCTCCAACCAACACTACCACCACAAATCCCAAACCACCGCCAATGAACAATAAACATTACTACCCAGACCCAATGGAGCAAGCCCGCCAGTGGCTTGCCGAACGCTACATCCCTTTCAAGCAAACTAGCGAGTACCAGATCAAGATTGGCCGCATCAACTTTTATCCTAGCAAGGGGACAAGCTTTCGTGACGGCGACAAGGCACGACACTCAGTCAAGGGACTGGAAGGCCTGATCGAGCTGCTGACTGAAGACGGCTTTATGTCATCATGAGTACGACCAGCGACAAAGTGCGGGCTTTCGCTCCCTGCTCGACCAGGGCGTTACTGATGTGCGCCGCTAAGAATCGCGCCAGTAGGCAGGCA
>VGXE01000140.1 GCA_016873455.1 Nitrospira sp. | reverse complement strand
GGCCGCTCCCATATCACCGCCCGGCATCCCGCCAGGCATACCACCGGGCATTCCGCCCATCATCCCGCCCGGCATACCACCGGGCATCCCCCCGGGCATCCCGCCCATCATCCCGCCCGGCATACCACCAGGCATCCCGCCGGGCATCCCACCAGGCATCCCCCCGGGCATTCCGCCAGGCATACCCCCGGGCATTCCGCCAGGCATACCACCGGGCATCCCCCCGGGCATCCCGCCCATCATCCCGCCCGGCATACCACCAGGCATACCGCCGGGCATTCCGCCCATCATCCCGCCCGGCATACCACCAGGCATACCGCCGGGCATTCCACCGGGCATCCCACCGGGCATCCCACCGGGCATCCCGCCCGGCATCCCACCAGGCATTCCACCAGGCATTCCACCGGGCATTCCGCCGGCCGCTCCCATATCACCGCCCGGCATACCGCCCGGCATACCGCCCATCATCCCGCCCGGCATACCACCAGGCGTACTGCTGCCCATCCCGCCGGGCATTCCGCCGGTGATGCCTCCGGGGCCTGTCCCCCCTACTGCTCCGGCACCTACCGGGCCCGCCCCTACTGCCCCATCACCTACTGGGGCGGTATCGGCTGGCGCAGTACCGGCAGTGCCAACTTGAGGAGTACCCGGATCTTGGGCAGTACCCGGATCTTGGGCAGTACCCGGATCTTGGGCAGTACCGGGGGCCTGGGCAAGAACAATATGCGCCTCAGCGCTCTGAACTACCGTCGCAGACTCTGACACTGGCCACCCCCTAAATTACGTGTCGTACGGCTAAATGCACAGGTTTTAGCAAATAACAGTATAATACAAAAATTGCTCTTCAGGAAGTCGTAGCACAGCACCGCAACCACGTCTGGAGCTACGACTTCGTCAGCTGCGAGACTCACGACCGGCGCAAATTCAGGGTCCTGGTCGTCCTGGACGAATTCAGCCGGGAGTGCCTGGGGCTGGTCGTTGCCCGTAGCCTCAAGGCGTGGGACGTGCTGGAGACGCTTGCCACGTTGATGAGTGCTCGCGGCATCCCGACCTACATCCGGTCTGATAACGGGCCGGAGTTTGTGGCCCGGGAGCTGCGCCAGTGGCTGAGCCATGTCGGGGTGCAGACCGCCTACATCGAACCGGGCAGCCCCTGGGAGAACGGCTACTGCGAATCCTTCAATGGCAAATTCCGTGACCAGTTCCTGAACGGGGAGATCTTCTACAACCTGAAGGAGGCCATCATTCTGATCGAGCGATGGCGCCACCACTACAACCATGTCCGGCCCCACAGCAGCCTGGGTTACCGGCCGCCTGCCCCGCTGGTGAAGCTGCCCGCCATGGCGGGCAGCTTCACCAGCCCACCCCCATCGGAAAGGACAACCATGCTCACGCCCTGACCCTTTGCCCAAGGCAACCTGAACCGCTAGACTCTCAATTCACTTGGCACTAAACGTTCGGGCTGGTCAGTCTTCATGTGCGTCCTTCTGCAGGAGTTGCTAGGACTGCAATGAAGACGCTGTTTGCCGGAAAAGCCAAGTGGGACGCCTTCTGGTCAGAGGGCAGGTGGCACAAAAAGTTAGTCAGCGTCCTAAGGGTATGGTAAGGTAATACCTGACGATACTCTTGTGGAGAGTGCCATGACCGCAATGACTGTTCGCCCGGTGGCGATCAAGATCGACGAAAACACCAAGGCCCGTGTAAAGCGCTTGGCCGATGCACGCCAGCGCACTGCTCATTGGTTGATGCGCGAGGCGATTACACAGTATGTGGATCGCGAAGAGAAGCGGGAGGCGTTCCGCCAAGACACGCTGAAGGCGTGGGAAGCCTTCCGTTCAAACGGCTTGCACGTGACCGCCGACGAGGCCGATGCCTGGATGGCACAACTCGAACAAGGCAACGACATTGAGCCGCCTGAATGTCACGCTTGATCTGGTCCCCTTCGGCGCTGCTGGATGTGCAGCGCCTTTATCGGTTTCTTGCACCCAAGAATTCTGAAGCTGCAAAAAGAGCCGTGCAGGCCATTCGACAGGGCGTAAAAGTTTTGGAACAACAGCCTGGCTTGGGCCGACCCGTTGAGGACATGGATGACGAGTTCCGCGACTGGATCATCGACTTTGGTGACAGTGGCTATGTGGCTCGCTACCGCGTTGACCAGCAGTCCATCACGATTTTGGCTGTGCGTCATCAGAAAGAGGTCGGGTTCTGATCTTCTGAAATGGGGATTGCTGAGGTGAGTAAGAAAACGGACAATCCCCCGAATCTTCCTCACCAACCCCAAACGTTACTCGGGTGTTT
This sequence comes from Nitrospira sp., assembly GCA_016873455.1. Lineage (GTDB taxonomy): Bacteria > Nitrospirota > Nitrospiria > Nitrospirales > Nitrospiraceae > Nitrospira_D. The sequence continues at coordinate 206 of VGXE01000140.1, read as the reverse complement.
GGAGAGCTGATTCGAAACCAGTCGCCTTTGCACCACCATTTTTTAGAAAACCAACCGTTCTCGGTTGGTTTTTTTTCGTCGGAAATAAGCCGTGATCACCTTTGCGTCCGCCTGAATGGCGGAACTTAGGACTCAACTGGCACTGCCGCGTCTTACGGAGTGCACCGGACGCCAGAACAGCTCGCGGAGCAGTGCGCGCAGCCATT
>VGXE01000139.1 GCA_016873455.1 Nitrospira sp. | reverse complement strand
TCGTTGGCGGCGTATCGCTGCGCGTCCAGCCTGCGGAGGGTGTTCCACCTGATGCAGGATCACTGCACTTCTCGCGGGCGCGCGGAGTTTCATCGCCGAAGGCGGTGATCGGCACCTCGGCCGCTTCAGCATGAATTGCCGACGAGACTTGCTAAGAGCCCTCACTGCCCCCCACCCCGTCGGCGACATGGTCGACTGCCGAACTTCGGTCAAACAGAGGAGAAACACCCAGACAAACTTCTGCAGCATTGAGGGGGAACACCACCATGCTCCCACAGGCGAGTGAAGGACAGCTTTGGATCATTGCGCATGGATGACTGACTTGCGGCGGCCATTCGCGTCAAAGTGCTTTTCATCTGAATTGTCCTAATATAATGGCGATGACTCGTTCAGACTCATCTGCGGATCTGCTGGTCTTTCGGCGGCTGCGCGATCCGAGCGTGCCGCTGAACATTCCGCGGCAAGACGTTGTCGCTCAGATCGCTGCAGGAGAGTTGGATCTTGAGGACGAGTTGTTCCGACCCGCTTCCCAGACTTGGGTGCCGCTGTGGCGCGCAGCCAGAGGCATCAAGCTTCCACCAAGCTGGGGTCAACTCATGGAACAGCACCAGAGCGATTTGGATCATCTCAAGACACAGATCCGATCTGGCAAGCTGAGTTACTCCGACTACATCAAAGGTCGTGAACTGCTTCGAACCCAGATCAGTGCGGGCGAGTCCAACACCATCGTGGCGGGTGGTTCGAGGCCGCACAACTTCGGGTCCGACTTCGATCGCTTACCTGAGCACATCCGCCGCGAGCATCAATTCGTGCGGAAACTGGGTGAAGGAGGCGGCGGCAGCGTAAGCCTCTGGCGCAATACGCACACAGGGGTTCAAGTTGCCATCAAGATCACCAAGCCTGAGTTCAAGAACCACATTCAAAACGAATTGAGGCAACTGGAGTCGATCCGCTCTCCCAATGTGGTCCATGTGCGGACATACGGACCATTGGATGCGCAAAGTGAGCGATGGTTCATCGTCTTCGACTATGTGCCCGGCCCCACGCTCGCCGAGCACATCCGACGGGAGCACGCCTTGGGGAAGCTCGATGCTGAAACAACCATGAACATCCTGCTCGGCATTGCACAGGGGCTTGCCGACCTCCACAGAGCCGACATTGTGCACCGAGATCTGAAGCCCGCCAACATCATCCTGAAGGAAACCTCCAGCGGCAAGCCCATGCCCGTGCTGATCGATCTTGGCATGGCCCGCTCAGGTACGCGTGGTCAAACCGTGATTGGTGGCACCGCTGGATACGAATCACCAGAGCAGCAGTCTGGTCAATCGTGCACCCCCGCTTCCGACATCTTCTGTTTCGGTCTCATCGCTTATGAACTCGTGACGGGAAAGCGGCTGACTGGAACACGCCACAGGTTGCTGCACGAGGCCTGCCCTGGACTTCCCGACGGGCTTGATCACCTTGTGAAGGAGATGTGTACGGTTGAAGATCCCCAAGACCGTCTTCCAGATGGCAGCGTGCTCCGTGAACAACTTAACAGCCTTCGCAACGCACCACCAACGAGTCCGCAGACAACACATCAAGCGCAGACACAGCAGCGACCACGAGCGACGGAGCTATCAAGTCAGGAGCAATACGATCTCGGCGTCCGCTACGCCAACGGCATCGGCGTCGTGCAAGACCACGCCGAAGCAGTGAAGTGGTTTCGATTGGCTGCCGAGCAGGGCAACGCGGCGGCGCAGTCCACTCTCGGCGCCCGCTACTTCAACGGCACCGGGGTCGCGCAAGACCACGCCGAAGCAGTGAAGTGGTTTCGACTGGCGGCCGAGCAGGGCAACGCGGCGGCGCAGTCGGATCTCGGCTACTGCTTCTACCACGGCATCGGCATCGCGCAAGACCAAGGCCAAGCAGTGCAGTGGTATCGATTGGCTGCCGAGCAGGGCAACGCGTGGGCGCAGAACAACCTCGGAGACTGCTACTTCCACGGCACCGCGGTTGCGCAGGACCGAGCCCAAGCTGTGCAGTGGTATCGATTGGCTGCCGCACAAGGCAACGCGTGGGGGCAGTTCAGCCTCGGCGCCTGCTACTTCAACGGCTTCAGCGTCGCGAAAAACCAACACGAAGCCGTGAAGTTGTATCGATTGGCTGCCGAGCAGGGCAACGCGGATGCACAGACCAACCTCGGAGACTGCTTTTACAACGGCACCGGCGTCGAGCTAGATCAAGCCAAAGCAATAAGGTGGTATCGATTAGCTGCCGCGCAAGGCAACGCGAAGGCACACCACAACATGGCCGTAGCAATCAGAGTCAGATCCAAAAAGCGCCGTTGGGCAGTCGTTTTTGCAGTTGTGTGTATTTTAGTTGGTTTTCTTTTTCTTCTCGGGGTCCTCAAAAGTCCCTATATGTGATTGCAATGACTGGTTTGGACTCATCTGCGGATCTGCTGGTCTTTCGGCGGCTGAGCGATCCGAGCGTGCCGCTGAACATTCCGCGGCAAGACGTTCCCGCTCAGATCGCTGCAGGAGAGT
>VGXE01000138.1 GCA_016873455.1 Nitrospira sp. | reverse complement strand
GCGTGCCGTGCATGACGCTGCGCACGAGCACCGAGCGCCCGGAGACCGTCACCATGGGCACCAACGAGCTGCTCGGCGTCGATCCGAAGGCGCTGAAGCCTGCGCTCGATCGTCTCTTCTCCGGCCAGTGGAAGCGCGGCCAGATCCCACCGCTCTGGGACGGCAAGACCGGCGAGCGCATCGTTGCCATTCTCGAGAACCGGCTTTTGCGCTGATGGCAAGGGCCATGCGCGAGGGATACAAGGATGCGGGCCGAGCTTGTCCCGTCGCCGCATCACCGTCGACAAAGGCGATCACGGTTCCGCTGCGACGGGAGTACGAGATTGCCCGCTCTGTCGCCCCAGGGCGCTCCGTTGCCGAAGCGGTGCTCGCCGCGTCAGGGAGGAGTGCCGCGGCCTCAGATGATGCTCTCGACGCTCAGCTACTACTTTGTAGCCTTCGTGATCTCCACGAGCCGCCGACTCAGCCCCTTGTAGGGACCATGGCGGCTTGGCTGATTGCGCCTCCCGGATAAGAAGGGTGATCTCCTTGAACCCTCGCATTCTCACGCTCTCCCCCTTTTCACTGGATGCTGAGTATCACGGAGGCCGGCGTCTCTCAAGGTTCGCCGAATGGCTTTCCGCGGACAACTGGGAGATCCGGAGCCTGTCGGCCATCGGGACTTCCTCGATCCCTTCGCCGCAATCCGTGGTCATCCAAGATCCTCTCGGTGTTTGGACAAGTTGCGCAAGCCGAGCGGTAGCCGCTAGCAAACCATCCATCGCCAGACTATCCCGCCGTCGCGGTTGGGGCCGCCATCTGATTCCCGACCCCACAATCGGTTGGACAATCGCGACGCTTCTGTCGCCGAAGGCGCACGACCTAGCCCGGTGGGCCGATGTCATTATCTCGTCAAGTCCCCCTGAGTCGCCCCACCTTGCCGCATCGCTGCTCGCACGGCTATACGGGAAAGCGCATGTCATGGACATGCGGGATGGATGGCTCGACGAACCATTGCGGCCAGAGCTGTCCATCGCCGGCCTTCGTACGCAGATCGAGGCGTGCATGGAGAGCCGCGTTGTGCGTGCTGCAGCTGCGATCATTGTGACCTCTCCAGAGTGGCGAGGTGCTCTAGCAGAGCGCTTTCCGGAATGCAGGCAACGAATCCACGTGGTCCGGAATGCTGTCGACCACCAACACGCGAACCCGGCATCCCTTCAACCAGACAGACCTCGAAAGTGGGTCTATTCCGGGCGATTTGGTGGTTCTCATACAGAACGGAGCCCGCAACTGTTGATCGACCGTCTCGCACGCGAGGCGCTCGCATCCAACATCCCTATTGACTTTCGATTTGTTGGTGCCCTGACTTCCTCGGAAGTCAACTTGTTGAACGAGTTTGGGTCGGCTATCGCCCAAACCGGCAGCAGGATTTTGCTCTTGGGACACGTGCCACATGCGAAGGCAATTGAGGAAGTCCAACAGGCCGATGCTCTCCTCCTGCTGTGCGCGTCCCAGCACGCCCTGCCGAGCAAGTTGTTTGAGTACGCAGCAACCGGCAAACCCATCTTTGCTGCATGCCGTGAGGGCAGCGCAACCTGGAATGCGTGCGCCGGCATCAAGCAGGCGATGCGAATTGGGATCGATCAGCCAATGCAGTGCACGACATTCGGTGAGTTTGTTAACGGCTCGCCAACCGCAGAGATTGATCCTGAGCTTCAAGTGGAGGCCGCAAGGAGCCAGTTGCTGACCCTGATGCACGAGGCGGCGGGCTCTCACATGAGGAAGTGACCATCACGGTCGGCGATCAATCGCTGCTCTCGGGACTATCTTGAGGACGCAATGGTTACGATCATCATCGTAAACTGGAACGCTGGGTCGCTCCTCGCTGACTGCCTGCTGTCAATCGCGCAATTCGGTGGGAATCATGTCGCGAAAGTTGTCGTCATTGACAACGGTTCCACGGACGGCTCAGTTGAAGCAATCGAACGCCTGGGGATCCCGACGCTGGAGATCATCCGGAACCGAGAGAACGCGGGCTTTGCAAGCGCATGTAATCAGGGCGCCAAGCTTGCTGCGACTCCACACCTCCTCTTCTTGAACCCGGATGCCCGGCTACTCGATTCGACCTTGGCTACGGCGTGTGCATGCTTGGACTCTTCCAGTATGTCCTCTGTTGGAATACTTGGTACGCAGTTGATCGACTCAAGCGCTCATGTCTCGCGTACCTGCTCGCGCCACCCGACGGCAATAGGGATCGTCGCAAGATCCCTCGGAGTCGACCGCATCTTCGCATCACAGACCCACTTTCTCTTGGATTGGGATCACTCGGCGACCCGCCTCGTTGATCAGGTGATTGGCGCCTGCTATCTCGTGAGGGCTGACGTCTTCGCACAACTCGGTGGATTCGACGAACGTTTTTTTGTCTACTTTGAAGAAGTGGACTTCGCCGTCAGGGCATCGCAACGGGGCTGGAGAACTGTGTACTGCGCCGATGCAACTGCATTCCATCTTGGCGGCGGAACGTCGCGGCAAGCCAAGCCACAACGGCTCTTCTACTCTCTGCGCA
>VGXE01000137.1 GCA_016873455.1 Nitrospira sp. | reverse complement strand
CATGGGCGATGACATAAATGTTGTCGCCGACGCCCTGGCCGTCGCCCACGTGATTGCCTTTGGTCTCGGCATCGCTTCTGGTTTCAAAGATCGCTTCGTTGGGACATTCCGGCAGGCACGCCCCGCAAGAGATGCATTCATCCGTAATCAACAGTGCCATGACCCGCGCCTCCTTCTCACTCCAACAGTCAGCCCGACGATATTGACAACATCGCGCTGCCCTGACCATAGTGCGCAGCGCCGCTGCAAGACAGACGGGGATTTTATTCTGTGCCTCTTTTCCAAGTCAACAGAATGGAAATGGCGCAGAAGGCCTAGGTGGGTGGCGGAGAGAATGGGCCGATGGGCCCATCGCGAACAGGAGCGGGGCATCCACGATGGAGTCGAGTCAGAGCCGGCCGAGCGGGTGGGCGGACAAGAAAAATCGGATCATCATGATGATCCTGCTCGCCATCCTCATGATGAGCCTGTCGATGTTTATCGGCGAACGTAAGGAATCAGAAATTATCGTGGTCAGGTTCCCCAGCGGTTACGAGATCGAGGCTGAGGTTGCGAACACACCGGAGAAGCAATTGTTCGGACTCGCGTTCCGTGAGGAGTTGCCTCCGAATGGGGGGATGCTTTATATCTTCGAGGAAAATGGACTCCATCGGGTGCGGACAAAGGAGTATCGATTTCCAATCGACATTCTGTGGGTGGACGAAAGCCACCATGTTGTGCACATGTTGGAGCACGCAGACCCTTGTGCCAAAGATCCGTGTCCGCTGTTCGGTCCGCCCCCGGAAGCGGCCCGATATGTCATTCAAGCGGAAGCTGGACTTCTGAAGAAAGCCGGTGTCGCACTGAACGACGAGCTTCACTATACGCTTATGTAGCCTGTCAGGTTCTAGCTCTGAATCATCGCATCTCGGGCTAGGGAGGAACGGAGGAGCAAGCATGGAGGGGTTTCAGAAGGTCGCGCAACTCGACGACCTCGCTCCGGGGCGATCGAAGAAGGTGTCGGTCGATGGCCGGGCGATCGCCTTGTTTAACGTCGATGGAAAATTCTACGCGATTCACAATAGCTGCCCCCATGAAGGGGGACCGCTTGCCGATGGGCGGCTCAAAGGCTACGTCGTGGCCTGTCCCTGGCACGATCTTGCCTTCGATATTCGAAACGGGCAAGGCACGGACGGAGGGGGTTATTGTGTCGGAAGTTACGAAGTGCGGGTGGAGGGGACCGACATCTGGGTGGGCCCTCGGCGAAAGGTGTGACGGATACCAGTGGAATCTGAGCGGTCAGCGCAGTTGAGTCCACCAGGGGGCGCATGACGACGTCCAAGCCGGACATCCGTTCCATTCCGGAACCTCACGATTGCCGCGTGCTGGCGGTGCAGGTCGGCCATCCATTTGTCATTCATTTATGGGAAGACCGAACCAGAGGCGAGTTGTGGGTGCCCTCCTACGAAGCGGCATCGCTGACCCTGCTCAGCGACGAATTCCTCCGTATTGCGAGTAACAATGCCGTGGAGAATGGGCAGCGTACCTTCGAGTTTCAGGCGGTGACTCCGGGTAGTCATCGGCTGGTGTTTGAGAAACGTATGGGGTGGAAGTTCACTGCCGAGGATCGGCGCCTGTTCCAGATCCAGGCAGTGAATACGCCGGGGAGCTGAGCAGTATGCCGGATATTGCCTTCGTCAATGGCCGCTTTCTTCCATGGAAAGACGCGACGGTGTCGATCGACGACCGGGGATTCCAATTCGGCGACGGCGTCTACGAAGTGATCAGGACCTACCGCGGCGCGCCATTCGAATTGGCGGCGCATCTGGCGAGACTTGAACGGAGCGCGAAGGAACTGAATCTCACCCAGCCGTATTCCCGCGTCCAGTGGACGCAGTGGATTCAGCAGGGACTTAGCCAGGCCGGGTATCAGGAAGCCAAAGTCTACATTCAAATTACACGAGGGGCGGCGCCCCGCGACCATGCGTTCCCCGTGGGAATTGCACCGACCGTCGTCATGACGATCCGGGAACTGCATCCCTTGAGTGTCCAGATACGGCAGGACGGAGTGACGGCGCGGACCTGCGACGATCTGCGCTGGGGCCGTTGTGACATCAAGAGCGTGAACTTGCTCGGCAATGTGTTGGCCCGTGAAGAGGCGCGAAAGGCCGGTGTATTCGAAGCTATTCTGGTCAAGGACGGGCTGGTGACGGAAGGCTCGCTTAGCAACGTCATGGCCGTACAGTCCGGGACGGTCGTGACGGCTCCCGAAGGGCCGCGCATTCTCTCCGGCGTCACCAGGACGATGGTGCTGGAGTTGGCGCGGAAGGAGGAAATCCCGGTGGAAGAACGGTTCCTGTCGCGCGAGGCCCTCTATGGCGCGGACGAGGTGTTCTTGACCGGCACGACGCTGGAAGTCTTGGGGGTGGTGCAGATCGATGGGAGAACCATCGGGTCAGGACGGCCGGGCCCCGTCACCAAAACCCTCGCCGCACGCTGGTCGATTTTGACCGGGTAACGCCCCTTGCTTTGCACAGGGGTGCGTGGTATGGTGCTGCCGCTGGAAGTGGGCTCAGGCCCACTTTTTTGTTTGAGCTGGTGCCGGTCGTTGCCAGGGGAAGAGGGTTGA
>VGXE01000136.1 GCA_016873455.1 Nitrospira sp. | reverse complement strand
CGGATATGCCGGCGCAGCGTCGTCGCCGGGTGACTCTCGCCCACACTGTCTTGCCGTTCTGTCATCGGATTGTCGCGACGCCATTCTGCTGTCTCGATGTGGAGAGGTGGGACGTGCGGCTGACAGGCAGTCTGGCAAGGCATGTGTTGGAGGCGAGCATGGCCGTACTGCTGATCTGGACTATGGGAGGCCCTGGACGTACGAACCCTTGCGTGCGATCCGGGAAGTCTCCTGCCGCGCCGCCAAGGCACCAATTTAAGGCAGATTCGGATAGTTGACTGGATGAGCCATCAACGCCTCACCCAGCGTCTCTCGCTGTGCCGTCGGAGAGCCGAAGGCCCAGCCTGCCGGCCCGCTCAAGGTCAGCGAATCCAGCTGGCACGAAGTCCAACCGCTCTTGGATTCTCCAACAGCGGTGATGTTCGGGAAATAGACCTCGATGGCCAGCTTCGTCGTGTTGCCGCCGCTCACCAGTTCCTTGATTGCGCACTCGCTGCCCGGTCGCATGAGCTGGGGCGGCAAGGGACTGCCCGTACCATCTCCATAGGAAACTCTTGCCGCCTTCAGCGACCAGCCGTATCTCAACCGCTTGCCGCCAAACAGCGTGAAGCGGCAGCGCAGCGCGCCCTCGCTGGCCTGAGCGCGTAGTGCGTGTGCCCAACCGCTGGCCACTGCAGAGCGGGCTCCGGTTTTTCAGACACGAGGATAGTTGATAGCCTTGCTTCTAGCGAAGAGGAGCAAGACCATGAGCAAGAGAAGACCCCGTCGTAAGCTGACGGCGAAGTTCAAATCGCAAGTCGCGTTGGCCGCACTCAAAGGCGACAAGTCGCTGGCTGAGTTGTCGCAACAGTTCGAGGTGCATGCCAATCAGATCAGCGCCTGGAAAGCGCAGCTGCAGGCCCAGGCGGTGTCGGTGTTTGAGACGGCGGCTGAACGGCGGGAGACCGAGGAGCAACCCGATCTGCTCACCATGCAGGCCAAGATCGGCGAACTGACGCTGGAGAATGATTTTTTAGAACGTGCGCTCACCAAGGCGGGCCTGCTGAGCGCAAAGCGATGATCGACTGCGATCATAAACTCCCCATCAATCGGCAATGTGCACTGCTCGGCGTGGCGCGCTCCACGGCGTACTACCGCCCCCAGGAGGACAACCAGGATGATCTGAGCATCATGCGCCGGATCGATGAACTGCACCTGCAGTACCCCTTCGCCGGGAGTCGCATGCTGCGAGACTGGCTATGCCGCGACGGGTTCGATGTGGGCAGGCGCCATGTCCGCACACTCATGCGCCGCATGGGAATCAACGCGATCTACCGCAGACCCCGCACCAGCATCCCAACTCCCAAGGCCACCATCTATCCCTACCTTCTCAAAGACGTCTTTATAGAAGAACCCAACCACGTCTGGGCGACCGACGTCACCTATATTCCGCTCACCAAGGGCTTCGGCTATCTGGTCGCCATCCTCGACCTGGCCACCCGCCGGGTGCTGGCATGGCGAGTGTCGAATACCATGGACACGGACTTCTGCATCGAAGCCCTCCAAGAGGCTATAGCCCGCCATGGCGCGCCCCAAATCTTCAACACCGACCAGGGTAGCCAATTCACCTCCAAAGACTTCACGGACGTTCTGAAGGCCCATCACGTCCAAATCAGCATGGATGGCAAAGGTCGCTGGATCGACAACGTCTTCGTCGAGCGCTTGTGGCGAAGCGTGAAGTACGAAGACGTCTACATCCACGCCTACGGCACGCTCCAGGAGGTCAAGGACGGACTCACCCAATACTTCGCCTTCTACAACCAAATCCGACCTCATCGCAGCCTTGACGGCAAAACACCCGATGAAGTCTACTTCGGCAATCAACCGCTGCCACTGGCAGCATAACCACGCAGGGCTCCAATTATCTTCAACAGAAATCTGTCCAACTGACCGGAGCCACCTCTTGCGTGGGTGCATTCACCACCACCAGCCGTAAGCTTGCTGATCGCTGGCTGGAACTGGGGCTTGAAGACATCCAGCGCGATATTTCCGGTCCAGGTGTAATCAACGCGTTGCACATTGATGGTGACATTGCGGGACGCCGAGTGCTGGCCGACTCCATCGCGCTGAACATGCACCCATAGCGTACCGGAAGCATTCGGCGCCACGCCCGTGACCCAGTGTGTCGTTACCAGGGGCCCGCCGGCCGGCGCGGGTATCCATTCCTTGAAGTCAATGGTCTGGCTCTGGGAGACGCGAAAACGGTCGACCTTGCCGGTGAATGTCGCGCTGACCCGCACCTCGAACGGTATCTTCAGGCTGTTGGTCGAGTCGATCGTGATCGACGTGATCTTCGGGGGCGCGAGATAGGTGATCTGCGCACTTTTCACGGCGCTCTGGCCATTGTCATTCAGCAATTGCATGTGAAGCGTCACGGCACCATCGGGCGTGCTCTCCGGGAGCAACCACTTGAACGTCTGCGAGGGCGGCAGCGGATTCCACGGGGTGTTCGGAAAACTCGCCGAAGTGCTGACTCGCCAGTGAGTCGGCACGCCCTGGGAGGTCCAGGCCAGGCGCAAGGTGCGATCAGCTGTCTGCAGCGCGCCCTCGTTGATGCTGAAAGTGCCCAGGGTCGG
>VGXE01000135.1 GCA_016873455.1 Nitrospira sp. | reverse complement strand
GACAAGCCCCCTTCGATAGCACATTTCAGGTAGAAAATTCATTAGCTTCGGGAGGAAATTCCCGCTGCAAGGCTGGATCGTTTGGCGCGCTGGCCCTTGGCTGATATCTTGATCGTCAGGTGAGTCGCTCAAATGCAAGACGTCATCAACCGGTATTCCGCAATGCTGTCTCGCCTAATCCATCTTCTACCAAGAACTCGATATCGCCAGTGGTGATGTCATACATCGCACCGACGATCGCGATACGGCGTTCTTGAACCAAGTGATCAAGCGTTCGACTCTGTTGACGTAATTCCTTGACCACGCGAAGGACGTTTTCTCTGGCGACGGCATCCGCAATCGTTCCGACGTCAGGCGAAGATGAATCCGGAGCCGTCCGATCGGCGACCCCCGATGCAGATCGCTGAATCTCGTTCACGATAGCATCGAGGTGCTGACATCCCGTTGCTTCAGCAGCCGTCAGGTGTGAGCCCAGGAATTTGACTGCAGCGGACACTGCTCCGCATCGTGTATGCCCGATCACGATCAGGAGCTTTGCACCTGCCACGGCACAACCGTATTCGGCGCTGGCCAGCACCTTTCGACTGGTGATGTTCCCGGCAATCCGGATACTGAAGATATCTCCCACACCCAGGTCAAAGATCAATTCAACAGGCGTGCGGGAATCGATGCAACTGAGAGCCACGGCCAGCGGATGTTGGGCCGCTGCCGTGGCACGGACCTGGCGGCTGAAGTCCCGGGTCAGGCGCCGCCCGGTGCGGGCTCGTTCGTGACCGTCCTTCAGAATCTGCAACACCTGCTGAGGCGTGAGTGTGGCTTGGAGTTCACGGGTCGAATAATCCACATATTGAATCTGATCTTCAAACTTGTACTCGTTCAGAAATCCGATCAGGCTTACATCAATACCGCGGGCCGGCCCTGCCGCCTCCTTGAAATCACGAATCAGGTCGAGCACGTCAGGGTCAATATAGTCCGTGCTCCGGGCATCAAGGAGCACACGGCCATTGCGAGGGACTTCGTTGAGTGCCGTTGAAAGGGCGGCACGATTCAGGAAGCTCACCTGATTCGCGAGCTCAATATGGACGACATCACCACCAAGATGCTGCTCGACGACGCGGTGAACGGGGCGACGCATATTGCTATTGAGAATAAACCCGACGGCCACGGTGAGTCCGATCACGATGCCGATCAAGAGGTCGGTGAAGACAATGGCCGTGAGGGTTGCCGCAAACGGGATGAATTGATAGCGGCCCTCGCTCCACATCTGCTTCATCAGAGCAGGACTGGCCAGTTTGATGCCGGTCATCAACAAGATGGCTGCCAGGCACGCTAACGGGATGGAATTCAACCAGGCCGGAATGAGCGGAACACTGACCAGAAGCAATGTGCCGTGCATGATCGCGGCCAGCTTGGTTTTACCGCCCGCGTTCACATTCACGGAGCTACGGATGATCACGGACGTAATCGGGAGTCCGCCGATCAATCCACAAGCCACGTTTCCGATACCTTGCGCGAACAACTCTTGGTTCGGCGGCGACGTACGCTGCTGCCGATCAAGCCGATCAACGGCCTTGAGATTCAGTAAGGTTTCAAGCGAAGCCACGATAGCCAGTGTCATCCCCGCGGTATAGACCGCAGGGTTCATCCATTGGGAGAAGTCCGGTCGCGGAAGAAGCCCGAAGAGTTCTGTCACATCACCCGCCACCGGAACCTGAACCAGATGGCTCGGCTTGATGACCCATGGTTCACCGAGGTGCTCGAACCACAACACCGCTCCGATGCCGAACAGCACCACGGCGACAGGAGCGGGAAAGAGAGACGTTTTCAACGGCTTCCATCTGTCCCAGAGCACGAGCAAGGCAACAGACACCAGACCAACAACGGCAGCGCCTAGTTGATAATCTCCGAACATTCGGAAGAGTTCTGAAAACGTTGTTTCTAGATCCGGCTGAATGAAAGACATTTCTCCTTCCGGATCGACATCATGTCCGACCAGGTGGGGAATTTGTTTGAGGATGATGATCACGCCGATGGCGGCCAACAGTCCTTTGATCACGCTGGAGGGGAAGAATTCAGAGATGAACCCTCCTTTGGCGAGACCGAGACCGATTTGGATCATCCCGGCCACAATCAGCGCCATGAGAAAGGTTGAAAATGAGCCGAGTGAGAGGATCTGCGCCGCTACGACGGCCGACAATCCGGCAGCCGGACCGCTCACGCTGGTATGCGATCCGCTGAGAAGTCCCACCACAGTACCGCCGACGATTCCGGCCAACAATCCGGACATTAACGGAGCGCCGGAAGCCAGGGCAATCCCGAGGCATAAGGGCAGTGCCACGAAAAAGACGACCAGCCCGGATTTGCTGTCAGCGAGAATGGTGCCGGAAAGTCCGCCGTTCATTGTCGACATCGAGTCACCTCTTCGTACTACAGTCAGTCGCGATCAGCACCTCGGGAACGAAGGTAGAGTTTGACCGCGCGTTTCACGCCAACATCCGGCGGATCAGTCAAAGACGAACAATCCTTTAAGGAAGGTCTGATTAATTCACGTTTACACGAAGAACTCTGTTTCTGAATGGAGCACCACAGGTACTCTGCTGGAAATTCGCTAGGCCGGGAGCGTCCGCCTCGGGTATCGCCC
>VGXE01000134.1 GCA_016873455.1 Nitrospira sp. | reverse complement strand
AAACGAAGACGCCCGCTAACCTTTTGAGTTAGCGGGCGAATTTGGTTGCGGGGATAGGATTTGAACCTATGACCTTCAGGTTATGAGCCTGACGAGCTACCGGGCTGCTCCACCCCGCGTGAGGGTGTATTGGTTGTGAGGAGGGTTGGATTGTGTCCGTCTTCGGCAGGCCTGGCGGCGACCTACTCTTCCACGTCTTGAGACGCAGTACCATCGGCGCAGCGGGTTTTCACGGCCGAGTTCGGGATGGGATCGGGTGCGGGCCCCGCGCCAGAGCCACCAGGCCGGCGGAAGACGGACGGGTTGTGTGACCGCGTTGGTGACGAAGCGGATGAGTGTTGCTTTCGCGGCTCTTTTTCCCCGCGCTTTTGGCGCAGGGACGCCGGCCTTCGCCGGACGTCACCGCAAAATTCTTGCTTTCGCGGTTTGGTCACCGCGCATGGAGGTCGTTCAAGCCGATCGGACGATTAGGACCAGTCAGCTGCACGCGTTGCCGCGCTTCCACACCTGGCCTATCGACGTGGTGGTCTACCACGGTCCTCGGGGAGACCTAGTTTTGAGGCGGGTTTCCCGCTTAGATGCTTTCAGCGGTTATCCCTTCCGCACATAGCTACCCGGCCGTGCCGCTGGCGCGACAACCGGTGCACCAGAGGTGCGTCCATCCCGGTCCTCTCGTACTAGGGACAGGTCCTCTCAAGTCTCCAACACCCACGGCAGATAGGGACCGAACTGTCTCACGACGTTCTAAACCCAGCTCACGTACCACTTTAATCGGCGAACAGCCGAACCCTTGGGACCTGCTCCAGCCCCAGGATGTGATGAGCCGACATCGAGGTGCCAAACGACTCCGTCGATATGGACTCTTGGGAGTCATCAGCCTGTTATCCCCGGCGTACCTTTTATCCGTTGAGCGATGGCCCTTCCACGCGGGACCACCGGATCACTATGACCGACTTTCGTCTCTGCTCGATCTGTCGATCTCGCAGTCAGGCGGGCTTATGCCATTGCACTCGACAGCTGATTTCCGACCAGCTTGAGCCCACCATCGCGCGCCTCCGTTACTCTTTGGGAGGCGACCGCCCCAGTCAAACTACCCACCATGCAGGGTCCCGGCTCCGGATCAACGGAACACGGTTAGACGCCAGAATTCACCAGGGTGGTATCTCAACGTCGCCTCCAGGCGAGCTGACGCCCGCCCTTCAAAGGCTCCCACCTATGCTGCACAAGCAAACCCTGACGCCACTGCAAAGTTGTAGTAAAGGTGCACGGGGTCTTTCCGTCTGACCGCGGGTACCCCGCATCTTCACGGGGAATTCAATTTCGCTGAGCCGATAGCGGAGACAGTGGGGAAGTCGTTACGCCATTCGTGCAGGTCGGAACTTACCCGACAAGGAATTTCGCTACCTTAGGACCGTTATAGTTACGGCCGCCGTTTACCGGGGCTTCGATTCAAGGCTTGCACCTCTCCTCTTAACCTTCCGGCACCGGGCAGGCGTCAGACCCTATACGTCCACTCGCGTGTTCGCAGAGCCCTGTGTTTTTAGTAAACAGTCGCCACCCCCTGGTCTGTGCCGCCTCCATCCGGTTGCCCGGACAAAGGCACCCCTTCTTCCGAAGTTACGGGGTCAATTTGCCTAGTTCCTTCGCTATCGTTCCCTCAAGCGCCTCGGTATGCTCTACCAGTCCACCTGTGTCGGTTTCGGGTACGGTCTACGCCGGGGCTCTTTCCTGGAACTCCCCTCGAAGCCCGTCCAATCCACTAAGGACAGACACCTCCGGGAATTCGTCACCTCCGGCCGGCCGGGGAATCTTAACCCCTGTTCCCATCGACTACGGCTCTCGCCCTCGCCTTAGGGACCGGCTCACCCTGCGCGGATTAGCCTTGCGCAGGAACCCTTGGACTTTCGGCGCGAGCGTTTCTCACGCTCGTTTCGCTACTCATGTCAGCATTCTCACTTCCGATGCCTCCAGCAACCCTCACGGGTTCGCCTTCACAGGCCTACGGAACGCTCCGCTACCGCTACCAGAAGACAGATGACAGAAGCCAGAAAGTCAGAAGCGAGAAAGCCAGAAGCCCGAAGCGAGACCCCAGACCACCCGGCCCCAGTCTCTCTTCCACGCCAGCTTCGACCTCACGCTTCTTCGACTTCACGCTTCAATGCCAGTTTCGACGAAGACCCGTCAGCATCCGCGCGATCTCTCGATACTCATCGCGCCAACGCATCCACGTCCCCTCGTCGACATAACCGAGATCGAGGCCATAGCGGATCCACACCCGCATCTCCTCGCTCGATCCAATCGCCATCGCCAGAAAGCGGCGGAACTCCCGCCCCGAACCCCGCTGCTTCGCGAACCCCTCGGCGAGATTCGCGCAAATCGACTTCGACGCCCGCCGGATCTGATCCCCCAGGGCGTATTGCTCGATCGCGGGAAACGCCAAACTCGCCCGATGGACCTCCAGCGATAAACGATACGCCCGCTGGAAGACCTCCAAATCCTCGAACGACTTCACGCGCTTCTTCGATTCAACTTTCTGGCTTCTGGTTTCTGGCATCTGCCTTCTGGTAACCCGCAGCTTCGGTGCATGGCTTCAGCCCCGTTACATTTTCGGCGCGGGACAGCTAATAGACCAGTGAGCTATTACGCTTTCTTTAAAGGATGGCTGCTTCTAAGCCA
>VGXE01000133.1 GCA_016873455.1 Nitrospira sp. | reverse complement strand
GATAATCTGTCCGTAAGGCAGTTCCATGGGATAGGTCGCATGGAGGACGACATGTTTATTATCATTGCGTTCAGAAACATTGAGGGTTTGACCGTTATAGACCCCGATACCCAAGACCCCGTAGTCACCCGACCCTTTGAGACCAGAATCAACCAATCTCTTGAATAGTTTTCTGGTTTCCTTCGGTGTGTAATAGAGGAAGAGGCCCAGGTCGCGCTCGCCGTTCACCGCACTATTGAGGCCGTCGTCCCGATCGAGGGCCAGCCGATTTTGGCTGGACTGCAGATTTGCAAACCCAAACGGGACCTTCGATTGCCCGACTCGAACCCGCAATTCCTTTTCCTCTAAGAATAGAAACGGCACAGGGAGAAAGACATCGGCGTAGGCATCGCGAAGCTGGACAAAGTTGTTACTCTGATCTCCAGTCGTACCTGGAACGGAGCCGGCGAATTCCGGCTGAACATAGAAGGACAGCCAATCTGTCACATCGCCTGAAAAAACGAGACGAACGCGGCGGAAGGCAAATCCTGTATTGTCCCGGATGGTGTTATCGTATTCGCTCCGGATGGATTTATCTCCAGGCAGATAGGTATACCGGGCTTGCACATAACCCCGGATACTGATCTTATCGAACCACTTCTTGATCGCGGCCTTCTCCGCAATAATCGCATCGTCTCGCTCATGCTCGGCCTTAAGCTTGAGCCATTCCTCTTTCGTAATCTGCCCTTTTTCGTACAAAAGGTCCTCAACATTGGCGTGAGCCACGTTGGCCGTCAAGATCATGCCGAGTCCAATCACACACATGCCCACCGTAAACCGCCATCTCTTCATCGAAGAACCTCCTCTTGTGGTTTGCATTTTTCCACTGAGGCGAGAATAGTGCACGGGGATTAAGATGGTGCTACGATGCGGTTACAGCCATGTTAAATATGAAGCTGACGCAATTTACGGCTGTGGAAGGATGAGCCCACAACCTCCAACTCAAGACACCGACCATGCCGAGCCACCGCTGTGGTCGATCGGGTTGGCGGTCGCCATCATCTTGGGCGCGCCGCTCGTCTTGTATTCCCTCGCGCCACCCGGGCCTATCCGCGAAGGCGATACGGTCTTCTCCGAAGGAGAACAGCGTGTACATCTCATGACATCCGTCACCGGCACTGCGCTGAAACCGAACGATACCTGTCTGCTCGACCCCAACAGTCCCTTGATCGTCACCCAGATCGCCTCCGACCAGTCGGACGAGACGATAACAGCTGAGGTGCAAGGCAATCCGTCCGGCGAGTGGCCCTTCTGCCCTCTCCACGCCGAAGTACAGTTCAGAGTCCACCAGATATTTCAAAAGCCCGCAACGCTGAGTGCCGTCCGGGAGGTACTGGTGCGATGGTTTGGGCGCGAATGACTCGTGCGGTGAAGAAACAACTGGCAGGCGATTAACTTTTCAAGCGAGTCGTGAACTGCTTCCGGAACTTGGCAACCTTCGGCCCCACCACGAATTGGCAGTAGCCTTGAAACGGATTTCTTGCGAAATATTCTTGATGGTAGGCTTCGGCCTCGTACCATGGCGCAGCCGGCACCACCTCGGTGACAATCGGTTTCTCATATAACTGTTGCTCGGTAATGCTGGCCATGACGGCTTCAGCAGTGTGCCGTTGTTCAGGGCTGTGATAAAAAATCGCCGACCGATACTGTGTCCCGACATCGTTCCCCTGACGATTCAGCGTGGTGGGATCGTGGATGACGAAGAAGATCTCGAGCAGGTTCTTATAAGAAATGGCCTTGGGATCGAACGTAATACGCACCGCCTCCGCATGGCCGGTTTGCCCGCTGCAGACGGCTTCATACGTCGGATCTTCTATGGTCCCACCCAGATAGCCGGACTCGACGGATTCAACCCCCTGCACCTGGTCATACACCGCTTCCAAACACCAAAAGCAGCCGCCTGCCAGCGTTGCCACTTCACGCCCGGATCGGGCTGGTTGGAATTGGGCTTCCATATCGAGCGATCCTCTGGCTACTCCTCTTCTTCCTCTTCGATATCTTCAATGCCTTCATAACTCATTTCAGGAAATCCTGCCGCTGCCTTCTCACAGGCTGTCTCGACCATTTCTTCGGCGTCCTCCGCCGAATCCGCATCCACCAAGAATTTCACCGTGATCGCAAACCGTTGCTCCACTGCTCACTCCTTTCTGTATTTCGCCGGACTACGATGGCACCGTCTAACACTGACCTGCACTCGTATGGTTCTACCAGGTGCGTCGTACTTTGTGATAGATGCCGTCGTCGTGTCAACCGCGTGCCTGAGGAAGCCGAAAAGGAAAGAGTGGCTGCGGAAAGAGTTTCGCTACGGAAGTGTCAACACGAGAGAGGATGAGGCAGGCTATTCAAGCAAAAGAACGGATAATCAGCCCTCGTCTTCAAGCTTCTTGAGCACAGTTTCGAGTTTGTGTAACTCCTCAGGGGAAATTCGTGTGAAGCCGATCCCAAATGCTTTGCCGTCCACCCAGCGAACCGTCGCTTCGTCGATTCGCAACGGCCAATCTAGGCCGGGCACATGGAGCCGACATTCGAATGTCGCCCCGCGCTCAGAGGTGGCTCCGGTTGGTTGGACAGTATCGGCCCATTCTTAAGTGGCGCCTGGCGGATAGCTGACTACGCGGCGGTCTGCCGTGTCGTCAGATGGTCATAGTACACCTGGTCCGGCGTCTGGCCGT
>VGXE01000132.1 GCA_016873455.1 Nitrospira sp. | reverse complement strand
CCAGCCTCCTGCTCGCGCAGGATGCCGATGATCTGCTCTTCCGTGAACCTCGAACGCTTCATTGTCCGTCTCCCTCCAAGGAGACGGACTCTACCTCAATCCGGAGGAAGTTCCGGGGCTCAGGTCAGCGCCTTTGGCCGCACACTGTTGTTAGTTCGTCTGCAAAGTTAGAAATCGCCGGTTGTTATCTTATGCACCTTGCCGGGCAATAGCGTAGCATGCGGTTTGAGACATCTATCAGGTTGAGCTTTGTCCCTTGGTGGGGCAACCTTGGAATGGGGTCAGCTTTCTGGCCGCAAGGATATCCAGATTCACAAATATTTTTTGCCGTAACCGGGCGAAAAGGAGACAGCGAGGCAGAAATAATTTCGCACTGCGTCACGTCCGTTTAAGGACGTCTGGCCGGGGGTAATTCCGGCGCCTGAATCTTGGATAACAATTCTGTCATTAAAAATCTCAACTTCCCGCCGTACAACAGGACCGAAACCCCAGTGCTCACCAATAAAGCGATTGTCGGTAAACAGGAGGCAGCGCGCTCTCGCTTCATCGCCCAACCAGAAGTCGCCAAGGTCGAGTCGACCAGGCTCGCGTATACCGACGCGCGGTGCAGCGTGGGCGGCGGCCGAACGGTAGATATTTCTCCATTTTCGGGCGGCTGTATAGAGATAACTGCCGGGATCGGCGATCCAGTCCTCGCCGTCCACCATGAGTTCAATCGCCAGCTGATCGTTATGCGCGTGGCCGCCGCGCCCGTTCTGGCCGATAGCGCCGCAGCGAATGCTGAAAAACAGTCTTTTAGAGCGGAAAATATAAACGCCAAACTCGGGGTAGGCGATGGCAGCAAGCCCTTCGCGCACTGTGCTGCCTGGAATGGTGATTTCGACGGTTGCGGCTGTCGCATTTGCGTCCAGACGATCGCTGGTCCGGATGCGAACAGCGGACGCGGCATCTATTACTGTGAAAGGAACCTCGCCGTTCTTTCTGAGAGCGGCGATGATGAGAGAATCAAGCCAGCTTTCACCTGCCCATAACTTCAATTCATGATCATCAAGAAGAGTAGCCGCAGCGGCTACGGTTGCACGACCATCCAGCACATTCTCATCCCAATAGATCGAATCGTCCGGCAGCCCCCGCCAATTGACGAGATTCGCATAGCGGACACGCGTCTCGCGGGCGGTCGTTTTTTCGTAAACCGGATGAAGCTTGAAGAACCGCCCACTGTCATTGTCCCCAATCTGTGCCATCCTGCCGTCTGTCTTGGTGAGATCACGCAAAAACCAAGCGGCACGTTTCACGCGGATAAAGATTTTTTTATCGAGCAGCGCGGGTGGTATGAGCAAGGGACGGGGTGGATGTGTGCGATGGGCATCAAATCTTACATGGGTCAATCGCTGCCAGCAGCTTTCAGGAAGGCCAGCTAGCAGCGCCAGCACGAACACGGTCAATTCCAACGACAACCGATGATAGGAAACGGAAGCTTCGAAGCTTCCACCATCAGAGTAAAACTGGTGTTTGATTTCCAATTGAACTTCCTGCAAGGCGAAAGCGAGCCAGGCGTCCGTTTCCGGCGC
This sequence comes from Nitrospira sp., assembly GCA_016873455.1. Taxonomy (GTDB): domain Bacteria; phylum Nitrospirota; class Nitrospiria; order Nitrospirales; family Nitrospiraceae; genus Nitrospira_D. The sequence continues at coordinate 1,188 of VGXE01000132.1, read as the reverse complement.
GGGCGGTAGAACAGCGGCGATAAAGGCCAATCCAGAGACATTGGCTAGATAATGGTTGCCACGCCCTTCAGGATACCATTCCAAATGACTGACGATATGGCGGCCGTGATCGAAAAGACTTTGCTTAAGGACTTCCTCGAATGCCGCATCGAATGAATATCCCAACGCCCTAAACAGGCTCCACGCCATAGCCCAGTTAGCTGCGCGTATCGCGACATCCATTGCCGTGCGCCAGTTGACGCCAAACCGAGGTGGATTTTGGGCGATGAAGTCTAGAATCTGATCACGAGCGGCACGGGGGTAGGACTTCTCACCGGTCGCGGCATAAGCGGCCGCGAGAAGGACGAGATGTTGCATTCGGGCCAATTCCCACGGTACTTTGATGTCGGCGCCCAAGGCATGACCGTAGACGATATCTCCGTGCCATGTATTTTCACGCCAGCGGAATCCCGATTTAAAATCAAGATGCCAATCTATCGGCATATAATCCATGCTGGTCAGTCGCCAGATGGCTTGTGCCGACGCAAGATTGGCGGGGTTGATCCGGCTTTGGAGCCACAAACCCTCGTGATCGACTGTGATTGGTGCGGAAGCTGGATAAGCATACCCTTCGCATCCCGCACATGTCATGCCGTGGCGCGGGGCGATCCATCCCGATCCCAGCAAATCGAACATCCCTTTGCGATGTAAATCGGCCAATGGAACAGCAAACCGACCCTGTGTCCGGAATGCGGCGACGTCGAGTTGGTCCAGAAGTGGCGTCAGTGGGAAAGGAGGGGCGTCAGTGGCATAGGTAGGATTTCGGAAGTCTGCGGCACGTTCAGCCCTAGCCCGCCAGTAACCGACTATCGCTCCAATACCACGGCGGACCAGGATGGACGGCGAAACGTGCAGAGCGAGGCGTAAGCGATTTGTCATCCTATGTCCTCAAATCGAGCGTATTTTAGGAGGCAGGTCGGTAGGACTGCCTCGAAGCGTTAAAATACCTTGATATTCTATCAAGCTCACATAAGTTTTCTAACGAGTGTGCAACTTTGGTTCTGTCAGTTTTTAAAAAGTTAGGTAATTAGGGCGAAACGTAACCAAAAAAGGCCTTCAGGAAGAGCCTGAAGGTGTTGTCGCCCCGGTGGTTGAAACGGAACTCGATTTCCTTGAGGTACATGGGGAAGTGGTACCTGGAGACGCCGC
>VGXE01000131.1 GCA_016873455.1 Nitrospira sp. | reverse complement strand
TGCGCTTCACAAATGCGGAAGTTGAGAACAACCTGCCACACGTTCTGCGCCGCATCCTCGCCGCCGCACCCTCCCCCCTCTCCCGATGCGCTTCTCCGTCGGGAGAGGGGGCAGGGGGTGAGGGGTGAACGACGACTTGCAAGAGTGGGGAGAGTTGCCGGAAGGGTGGCGGTGGAAAGTTCTGCCAGAAGTGGCCGAGATCATCATGGGCCAATCTCCGCCTGGCTCAACTTATAATGCCGATGGCAATGGGTTGCCTTTCTACCAGGGGAAGACGGATTTCGGAGAACTGCACCCCACCCTGCGTGTTTGGTGCACGAAACCGACGAAGATTGCTGTGCCCAATGACATACTGATGTCGGTACGTGCGCCGGTTGGGCCAACGAATATAGCAGATTCCGAATGCGCAATTGGGCGTGGCTTATGCATCATCCGACCCCGCAACGGAATGCCAAGCCGTTATCTTCGTGAGTATTTCAGGCACATTGAAGATCAGATTGCTGATATGGGCAAAGGCTCAACTTTTACATCCATCAGCCGTGCCGATCTCGAAACAATCGAAGTTCCTCTCCCTCCACTCCCCGAACAACATCGCATTGTCGCCAAAATCGAACGCCTGCTTTCCGAGAGCCGCACCGCGCGCGAGGCGCTGGATAAAGTGCCTGCCCTGCTCAAACGCTTCCGGCAATCGGTGCTAGCCAAAGCCTTTCGCGGCGAACTGACCGGGCGCGATCCGGGCGATGAGCCGGCGTCGGTGCTGTTGGAACGGATACGGGAGGAACGGCGGCGGAGGTGGGAAGAGGACTTGCGGGCCGCCGGAAGGCAGGGCAAAGACCCGAAGAAGGCGAAGTATGCAGAGCCGGAGCCGACGGATACAAGCGACTTGCCGGAGTTGCCAGGGGGATGGTGTTGGGTGAACTTTGAAGAATTACTGGTCGAGTTGAAAAATGGTTATTTCTCCAAAACGCCTGCTTTTGAGCCTCCTGGTATTCCAATCCTTCGTATCAGTGCAGTTCGCCCTCTTTCTATAAGTTTGGCCTCGCCGCGTTTTTTGCAGGAAAAAATCGATGTGGTCTCGCAATATCAACTGCAGGATGGCGATCTGCTTTTCACCCGATACAATGGCAGCCTCGATCTCGTTGGCGTTTGTGGTATGGTGCGCGGCTTGAATTCCCTTACAATTTATCCAGATAAGCTCATCCGGGCGAGAGTGCTTGCTGAACACGTTCTCCCTGAATATCTTGAGTTGTACTTTGCAACGAGAGTGCCACGGCATATTATCGAGGGCAAGGCCAAATCCTCGGCTGGTCAGCAAGGTATCTCGGGCAAAGACTTGAAAAGCATCCCCGTGGCCGTTGCCTCTCTTGCTGAACAGCGCCGCATCGTCGCCAAAATCGAGAGCCTGTTTGCGCAGGCGGAGGCGATTGAGCGGGCGGTGGAGGCGGCGCGGCGGCGGGCGGAGAAAGTGGATCAGGCGGTGCTGGCGAGGGCGTTTAGAGGGGAGTTGTGAGGGATGACTGAAACATCAGCCGGACGATTTTTGCATATCTACTGCGACGAGAGTCGGCAGACGGCTGACCGCTACATGGTCATCGGAGGATTGATTCTGGATCGCGGTAACGAGCCGCGTTTCACGGAAGCAATGGCGCTGTACCGCCAGAGCCAAAACATGCGCGCCGAACTCAAATGGGCAAAAGTGTCCGACCAGAAATTGCGCGAATATCGCGCCCTGATTGATTTGTTCTTTACCTTCAATCGCGCCATTCACTTCAAATCCATTGTGGTGGACACACAAGAGATTGACAACCGCCGCTATAATAAAAGCGACGCCGAATTGGGTTTCTACAAACTCATGTATCAGTTCCTCCTGCACAGTTTTGGCGCATATCTGCAGCCCGCCGATCAGTGCATTGTTTTTCTGGATCAACGCACGACCGCGAAGTATAAACTCTCGACCCTATGCGCCATTCTCAACAACGGCCTTCACAAGAAGTATCCGTACTTGATCGCCCCGGTGCGCAACATTCAGGCGACCGACTCGAAAGCCAGCGATCCGATCCAGGTGGCAGATGTTTTGATGGGAGCGATTGGCTACGAAATGAACGGCGCCCACACCCGCACGGGAGCCAAACGAAGCAAAGTGGCGCTTGCCGAGTATATTGCCGCCAAGGTTGGGTTGCTCAACCTGCAACAGCCAACGCCGCGCAGCCAGAAGCATTTCTCGATCTGGCATTTTCACTTTCGAAACCGGCCAGGGAAATAAAAATGCCCTAAGCCCTACATCCTTGCGGACTACCCTCAAAGGGGTTTCCGTGACATCATCACGGTTTTCAGGCTTAGTGGCACTTTCAACTGATAGTATAGCATATCCGTCAACCCCCTTCCGAAACAGCGCCGCATCGTCGCCAAAATCGAGAGCCTGTTCGCGCAGGCGGAGGCGATTGAGCGGGCGGTGGAGGCGGCGCGGCGGCGGGCCGAAAAAGTCGATCAAGCCATCCTGTCCAGAGCCTTTCGCGGCGGATTCTGATTGCTGATTACTACTTGCTGATTACTCCTTACCCCTCCCTCAAGGACACCCACCTATGAAACTCAACTACGGCAAAACCTTCCTGCTCGGCTTCGGCTTCTTCGGCGTCAGCGTGATCTGGGGAACGTACAATGCTTTCGTTCCCATTTTCCTCGCCGACAAGTTTCATCTCGAACCGGCGGTCATCGGCTTTTTCATGACCCTCGACAACATCGCCGCGCTGTTCATCCAGCCGCCGGTGGGCGCGTGGAGCGACAAAC
>VGXE01000130.1 GCA_016873455.1 Nitrospira sp. | reverse complement strand
GACGGACAGGGCGAAGCCGGCAAGATCCTGAATCCAAGCCCCCGCGATTTCACGAACTGCAAGTTCCATAAGAAGCGGAAAGACGGCGAGCTGTTGTGGACCATCAAGAACGGCAGCGCGGGCACCGGCATGGTCTCGTTGATTCCGGCTGCGATCACCGAAGAAGAAGCCTGGCACATCATCAATTATGAGCGGAGCTTCTGCAAGGGCGAGTAATCGTCTGGCGAAGACCGTTCTGGGGCCTGGAGGGTGGGGAAGCAATTCCCCACCCTTTTTTTGTGCCGTAGCGGGCATGACCGCAGCGCGACACTTGAGTTGCCTGCCGAAGTAATGGCATCTTCAGGGTTGGTATGGGCCGCGGCCACAACGTTCATTCGCTGCCGAAGGAGGGGATATGCTCTTCATCACCAGCAGACTGCCGACCGTCAATACCGAACCGGCACTCAACAGAAACTTTGTCTTCGACCTGAACAATAATGCCTCGAGCCGCAGTTTTTTCTGCTGCCGCCGAATCAAGAAGCATACGCATGAGGAAATCGGCAGCAGGAATTTGTTGTCCATGGTCAAGGAATCAAAATATCGGCAAGTGCTGCTCTATCTCCATGGGTTTTCGACCCTGCCGGAAGATGTATTTGAGCATACGGCGGAGCTCCAAGCGCTGTGTGACAAGAAAAAGGCCTGGGAGGTGCTGGTCATTCCTGTCATTTGGCCCTGCGATAACGATCTTGGCGTCGTCAAGGACTACTGGGACGACCAAAAGGCCGCGGATCAGAGCGCCTACTCGCTGGCCAGAATGTTCCAGAAATTCATGGAATGGCGGAATTCCCAGGTGTGCAATCCGGATGACGATCCCTGCCTCAAGCGGATCAACATCCTAGCGCACTCGATGGGGAACCGCGTCCTGCGGCAAACCTTGAGCAACTGGCGCCGGTACGATCAGCCAGGCGGTTTGCCGCTGCTGTTTAGGAATACCTTTCTCGTGGCGGCCGACATTCTGAACGAATCGTTGCACAAGGGGGAGGAGGGGGAACTGATCAGCCATGCGTCGCGGAACGTGATTGTCTACTATGCGTCAGACGATCTGGCATTGCGAGCCAGCAAGGTGGCGAATGTGAAAAACGCCGAAGCGTCCCGCCGTCTGGGACATTCCGGACCGGAGGACATGGAACACACTCCCAAGAACGTCTATGCGATCGATTGCGACGAGGTCAACAGCATCTATGACCCGCCCAAGGGCCATTCGTATTTTCGTTCCGGGAAGGTCAAAGGCAAGCCGGGCGTCGTCTTCGACCATATCTTTGACACCTTGCTCACAGGCCGTGTTTTTCCAACCGATGAGTTCAGGAAGTCCAGCATCCTGGCATTGCCGCGATCACGATAACGTTCCATTCCGGAGATTCCCGGGTAAGCATGACGAGGGCACGAGTAACGGGCTGTATCGGTCTTAGCCTTGTTCCTATTTATCCCGCGTCAGTCCGATCACCAATCCGCTGATGCCGACGACTCCGCCCAGAAACAGGAAAAACGACTTGGTGTTTGGCAGTGAGGAGTCTGTTTGGGGCGGCCAGTCGGCACCGAGGCCGAGGGTGATCAGCGCGATTCCGAGGCCAACAAGCAGTTTCCATCGTAGGGCCATGCCGCATAGTACTCTTCCTCCGTAGGTTCGTCGACCGACGAGCGAACAGGGCGGGTCACGTGACTCGGTCGTGGACTAGTTAAGTGGTTGGTCGGAAGATTGGGGTGTTGCTGATCCGGTCAGTGCGGCAAGGTTGGATGAGACGAGCGGGGTGACTACGCAGGCTTGGGGTTGGTGAATATTCGAGACTGCAGCCGGAATCCGTCCGCGCCGTCGGCTCCGGCGCGAACCGGCTGAATGATGAACAGAATCGCCTGAGGCCGTGCAGTGGCTCCCCCGGGTTCGGTGATGGACACACGGATCTCAACCTGTTGCGGTTGAAGGCTTGAGGGCAAGGTCGCCGTGAATTCCAGCGACGTGGTTTCTCCCGGTTGCAACGGTGGAATGGTCAGGCTGGTGGCAGAGAATTGTCCAATGACCGACGGTGTGCCGGTGAGAGAGGCCGAGGCATTCTGGATGGGGCTGGAGGTGATATTGACGACATCCACGCGCACTCGAATCTGTTCGCCGCTCTCCAAAAACAAATTGCCGTTTTCGTCGAGCAGGAGGGCTTTGAAGCGAAGTTTCGACAGCGACGCAGAGGTGGTCTTGGAAGAAGAATAATGACTAACGTATGTACTTGTTTTTATTAGCTTTTTATTGTTACTGACTTATTACTAAACTATAGTATAATCAAAGGGGTAGTCCTATGAGTTACTAACGGAGTTACTAAATCGTGCCCTTTCATACGGCGAAACACCCCATCGGCGTCGGGAACCTCTCCTTCATTTACAAAACCTCCCATAGTGATTTTTGGTATTTTCGGTATTGGGTAAATTCTGAGAAGAAATATGTACGGGTTTCACTTCGAACGAAAGATTTTACCGAAGCGAAACAAAGAGGCGAAAAACGATATCTAGAACTGATCGGTAAAATCCATAGCGGCGAGAAAGTCTTTTCCATTACCACCGACGAGCAGGTGCGCCGCTTTCTTTCCTATCAGGAGTCACGGCATAAAACCGGGGACGCCTTACACCGTCAACTTTCCCGCCAACAATACGATAAGTACCGCTATGTGATGCGCCATTATCTAAGTTTTATTTCCCCTCATACCCTCCTCTCCAGCATCAAACCGTCTCGCTTCACTGACTATTTCAATTTCCGTCGTAAGGAAACACCACGGACATCTC
>VGXE01000129.1 GCA_016873455.1 Nitrospira sp. | reverse complement strand
TTCAAGCGTCCGATCTCACTGTAAAGCCGTTCTGGATCCGTCGATTCTTCCGGCTTTTTCGGCCCACGCCGGGTCTCAAACAGCGCAGGAATCCCTTCGACGATCTCACGTTTCCACTGACTGACCTGCACCGGATGTACCGCATAGCTCTGGGCAATCTCGTTCAAGGTTCGTTTTTCACTCAAAGCCTCCAGACCCACCTTGGCTTTGAACGCCGCCGTGTACACTTTTCGTTTCTTTGCATCACTCATCTTGGCTTACCCCTCTGTTTTTGGCTGGTTTTCTAATCTAAACTTTTGTCCAGATTTCGGGGGCCATCATAGTATGCAATCAATGATCTGAACGCCGGTCTTCCGCATCCAGTCGATCCAGAATCTCAAGTGCCCGGCTCACATTACCGGTGGCAGCCAATGCACGAAAATGGTTTTCCATATCCCATGCTGCCAGCGCATGGGCACTCAACTGTTCCACCAACTTATTGGTACTCAAGCCACGGCTTTTCGCCAGCGCCTTCAAGCGCTGCGCCGTATCGTCGGGCAAACGGATCGTCAAAGTGCTCATCGCCATTCCTCCAGACATTGAGCGGGGGTAAGGATACGCAGCGAACCCAGATGCAGTTCGCCACCACGAATATCCCGCACGTTATGCGTCACAATCGCCTCGGCATTTCCTGCCAAAGCCAGTTCGATCAGGTGGTTGTCAGCCTCGTCTGGCAGGTTGGGGCGCCAACCAAAATACACCGTTACCCACCGGCCGCGTTGCGCCAGTGCCGCCAGAACCTCGATGCGCTCAGCTTCTGAGGTTGAATTGCCCCATACCGGCCGCCCCAACAGATCTCGATACTCCGACCAGAGAGCATTGCCAAACAGTGGCTCATAACGCCCGAGCAACGCACGCCGCAGCACCTCACGTGAAGCCCCGCCAGCAGAACGCAAACCGGCCACGAAAACATTTGTATCAATCACCAAAATAGTCACAATGACAGCATATATGCCATCAAATAACTTTGCAAGGAAAAGTCGGCACTGGCGAGATGGCACCCGCCAAACTTACCCCACCACCCAAGCCACATCCCCGCCGCTTTCACCCACGGCATACTCGCCCGTTTCGCCGCCCTCACCGCGTTATCGCCATACATCGGCAACGGACACTGCTGACCAAGCCAGAGGTACATACCCAGCACCGCCGGGTAATCCCCCTCGCGGAACAGGCGGTTGGCCGTACGCAAATCGAAGTTGCCCGCGCCAACCCGCTCGCGAATGCTTTACAGCGACTCGCCTATCCCCAAGCCCATACCATTACACACAAATCACGGGCTGATGCCGAGTTCCCGGAGGTTCCTGAGGCCCTCCACAAAGTTACGAACACGCATGTAGCCTCTCCAAAGGGTTTTCAGGCCGGGTTCGCCGTCACGCTTACGCCCCAGGAACCCCCCCAGTTTGGCAATCTGGCGGATGACTTCTCCCAGGGGAGGCACTTTTTCGGGCGGTTTTTTGTTGTCCAGAATGTAGGCAGCTTTCCACTCGTCCTCCGACAACGACACGCTTGCAGGCAGGTCGGGATGAACCCTGCCCATGCGCTGCAGGTGGGCCAACCGCCAGGCAACGACCATGTAAACCGACAGGGCCAGTTCCAGTTTCGAGCGGTCACCCAGTTGCAAAGCCTCGACCCGGCAACCGTTTTTCAGTACGTTGAAAAATTCCTCGATGGCCCACCGGCAACGATACCACTCCACGATTTCGGTGGCCTCGACCAGGTTGCTCACCTTGCGATTGGTCAACAACCGCCATTCCAGTGCCTTGACGCCCGCTGGCGGGTCAATCTCCCTGGCGATCACGCAAGTAACCGTCAGCTTGCCCTTTTTGCCATTCGATATCTGTCTTTCTACTGCCCAAACCTGCTGGCGTACCTTGCGTCCCGGCTGATTTTGACGGGGAGGCAGTTGAAATTCGATTTCTCCCAACGGGGCTTCGTTTTGCACCGAATCCCACAGCTTCTCATCTTCTTCCACGACCCGATTGTGTTGCGAACGAATCAGCCAGTCCGCAGGGCATCCCAGTTCTTCTGCCTTGTTCATCAGGCTCACGATGTCCCCCTCACGGTCAGCGACGTACACCAGCCGCGTTTCGGGCATCTGCTGCGCCAGTTCTGCCACCCGTTCGTAGCCTTCCTCCCACCGTATGCTCTCCTTCATCCCGGGTCGTTTACCCTCGCTGTCCTTGAGTTCCCTCGACCACATCCACGCATCCAGACAGCCCAGCGGGATACGATTCGGTGTCACCACATACGTCGGATGCAGGTACATCCCCCGCTGTGATTCGTACGACAACGGGCCCAATCCGGCTATCCGTTGACCGTTGAAGTTCAGTTCTGTCGTGTCCTGCACGCACAGCACCACCGGACACTTCCTCATCCGCTCGATCGTGGATTCACGGTGTGGATTCAGAATTTTTCTCCAATCCAACGGATTCTCCTTGTCCATCGCATGGCTGAAAAACCGGTAGGTCGCCTGAGTCGATCCCCAACTTCCGCACGCTTCCGGGATGCTCGCCACAGGCTTGTTCGCAAAGGTCTCCACTAGGCGGATCAAACGCTTCTCCAAACGAACATCTCCCAACTCTGCTCCCGAAAATTCTGCTGCGGCCCACGACATGATGCTTACCTACCGGATGGATTTCAAAGCGTTCAAGCTAACCACATCGCTTCACGACGCTCAAGAGTGATCCGCCTTTCAACCCCCGCGAACCCGCTGTCTGACCGGCTTCCTGGATTTGTGTGTAATCGTATGGGTTATGACCGGACAAAAGCTAACAACGGCTGTATGTCGTGCGCATCGGCGGCGCGTAGCGCGGCAACGTACTTGCTGCGCGTTTCTCCGACATTTACCAAACTGACCC
>VGXE01000128.1 GCA_016873455.1 Nitrospira sp. | reverse complement strand
TTCATGGCCCTGAAGAACAGCATCCGATCTTCTCCAGCAGAAGGTGCCAGAGCAGTATCTCAATCCGTGCCATGAGGAGGTGTGTATGGCGACCACGGCTGAATTGTTGGCTCCGATACCGGTTACGGTGCTCACCGGCTTTCTTGGTGCAGGGAAAACAACCCTGCTCAATCGTATCTTGACGACCGAGCACGGCAAACGTGTGGCGGTCATCGTCAATGAATTCGGTGAGGTCGGGATCGATAACCAGCTCGTCATCGGGGCGGATGAAGAGATTTTTGAGATGAACAACGGCTGCATCTGCTGCACCGTGCGGGGTGATTTGATCAGGATCATCGGGAATCTGCTCAAGCGGAAAGATCGATTCGATTACATGGTGATCGAGACGACCGGATTGGCCGATCCTGCGCCGGTTGCGCAGACATTCTTCGTCGACGATGAGATGAAGCGGCGGCTGCTGCTGGATGGCATCGTGACCGTCGTCGATTCTAAACATATTTGGGAGCATCTCGACACGAGTCCGGAGGCCAAGGAGCAAATCGCGTTTGCCGACGTCATCCTATTGAACAAGATCGATCTGGTTCCAGCTAAAGACGTCGATACGTTGGAAGCGCGCATTCGGGCGATCAACGTGATGGCGAAGATTCATCGGACCAAGGATGCGCAAATTGAGATCAATCGATTGCTGAATATCGGCGCCTTTGATCTAAGTCGCAAGCTCGACATCGATCCGAACTTTCTGGGCGAAGAGGCGCACCAGCATGATCCCAGTGTGTTTTCCGTGGCCCTCGTTGAAGATGGATTGGTTGATGAGGGGAAGGTGAACGACTGGTTTCGCGAAGTGCTGAGCACGATGGGGACGAAGATCTATCGGATGAAGGGTATTCTGAACGTCGAGGGCCGTGACCATCGGTTTGTGTTCCAGGGAGTGCACATGCTGTTTGACGGGAAGGCGGATCGTGCCTGGAAGTCTGGGGAGGTTCGCAATAATCAGCTGGTGTTCATCGGGAAGGATTTGGATCGGGAAGCGCTGACGAAGGGGTTCCGATCATGCCTCGTTTAGCCAAGCGCCAGGCAGCTGTCACGCTCAGTCCGATCGGACGAGCGATGCTCGGTGACTATGTCCATCGCCTGGCCTTCGCCTCCGATGGGACCAGATTTGCCGCGTGCTCTGCGTCGGGTCAGGTGGCCGTATGGAAAGCGCCGTCGTTCAACCCTCTCTGCGACCTGAAGGGGCATCAGCCGTCGGCCCTCACACTGGCCTGGCATCCGACGCGGCAGGAGTTGGCAACGGGAGGGCAGGACGGCGTCGTCCGAATTTGGGATGGCGATACCGGAGAAGAGCGGGTGGTGCTCCCCGTCGGCGCGCAAGGTTCGTGGGTGGAACATTTGGCCTGGTCGCCGGATGGGAAGTTTTTGACTGCCTCGGCTGGGAAAGCGCTTCGCATCTGGAGTATCGACCCTGCCGCACGCGCGCAACTGGCCGCAGAAGTTCCGGCATACAAGACGACGATATCAGCCGTCACCTGGATGCCGCGTGGCGACGGTGTCGTCGCCTCTGCCTATGGGGGAGCGTGGCTGTGGAAGATTGGACAGGAGAAGCCGGTTCGCCCATTTCCGTACGATGGAGCCTTGCTGACCATCGCGGTGAGTCCGAGCGGGGAATACCTGGCATCGGGAAACCTCGACGGGTCGGTCCATCTGTTCCGTACGGACAGTGACCAGAACTGGCACATGTCCGGTTATCCCGTGAAGGTCACGTCGGTGCGATTCGACCATCATGGACTCAATCTGTTCACGGCTTCCGGTCCATCCTTGGTCTCATGGAACATGAAGAAATTCGAGGGCACAGGCGGTCGCCTCTTCAAGGGACATCTGGGATGGATTCAGGAGATTGCCTGCCATCCCAACCGATCGCTTGTGGCCACGGTGGGAGAAGACGGCTTGCTCTGCCTCTGGGATCCGCAGACGACCAAACCGCTGTTGAGCCAAGAAGTGAACAAGACGGGTGGGCTGTCGTGCGTGGCCTGGAGTTCCACGGATTCCTGGTTGGCGACCGGTGCCAGTGACGGGGGGGTATCGCTCTTTTCCGTGCACGGCATCGAGGATCGGGCATGAACCTGTTCGGTGGAAAACGGACGATTTCGGCGGATCAGGCCGATCGAATTAAAGCGTGGGCCAGAACGGTGTTTCATCTGAGCGACGAGACGACGGTCATGGTCACGGAATTGGAATGCCGCGAACCAGGTTGTCCGCCGATTGAAACCGTGATCGCCCTGCTCAAAGGGCCGGGCGATACCCAGCAGTACAAGATTCACAAAACGGCCGACGAGGTTGGTCTATCCGATATCGAACAGTTGGCTGTCGGGGAGGAGTCGCACCATGACCAGCACTGATCAGGCCCGCCGACGCGCCAAGCTGACGCCGATCTACGTGATCGCCGGATTTCTGGGGAGTGGGAAAACCACATTGCTCAAACGGGCATTGGCGCACGAACTGGACAGAGGCGTAAAGCCGGCCGTGCTCATGAATGAATTCGGGGAAGTCGATGTGGATGGGGCCTTGCTCCATGAGCATCCTCGCTCGAACGACATCGAACTCCAGGCACTACTCAGCGGCTGTATCTGCTGTGATCTGTCGGGAGAGTTCAGCGAAAAGGTCGGACATTTGGTGAAGGAGACGAAGGGGGCGCCGCTGTTTATCGAGACCACCGGGCTGGCGGATACCGGCCAAGTGGTGATGGGAGTAGAGAGGGCGCTGACTCAGTCGAACTCAACAACCAGAGGGGCCTTGGCTTCGGTGATCGTCATGGTGGATGGGCCACGGTTTGTGAAGCTCGGCGCCTACTGGCCTGCAGCGGAAGATCATCTCAAGCAGGCCGATGTGGTGGTGTTGAACAAGCTGGATCAAATCAACGGTCGTCAGGCCGATCTCGTGGAACGGCGTATCAAGATCGTGAATCCGACGGCCAAAGTTGTCCGGGCCGTGCATGCCGAAGTTGAAGTGGGCCGACTGTTCACTGGAACGGCGACGATAAAGACATCATCGATTGAACAGAGG
>VGXE01000127.1 GCA_016873455.1 Nitrospira sp. | reverse complement strand
GGGCGGCCCGACAGCGGGCGATACCCGAGGCGGACGCTCCCGGACTAGCGAATTTCCAGCAGAGTACCTGTGTTGCTCCATTCAGAAACAGAGTTCTTCGTGTAAACGTGAATTAATCAGACCTTCCTTAGGTAGAAAGGCATAGGGCATGAACAATTCTTCGCCCGCCGCTCCGCTCTGCCGCCGGAGTTGCATCAGTTGGCTGGCCTCATCTGCGGCTAGACGATCCTCCTCCTGGCGCAGAGATTGGGAGAGCCGAATCAGAGGAACCGATGTTTGAACTGCACACGCACCCTGGACAGTTCCCCCTGTCTCGGACGGGATGCCCATGGAGCGACAGGTCAGGGGACGAAAGGCATAGAGTCCGCAACTTCCTTCCGAGGATAAAGCGGGACATGGCAATGTCTGGTAGCACTCGACAACGGAATCAATTTCGGTATCAGACCAGTCGTCAATGAATCGATTGTGAGCCAGTTGCGGCGCCGACTCCTCGATCATTCGGGCCTGCAGAGCTGCTGTTTCTTCGATTGTCCGGCGTTGTTCCTCAGGAAGTGAATGAAGGCCCCGCCGGAGTTCCTCCTGGTCGAGCAGCGTGATAGGAAAGAGCCCTACGCAGCAGTGGGAACAGCCCCGGTGGCATGGCAAGTCATTGAGCAGCGCCGCGTGGGCCCGGTCAAACCAACGGGCGGTCTTGTCGAACAGTGTAGAGGCTCGTGAACCAGTCTCGTCATCCACATTAGTCTTCCACCGACACAGACATATCGATGATCAGTTCACCTTGTGGTGAATAGAAACCGTGATTGTCGATTTGAACAATCCCGTTGCATTGCTCTTGATAGAATTCGAGGATCCATCCGTTAAAATCAAATCCCTCATCCGTCATGTCTTTTTCGACCATGCGGGTCGTCAGGATAAATCGAGAAAGGGAGAGATAGCTTCGGACCAGCTCCGACTCAACCCCGTCGTGAGCAGAAAGCAGTTCGAGAAACAGCGCCTGTTCTTGTTCAAAAACGTCCTTGTAACTGCCACGGTCTCGTACGCAAAAGAGCTGGATCGGTTGGCGATCCCGGTGGTACCCCAAGGCGATTCGGACCCATGCCCACTCATCCAGTGCGGATTCGTCGATCCCAGGAGGCGTAATAGGAGCGAGGCCACGTGCTTTCAAAAAATCAATGAGTAACCGGAGCGGCGGAGAATTCTCTCGTTGGCAAAATACACGAGAATAGACGGATTTTTCGGGTTGTTGGGATACAGTCTCCGAAGTTGAGGTGGCGATAATCGGCAGTTCCTTAGCCATATGCTTCCCGTAGAGTTGCTTAAATACGCAGGGGCCTGGGTGATCCGGACCGCCAGAATCCCTACTGTACCGACTCTTGCGCCCGTGCTGCAAGGGCAAGAAAAGTCCATCGGTACAGACCAGGCGGCCGCTTTTATCATTGACAGGAATGAAGCGCTTGGCTACACTCTCACTGGTTTTCGCCGCTTGAAGAAAGACGAACGTTCTACGACCTCATAATTTGCGAGTCCGGGCGTTTTTAGAACAAGCAAGTTGGCGGACATATCGAGCCACTACTATTCTCATTCTCAAGGAGGTTCACGAATGGCAAAATCAATGACCAAGTCGCAGATTGCCGATCATCTGGCTGGGAAAGCCGGAATCACCAAGAAGACGGCAGTGCAACTTCTTGATGATCTCGCGGCGCTGGCCTATCGAGAGGCGAAGAACGTCTTTACCGTCCCGGGCGTGGGGAAGCTCAAGTTGGCCAACCGGAAGGCGCGTATCGGCCGCAATCCTCAAACTGGCGAAGAAATCAAGATTCCGGCCAAGCGAGTGGTTAAGTTCCGTGTCGCGAAGGCGGCCAAAGACGCAATTCTCGGCAAGAAATAAGCCGAAGAACCGTTGTCGCAAGATTGCAGCGCGTGCGCTGAGTGGTTAGAGTGTACCTGCTGCATAGTCAGAGAAAAAACCGAAAGGGCTGTCGGCAATATAACCCGCAGCCCTTTCGCTTTCTCTCTATGTCAGAAGTGTGATGGACCTAGCCCGCTGCCCCCCATCCCATCGTGCCCGACAAGGCGAATCGCGTCTCCATCCTGAACGAGAGAATCCTCGCCGGCGATTTTTTTATTAATGGTGACCAGGACCTTCTTTTCTCGCAGCAGCTGCAGCAGATGACGAAGCTGAACTCCTTGTTTCTGAATCAGCTGCCGAACTGATATCGGCCGATCAATCTCGCAAGCCAGATCCCGTTCTCCCTCGGCCGTTTGTAACTGGCCTGTCAAGACGATAGTCACCATGACCGCGGTCCTCCGCAGGTTACAGACAGGGACTGAAGAGATAGCGCTCGCCAGTCATTGACTCGACTCTGCTCCCTGTCGATAATGACGTTGCTATGCAATCCCTCGACGTCCAAAATCCCGGTATGCCGGATCTACAGTTCGTGCTCTTTGTCTCGGCACTCTGTACAGCCGATCTGAACAATATCAATGTATCAGAAGATCTCCGGTGCAGGATATTCGACCGGTGCTGGGCATTGATCCATACCGAACCTCCTCCAACGGATCCACAACAACGGGTCTTGGATCTTCGAGAAGGAACGGACCTGACGCTGGAGGCCTGTGTCTCAACCATCCGCTCACTGCTGGCTGAGGCAGGAATTTCTCATCTTGTTTGGGACCATCCAGTCAGTGAACCGACGAGGCCAAGCTCTCCAGAAGCACGTCCCCTCATCGATCGATTAGGTCAATTGTACCCTGGTCCCAGTGATGGCATCGATTCGTCAAATCACCCCTCGCAGGGATAGGGCTCCATCTTTCAAGAAAGTACGAAGGTGTGGATCGACATGTTACGCAACTTCGAGATGGATTATTGGACATGCAGGGGGCGGACAGGATGACAGTACACTGCGGACTATGATAAGACTGCACCTGCTACATGTCTCAAAGAGACAGGTCCCCATCGTCTAGCCTGGCCTAGGACATTGCCCTTTCAAGGCAGTAACACGGGTTCAAATCCCGTTGGGGACACCACACCTCTTGCCTTCCTCTCGATAACGAATAAGCCATAAAAAGACGAAGGGGCTGCGCCGTGTCCGGCGCAGCCCCTTCGTATTCACACCCGTGAGTCGGGTCTTAGTAGCCCGACTTGGCGTCGGGGTTCACCTGGCTGGGGAACGGATCCAGGATGCTCTTGGGCGCGTTGTTCCAGATCACGTCCGCCAGATTCGACATCCGGCTGACGATCTGCGCCGCCACCCCGCCTCCCGCTCCGAACAACCCGCAC
>VGXE01000126.1 GCA_016873455.1 Nitrospira sp. | reverse complement strand
GGTCGTATCCAAAAAGCCCGCACCACCGCCCCAGCGGGCCCCGAACGCCTCGCCAGCCCGCCACCAAGGCCCGATCTGGGCTCTGGTGGACCACTTGACGGATCGCCCAGCCGCGGCGAACCTCCCTATCGCGGTCGACGCCGACCGCCTCCGGCGGATGTCATCCGCTTGGAGTTCCTATCCCCCAGCACTCCTCCACGGGAATCAGTGGCAGATCTAGGCTGCTGGAGGCGATGCAGCGGCTTTTAGGAGGGTTTTAGCAGCAAACCTTAGGCCCTCGGAGGCTAACTTTTCACTCATTATTCATTTTGGGTTTGCCGACCAAGATGCGAGGGTGCGAAATGCATCTTGATTCCTTGTCCAACGCGATTGACTCGGCTTCTGTCGCAGAGGTAGATTGCCACTCATGGCGGTTCGGGAGTTGTTCGAGGACATCAAGAGAGGTACTCGGCAATGCAGAGCTTTAATACATTCGGGCATGCCTCAGGGATAATCGCGATCGTTATAGCGGCATTGGCGGCGACACAGCCCAAGGCAGTACATTCTCAGCAATGGCCGCCCAATCACAGCGTTCAGCAGAGTAATACGTGGCCGTCGGGGCACCATCTGCCTCTAAGCCCAGATCGACCCCGGACTCACGAAGTGAGAATCAGCAGAAACTGGCCACCTGGTCATGTTCTCCCGCTCTCTCCCGGAGAGATCCCACCGCAACACACCGTAGCCCAAAGTATACAATGGCCCCCAAATCACGGCCCAACAGTAAGCAATTACTCCAGCGGATCGCACGATAGTGCTACCAGCTCGAGTGAGTCGCTTTCAAACCAAGTTGACCCAGCTAACGACCCTTTAACAGAGAGCAATTAGGGCTTCTGAGATAGAATCAACTCTGCCCTCGTATCATTTTGAATCCAGGATAAACCTTTTACCGACCTGCGAGTTTCAGTTACCTGCGAGCCGATTCTCGCTAGTTACTGAAAAACGCAGGTCGGTCGGAACCTTCGGGGAGTTACCGGGACGCACGGGTCACGTCCGTCCCGGATATCCGACTACTTCAACGTTGGGCTGACGTTGAAGTTGACATTTGCTCCGAGGCCCATCGTCCGGATGAGTAGCGCCACGCCACGGCGGCCGGGTTGTCCAGGCTGACCATCATCGAACCAGCCATCGCCTTCGCCTGCCTCACCAGGTGTGCCCGGGTCTCCTGGGGCGCTGCCGTTTCCGCCGTTACCAGCGTCTCCGCCGTTGCCACCATTGTCCCCGTCACCACCATCTGCACCGTTTCCGCCCTGGCCTCCACGAAGATTGCTGTTACCTCCGTTGCCGCCATTGCCGCCATTGCCACCGGTGCTGCCCGACGCGTTGGGGTCTCCGTCTCCGGGCTGACCGCCATTTCCGCCGTTCCCGCCGTTACCCATTCCGGCGGCGTTCCCACCGGTTCCGCCGGTGCCGCCGTTCCCGCCGTTGGGGGAGCCGTTGCCACTTGGATTGGCGGCAGCGCTGCCGTCCGCGCCAGCTCCGCCGGTACCGCCGTTGCCGGCGTTCCCGTTTCCTGTGGCGTGGCCGCCGTTACCGCCAGCACCACCGGGGGAACCGGGAGCGGTTCCGTTTCCACCAGTGTTGCCGTTGCCGGCGTTCCCGTTTCCGAAGGCGTCTCCGCCGTTACCACCGGGGCCGCCACCACCGGGGCCATTCCCACCCAAACCCCCGGGGCCACCGTTGGGAGACCCAGGCGTGCCGTGCGCGCCCTGGCCCCCGGGGCCTCCGACACCGTTCGGCGGAGCGCCGTTACCACCAGGGCCACCAGCGGGTGGCGTGCCGGCCGGAGCGCCCGGAGTGCCAGCCGGGGTGTCGCCAGGCCAGCCCGGCTGGCCATTGGGGTGGTTCGCGCTCCCCGGTTGGCCGTACAGGTGCGCGTGGTTGGCGCTGTATGAGGTCGTCCAATCGGCGGGAGCCCGAGGAGACGTGCCCAAAAGCGCCACGAGGGTCCAAAGGACCATAAGAAGGGGCTTCATTTTACGTTCACTTTCTTCAGGGGAGTTGGAACTCAACCGACTCGATAAAGGCTGCGCGAGGTGTGAGCTCGACAACCTTCTCGATTGCAGTTCCGGAAACAGACACAGTCAACAGAACGGCGGTCTCGGTGGAGACGGAGCTCCACTTAAAACTACCGTCATTCGACAGGGATAGCCTCTGCGGCGGAATGCCTTGGCGCTCTAGTTTCACTACGACCTGCGCCAATGAAACTCGCGCGGCGCGTGCATCAAGCACGATGCGCCCCTTGATCCGATACGCCTGATTTGGCTTCGCCAAGATCTCTTGTGCCTCGACAATGCCTCCCCGCGTTGTCAGATCCTCACGGACTGGCTCAGGGAGTTCTAGGAGATCACCATCTTGAGGCTGGCCGTAGTTTACGTTGGCTAACCCAGCCTGAATCAAGAGCGGTACTGATGGCAGGCCCTCGAACTGGTAGGAACCGCTTTCGTCCGTGAAGCAGGACGAGAGCACGTCATTGATACCAAAACGAGCGCCACCCGACATACTGACCGGAATTACCTGCACAGATATTCCTGCGACGCCGTTGCCACCAACATCTCGCACTGCACCGCGCAGAGTGATTGGACCGGATTCACCGATCCGCAACACGAGATCGGAGTTGTCCCCCGGCACAATCTCGATCTGTTGGGGTAGGGGCCGGGTGTACCGCTCATACGGATGGTCTCTCACGAAGTGAATCTGGGCCCGGTATACTCCAGGATAGATTCGATCTAGTTCGAACCGCCCGAATTCATCGGAGGTAGCTCTGGCCACGAGATTCTCCAGTCCAGGACGGACGGACTGAAGTGTCACCCAACCATTAGAGACGCCTTCGTCTTTCGGCCCCAAAAGGTAGCCTTTAAGCCGACCAGGGGCGAAAACGGTCAGGACGATCTGGGCTTGGTGACCCGCAACCACCTCAACCTCACGAGCGTAGAACGCGCCGTCACCGTAGGAGGTTGGCTGATCCTGGGCCCAAGGTGGAAGCAGGCCGGAAGGTAAACTCGCAGGTACTACCTCCGCTGTTACCGCTCCAGTGGAAACTGACGAAAAGAGTGCGTCACCGATCTCTGAGGTCACGCTGGTATTCAGGATGCGTCCGCGCTGTTTCAGCTGCACCGAGACATTCGGTACCAGCAACGGCTGCTCGCTCGGCTCGCTGCTCCACTGTCTAACGGATACCAACACAGAGCCGGCAGCATTCGTAGAGCCGGTAGCAGCCTCAGCCGCCATATTGTCTTGAGGTCCTGAGAAACTCTGGACGTCCGTCCTGGACGAATCCAGAGTCACTACTGCGGGCGCGGATGAGACCGACTTCGGGGAAGCGGGTGCTCCACTGGAGCCAGCCGTTCCCCTCAACCAGCACAAAACCAGAACAAAAAAGGCCAGGCCAATCGCTAGAAACGTTCGCTTCATTGGAGTGTTTGGAGGTTGGAATACGGCGCCAGGCGTTCGCGCCAGATCTGCGGCGACACCTGTTCGGCGTTGGACTCGACGATCACCGTCAAGATCGAGCCTTCGGGCGCGAAGCCGCCGGCGAAGAGCA
>VGXE01000125.1 GCA_016873455.1 Nitrospira sp. | reverse complement strand
CAGCAGTTCGAGCGAGATCTTTTATTGGGAATCGATCATACGGGAAATATCTGAACGTCGGCTTTCTGCTCAGGATAGTTCGGGCCGCTTCTGGCCGAACCTGTCCGCCTCCAACGACCGCTTCCCGGCAGTCCGATTCTGCTCCATCCACATTTTCTGTGGACAACCCTGTGATCAAACCCGTCAGGGACAAGAGCATCAAGCAGTTACCTCGATGATCTCGGATGGCCATCAACGATGTCGTCCAAGTTCGTCTTCGCCGAACCCACCAGAATGCCCCGTAACGGCTCCCAGACGGCCCCGAGGCACCCCCGAGACTGAATCCCCCAACCGCCACCCCGAAGCCCCAAAAGACAAAGCCCCGATCGGCGATAAACCAATCGGGGCCTTGGTGATACTGGTGGCCAGGGGCAGAATCGAACTGCCGACACACCGCCCCATCGAACCCAATCCGAACCGTCTGTCCGTCGCCCGCCCGCGTGGTCAGACTGCTAGACTGACGCGGACAAGATAGTCCTACCAAACGCCATGACCGAGAATTGCCAATGGGCTACGAAGACGAACTGATCTGTTCTCCGCTGGAACGAACCATTACCGAACATGGCCTGTCGGTCGAGATCCAGATCTACCGCCTCCCGGAGAGTAGATGGACGCTCGAAGCTGTCGATCAGTACGGCAACTCCACTGTCTGGGACGAAGAATTCGTCACAGATCACGATGCGCTGGAGGAAGCCCTGCGCACGATCCGCGAGGACGGTATCGGTTCTTTGATCGGCAAGCCTTCTCCAAATACCTCCTCTGCGCGGCTTGAGGGAGCATTGACGCCCGAGGAGTTCGAGGAGTTGGACGAATTCCTATGCAGAACGGAGCTTGAGGATACGTCGATGGACGTCAGCACGCTCGACGGATTCCTGACGGCGATCATTATTGGACCGCGACTGGTGAAGCCCTCGGTCTGGCTTCCCTGGATCTGGGACATGGATGACGCCGAGAACGCGCCCAATTTTGACAGCGAGCAACAGGCAAACCAGATCATGTCGCTCATCATGCGGCACTACAACACCCTCGTCCATACATTCAATACCGCACCTGAAAGTTTCGAGGCGATCTTTTGGGAGAACCGTCAGTGGGGTGCGGCAGAATGGTCCGAAGGGTTCCTGCTTGGGACGCAGATGGATGCCGAAGTCTGGCCCCTTCTGTTTGCAGCGCAACCGAAATGGTTTGCTCCGTTCATGAGGCTTGGGACACAGGAAGGCCGTGATCTGAACGATAAGGTTGGTGCCGAGCAGCTTATGAACGAGATCGAACCAGCGATCTTGAAGATGCACGCCCACTGGAAGCAGTATGAGGTGACTCACGAGGCATTGGGTGACAAGCCAGGATCAACGCCAATCGTGCGTGATGGCCCAAAGGTAGGACGAAACGACCCTTGCCCATGTGGGAGCGGCAAGAAATTCAAGAAGTGCTGTGGCGCTCATGGCGGTACGCCTACGCTGCACTAAGACTGGCCGAACCGCCTGCCTCCCAAGCCCGATCCATACGCCCTTGCAAAGGCGGCCACCCTTAAGCCTTCAGGTGTTTGCCGGGAGCCCCAAAAGACAAAGCCCCGATCGGCGACAAACCAATCGGGGCCATGGTGATACTGGTGGCCAGGGGCAGAATCGAACTGCCGACACACGGATTTTCAGTCCAACCCACTAATTTAGTCAGCCTTTCCATAAACGAAGAAACGTAAGAGTTTTCTCCTTCTTGCCGCTCGGGCCACCCTCCTCACCGAACCTGCCGCCGAACCAAACTTCCCATCCGGCCCCGGTGGATGCGGAATATCAAACCGGTTCAACGTGGTGCGTATGCAGACTGCTGAACCTGGCCGATCTCGGTATGGTGGGTCGCCGAACTTGGCCGAGCTGGCCTGCTGATGGTCAGCTGGTCGGCCTTTGCCGACCTTGGGCCTCTGGCCAGATACGGGCGGCAATGCACCGGTTACCTGACGCTCAGCCGCTGATGGCGATCAACGGCCGCTTCCCTGTCCGATGAACTCGAACTTTCGACCCACACCTGCCTGTTGCACAGGAAATGGCTCATGTCGGGTATCTGAGTAATGCAGTCACCCAACGCGTTTGTTTGGGACCAACAAGTCGGTCGAACTGGGCGTACGACCAGCGCTTGGCAAGCGGCTGGGATCTATGGATCAACGTACCGTGGTGAGGAAGCGAGAAACGCATGGGAGTGCTTGCGAACGGGAAACTCCAAGTCGCAAGCCTTCATGTGCAAGAATATGCGGATTGACAGCGCAAATCGCGCCTAGAGTCGGCAGTTCCGGCACCCAACAACCAACAACTTATCTGCCAGCAATGAGCCAAGAGGCGGGCTTGTCCCGGCTTGCACTTGAAACGGAATACCGAACCGGGGAGAACAATCCGGCGGAGATGTTTTACCGGCCATGCCTGAATGAGGCGGTCGAGTATTGCCGGGCCGCCGGATACTTTCGCTCCTCAGTCTTCCTGATCGTCGGCGCGGATCTGGTCGGTTTCGCCAAGCGCGGCGGCAAGACAAGGCTGGTCTGCTCGCCGGCGCTTTCCGAGGAAGACATCGACAGCATGGGCAGGGGATACGATCTGCGCGCAACTGCCATCGATGCCATCGGTGCTGAAATCGACAGGCTCCTTGCCGACGAAACCACCCATTACCGGACAAGGGTGCTGGCAACGCTAATCGCAGTGGGGGCCTTGGATGTCAGATCGCGTAGAGCCAGAATGTGCAGATTGAGGCGAAAGCCCGCGCTGCTGCTGGGCCGGGATTTTCGTACTAGGATCGGAGATAGGAGTGGCGTTTGACGAAAATGCTCAGATCAACGCGCACCAGCATACTTTTTTCTTAGCTCCGAGATTGCCAAGTTCACTTCTTCTTTCGGATGAGTGCCGGACTCAAGGATTGCGGTGAACACCGTGAGCCAAAACATTTCATAGGAACCAAGAAGAAGTACTGAATATTTCTTTTCAAAGAACTCCTGAACTGGCTGAACAAAGAGATCAATCTTTTCGGCAAGCGAAACTTCGGAAGCGAAGTGAATTGTTTGGTTGAAGAAAACCCACTTGTCCTTTACCTCAACGAGAGCCGACGCCGCGAGCGCAGAAAGTTCAGCGGCAGTCGGAGGAGATTGGCGTTTCTTAAAGAGACCGAACATGTGGGGAGCCTCCTTTATGGCGCCCAACCTGCGGCTTGGTTGCGACGCTGGCGGTAGTGTGCGACGCCGCTATTCTCTTTTCAAGGCCGAGGCAGAGGAGGACCCCATATGCACCGGCATCTCGCAGGGCTACCTGCATTGGGGCCACCGGCGGCCGGCTAGCCTGGCTGCGTAGCGGCTCGGGTGCGCCGTGGATCGGCGTGCGACGCCGCCACCTCCATTTTCTCATGGGGCAAATTTGGGACAATCAGCTCTAAAAATTACGGTAAAGCACAACAAACCACAATAGACTAAGACCCTGAAAACATTAGTAATGGATTGATTTTGTTACATAAAAATACTGACTTAAAATCCCTCGACCGGCAACGGTCATGCCGGTTCGATTCCGGCTCCGGGCACCAGCAACCCCTCCAAACAAGTCTGATTTAGTCCAATAGCTC
>VGXE01000124.1 GCA_016873455.1 Nitrospira sp. | reverse complement strand
GGGGCACCGGTCCGGCATGGCAAACGGCGCTGGTCTGGCTTCCCCCGGCACGGGTACCCGCTCGACGATCGCCGGGATTACATCGCCGGCCCGCTCGACTTTGACGGTGTCTCCGTCGCGAATATCTTTCCGGGCCACCTCATCCGCGTTGTGTAAGGTGGCCCGGCTGATCGTCACTCCGCCAACTTCAACCGGATTCAGCAGGGCCAGGGGGGTCATGGTGCCGGTTCTTCCGACCGAGACCATGATCTTATGGACTTTGGTAATTTCCTTCCGAGGTGCGAACTTGTAGGCAATTGCCCAGCGTGGGCTTCTGGACTTCATGCCCAGCTGGTCCTGCCAGCTGCGCCGGTCGAGTTTGACGACGACTCCGTCGATCTCGTAGGGGAGCGTGTCACGCTGTTGCTCGGTGTCACGATGAAACGCCATGACATCATCGATGCTGTTGCATCGCGTGCGCAGGTGGGGAATCGGAAGCCCCCACGAAACCAGCGACTCGAGTTCGTCCCAGTGCGACGGCGGCGGCGATCCATCCATGGCCATGATCTCGTAACAGGTGACGACCAGCGGGCGGTCGGCGGTCACGCGAGAGTCCAGCTGCCGGAGTGAGCCGGCGGCGGCGTTGCGGGGATTGGCGAACGCGTCGTCCCCCCGTTCCATCATGCGGCGATTGAGGGCATGGAAGTCGTCGAGGCGCATATACACTTCACCTCGCACCGCCACGTGGCTCGGCGGGTGGCGGTCGAGTTGTAATTGCAGCGGCAAGGATTTGATAGTCCGGAGATTGACGGTCACGTCTTCGCCCGTCGTTCCGTCGCCTCTGGTCGATCCCCTGACGAAGGCACCGTGCTCATAGACCAACTCCACTGACAGGCCGTCGAATTTCGGCTCGACCGTGTACTCGACGCGATCTCGTTCCAGCTCCCGTTTCATCCGTTGGTCGAAGCCCAGCACGTCTTGGGGATCGACCAGAGAGTCGAGGCTCAGCATCGCTCGCTCGTGCGGAACTTTCCCGAGTTCGTCCAACGGCGGGGCGCCGACCCGCTGAGTCGGGGAGTCGGCCGTGACCAGGTTCGGATGGGCCTGTTCGAGCTCCACCAGTTCGCGAAACAGGCGGTCATATTCGCCGTCCGAAATCTCCGGACAGTCTTTCACATAGTACAGGTAATCGTGGTGTCGGATTCGGTCCCTGAGGCGGGCGAGCCGCTCTTGGACGGATAGAGCCGGAGCCGGTGTGGAGCCAGTGTTGTTATCGAAGAGATCGCGCTGCATCGGGATGGCCGCAGCAAACTAGCGGACTGGACCCTAGCATAGGACCGCGGAAACGGTCAAACCGGATTGTAGGCCCATTTCGCTTTGACTTTCATCATCATTGGCCTCTATTCTACTTTATTTTCTGGGCAGATGGGTATTCGTCGAGGGGGCTGGGGCTCAGACATCGGGGGTGGCCGGCGTGTCGAAGGAGGGGTGTATGGGAGTCGCGGAGCCGAGAGTGTGTGGGCGGATGCCAAGGATATGGGTGATGGGGGCCCTCATTATTGGCCTGAGTCCGATGGTCGGAGGGTGTGTCGTCCTGGAGGAAAAGTTCAATGCCGAAAAGGCAAGGAGTCTGAACTTCCAGCGGTTGCTGGCCCAGGAGGAGAAACGGTCGCTTGAGCTGGAAAGTGAAGTCAAGCGAACGAAGATCGAATTGGCGGATTTCGAGTCAAGAAATCGCGAATTGGCCGCGCACGTACAGACCGTACGCGAGCAGATGACACGGCTTCAGGAAGAAACCGAAGCAATCAGGGAAGCGGCGGTGCTTGAGCGCAAGGCGATGGAAGACGTACGCAAGAGCGGGGCCGCTGTGGCCAAGCCGAAGAAGCCGGCGGAATCCTTCGAGGCGCTGGACGAAATTGTCGGCAAGTCGTCCTCACAACCGAAGGGACGTGACGCCGAGGGCGGGATGGAATCAGCATCGGCCGCCAAGTCTAGTCCAATGCTGCATGTTGTCAAGCCTGGCGAGACGCTCTTTCGTATCAGCCGCCGCTACGGCATCGAAGTGGAAAAGCTGATGAAGATGAACAAGTTGCCTGACGATATTATCGAAGTCGGCCAAAAGCTCATCGTCGGGACAGAGTAACGAGCGGAGCGAGATGACAGCGCCGGTCTATTCACTCAGTTTGGACGAGTTTCGGTCGTACACGAAGAAGGGCAACCTCATTCCGTTGTACCGGGAAATCTTGGCGGACCAGGACACGCCCGTGTCGGCCTTCGCCAAGATTGATCACGGCCCGTCGGCCTATCTGCTGGAAAGCATCCAGGGGGGAGAGAAGTGGGCGCGCTACTCGTTTCTCGGCAGCGGGTCTCCGCTCGTTATGGTCGAGGACCGGGGAGACCTCTGTGTCCGAAAGGGCGCGCGCGTCAGCCGGATCCCTAGCCTGGGCGCTCCGCTGGATCGGGTGCGCGAGTTTATGGAGGCCTACCGTCCGGTGACGGTTCCCGGCCTGCCCCGCTTTGTGGGGGGGGCGGTGGGCTATCTCGGCTACGACATGGTCAAGACGTTCGAGGATCTTCCTTCCGGGAGGAAGGACCACCTCGGCCTGCCGGATTTCGCGTTCTTGCTCACCGATACGTTGCTCATCTTCGATAACATCTCACAAAAAATCAAAGTTGTCGCCAATGCGCATGTGAAATCTGGATCGGACCGCGATATTCGTTCGGCCTATCGTGAGGCGACCGGCAAGATTGAACAGATGATCGCCAGGCTTCGCCGGCCCCTTCGGAAGGCCGCACCGAAGCGGCGGCGGTCCCCCATTCGGTTTACGCCGAACATGAGCAAGGCGGATTTTGAAAAGATGGTGGTCCGGGCACAGGAATATATTAAGGCCGGTGACATCTTTCAGTGCGTGCTGTCCCAGCGGTGGGAGACCAACTTGCACGCGCCGCCGTTTCAGCTGTATCGGGCGTTGCGCGTGGTGAATCCGTCGCCCTACATGTATTACCTGCGCATTGCCGGAGTCGAACTTGTCGGCTCCTCACCGGAAATTCTCGTGCGATGCGAGGACGGGGTTGTGTCGGTGCGTCCGATCGCCGGGACGAGGCGGCGGGGAGCGACGGCCGAGGAAGACGCGCAACTCGAGCGCCGGCTCTTGGCGGATACTAAGGAACGGGCTGAACATATCATGTTGGTTGATTTGGGGCGAAACGATGTCGGACGGGTGGCCGAACGAGGCTCTGTCCAGGTGGAGTCGTTGATGAACGTGGAGCGGTACTCGCACGTCATGCATATCGTGTCGAACGTGACGGGGAAACTGGATAAGTCCAAGACTGTCTATGATGTCTTGAAGGCCTGTTTCCCGGCCGGCACCGTGTCGGGCGCGCCCAAGATCAGGGCGATGGAGATCATCGACGAGTTGGAACCCACCAAGCGTGGTCCGTATGCGGGGGCGGTGGGGTACATCAGCTTTTCGGGCAACATGGATATGTGCATCAACATTCGGACGGTGGTGGTATCCCGCCATCGGGCGTTCATTCAAGCCGGAGCCGGCATCGTCGCTGATTCACATCCTGAACATGAGTACGAAGAGACGTGCAATAAGGCTCGGGCGATGATGCGCGCCATTGAATTGGCTGAGCAGGGGTTGGAGTAGAGAAGAGCATATGGCCAATCGCGTATGGCTAATA
>VGXE01000123.1 GCA_016873455.1 Nitrospira sp. | reverse complement strand
GTGGTAGACATCGTTGATGAAGAGATTCAGTGCGTGCATGCGCTGGCGTAGACCGGCCTCGATGTGTTCCCAGTCCGATGGTTCGATAATCCGAGGCACAATGTCAAAGGGGAATATCTTTTCGTGCCCGGCGTCACTGCCATAGACGCCGAACGTCATCCCCATGTTGAGGATGACACGCTCCGCCGCCTGCTGGCGCTTTTTGAGGTCCCCTTCCGGAAGAGATGCGAGCTTCCTTAGTAGAAGCGCACTTCCCGGCCGTGGCTGCCCCACCCCTTCATACAGCTCGTCGTAGAACTCTCCTGGATCGTAAGCCGACAATCTCATGGCGGACTCCCTTGCTCGGGGTACACACGCTAACAAAACACCTCGCTGCGTGCAAGATTGCCTTCCGTCGCCCCTTAGCCCGCATTGTTCATGACGGTTCGTAACGAAACTGCAGACTCGTCGTAGTGGCATATCGGCGGTTGCAGTAGAACCGCTCATGAATAATGCGGGTTAGGACATTGCGAGTATCAGTTCGCAGGGAGTACAGCCCCGAGCGCGTCCATGCCATTGTGTATTCAGGATCTTTGTAGGGACAAGCCGTTGCCGATTGCATTTGACCGGGGCTCTCTAGTAGCGTGGACGGTTCATGATCACCGAATTCGTTATCACGTCCGGAGAGCAACCGAAGCGATTGGACGTGTTTCTCGTCAATCGTGAGCGGGACATTTCGCGATCTGCCTTACAACGCCTGATCGAACTCGGCCGCATCCGCGTCAACGAGGAAGTGGTGAAACCCAGCCAGAAGATCAGGCCCGGGGACAAAATCACGATGGATGTCCCAAAGCCTGAGCCGCTTGCCCTCAAAGGCGAGGCCATTCCCCTCGAAGTCCTTTTCGAGGATGACTACCTGTTGGTCTTGAACAAGCCGGCTGGCATTGTCGTCCATCCGGCTCCGGGTAACTGGACTGGCACACTGGTCAATGCCTTGCTTCACCATTTCCAAACATCGGGAGGCACGGTCTCAACGATTGGGGGGAAGGAGCGGCCTGGTTTGGTTCATCGCCTGGACAAGGACACATCAGGCGTCATGGTGATTGCCAAAACGGATCAGGCTCATCGGCACCTGGCCGCTCAATTCAAGCAGCACACGATTACTCGTGTGTATGAGGCCTTGGTCTTGGGCGTGCCCAAGAAAGGCCGGGGTGTGATCGAATTGGCGATCGGCCGGGACTCCAAAGAGCGCAAAAAGTTTTCCGCCCGCACGTCTCGGCCCAAGGCGTCCGTGACGGAGTATCACGTCGATCATCGATACGGCAAAACGGCAGCCCACGTCCTGCTGTATCCGCGCACAGGGCGGACGCATCAATTACGCGTGCACCTAACGTCACTGGGCCATCCCATCCTCGGAGATCAGACCTACGGAGGCCGCAAGGTGTGCGTTGTCGAGCAGATTGAGATTCCACGTGTGATGCTTCATGCACGCACCTTGGGCTTTCAGCATCCGGTCACCAGCGAGGCGCAGGAATTTACCACGCTGTGTCCATCAGACATGGAAATGGTCTCCCGGACTCTCGAACGCGTATCCCATGGTGCATCCGAATCCCAACCTCTTTGACGTTGCGACATGACGGACTCTATGCAGACCGCTGATATGCTCGACGCCATCGGAGCCATGGCCTCTCAGTTAAAACAATATGCGGCCACACTGCCCCCCGTCGTGTATCTGACGGCCGTACCGACTGGCGTGAAACCGACGCTGGAGACTATTGATAAGTACGAAGAGTGTGTGTCACGAGTCCGAGCACAGAGCGCAGGGACCCCGTACAAGAAAGTGACTGAGGGGCTGATTGAATCCCTCGAAGCCTATGAAGCCGGTCGGCTACTGGGAGCGGTTCAACCCCTCCTGGCTCTGCTCGATCAATTGGAACGGATGAGCCGGGACAAGGAAATCGAGGTCGGGCGAATCGATGAGAAGCGAATCGGTGAATACCGCACGGTGCTGCGCAAGATTCTTCCCGGCAACAAACCGGAGTTGGACAGCACTGGGATGTGAAAACTTAATGTGCAATGATGAATGTTGAATGTTCAATCGTGCAGCCAAAAAAAGAGGGCCACTTCAACATGTACCATTCACAATTAAGCATTGTATTCAGTGACCCATCTTCGGCCCTGTGGCGTTGGCGCCTTCCGAGACCAAACGAAACCGAACGGTGGAACCACAGTGCGGGCATTGGGCGCGAACTGTGGTTGCGTCCACTGATTCATATTGATCGGGCTTCAGCCACATCAGCTGGAAACATTTGGGACAACTACGGACTTGTGTTGACATGATTTTCCTCGTACACTTCGCCAAGAGACTTACTGGAACGGAGAATAATTTAGTACAAGATGCCTCCCACGCTCAAGCCCGCTGTCACATTTTCCGAAACAACCAATCTTGATGCGGCGCAACTTCTGCGGCTGTTCCACCAAGCTCCCTGGGCGAAGAATCGAACATTACACGACGCCAAAGTCATGTTGGACCATAGCGACGTGGTGCTGTGCGCGTGGGACGGCGATCGCCTTGTCGGATTCGGTCGTGTCCTCACGGATTTCGTCTATCGTGCCA
Organism: Nitrospira sp.; assembly: GCA_016873455.1. Lineage (GTDB taxonomy): Bacteria > Nitrospirota > Nitrospiria > Nitrospirales > Nitrospiraceae > Nitrospira_D. The sequence goes on along the minus strand of VGXE01000123.1, from coordinate 1,168 downwards.
CGATCTGGGACGTGATCGTCGATCAGGCCTATCAAAAGCAAGGCATCGGCACGGAACTCGTTCAACGCATTCTGACCCACCCACAACTCAACAAAGTGGAACTGTTCTGGCTCTGCACCAGGCGTCCTGGGTTTTACGAAAAGCTGGGTTTCAGTTCAAAGGAACAGACTGGTATGGTCTGGAGCCGGAGCAAGCAGGCCCGCGCAGAATGACCAAATCTCATCAGCTTTGCCTCACCCGTGTCACGCACAGGTGAGGCAAGTTCCAGCCATCTAGAAATACAGCTTCGCGCCAAAGAGAAAACCGAACGAAGAGGCGTTCCAATCGTCAATCCGGCCGGCGTTCGTGTGCGCGTGGCCGTCGTTTCGCTTGTAGGCCCATTCTGTGTTGAGGGCTACTCGTTCGTTGAGCCGATAATCGGCTCCCCAGCCTAGCCGCCATGCAAAGGTATTACTGGGACTGATCCGAAGGGCTGTGTCTTCTCCGAAGCTGTTAACGTTGACGCCGAAGCCCATATTCACATAGGGGCTGAATTGGCCAAGTTTCACCGGGCGCAGTTCGATGGTGGGAAGCACGGAGACCGTGTCTTGGTGTCCGAGATCCACGTCCGGCCGCTCCACGCTGACACCATGCCGTTGCCATTCAACCATCAAGCCGGCCAAAAACCAGGTATTGAAGCTGTAGAGACCTTGAACATTCACCAGCGGGCCGATCGATGTGTCGAAGTTGTTCGACAGTTGCTGCGTGAGCGGCGTAAAACCAGCTCGAAATCCTAGCACCCACTTTCCGGCCTCAATCCCTCCAAACTGTTGTTTCGCTTCTTCAGCTGACGAGGCAGTCGGCATCGAGAGGCCGCCGAGGCCCAACACCAGCAGTGCTAACAGCCATGATCGTACGAATCGGTAAGGCATGACACTCCTCCTCTTGTGATCGTCGAGCGTGCGATCATCATATGGCGGCTCGATGACTAGGGAAGGTCTGATTTATTCCCCGTTGGTGATGTGCTATGAGAAATGCAGCACTGAACGGGAGGCGCATCCATGCACCAACAGACCTTTGCCGAAGTCCCCTTCGAGCAGTATCGCAAATCCACCCGCCGGGAACGGTTCCTCGATGAGATGCATCGCGTGGTGCCGTGGGCGGAATTGGTGATGGTGATCGAGCCGGT
>VGXE01000122.1 GCA_016873455.1 Nitrospira sp. | reverse complement strand
GATACATCGCCACCTGAGGCCAATAGGTGGTCGCATTTCCGGTGATGGTGAATGCCGCGCCGTTGGTCAAGCTTCCACGAAGATCCAAATTAGCAGCCGGATTCGTCGTCCCGATACCGACGTTGCCGCTCGGTGCCATCACTAATGCCGTTTGCTGCGTCCCTCCTGAATCTCTTGTCCTCCAGCCAAAGCCAGTGTCATTACCTGTTGAATCCCAAATTAGATCTGCCCCGCCGCCAGTAAAGTTCGAAATAAGCGTTGCCCAAGACAAGCCCGAGTGAGTCGTTGAGCGTGCTAGAGTAAGTTGGTTCACGTCGCTCACGGAATCGATGTGTAGTTTTGTCCCAGGATTCGACGTACCGATGCCGACGTTGCCGCCGTTTGGATTGATGACGAGGTTCCGGTACGCAACGCCATCCGTTACTCCCTGTATATATCCGTAATTGCTGGTGGTGTCATAACCTAAGTATAGGTGGCTAGTGGGCGTCGTAGCTCCGCGGATCTCGATTTGGGAGTTTCCGAGTGCCGCAGAATCTGCAGCAAAAGCGGCTCTGCCCTGCACTTGTAATTTTGCGTCCGGCGTCGTCGTCCCGATGCCGACATTGCCGTTGTTTCTAAATGTAACCATGTCGATATTGTTGGTGTTGCGGAAGAAAAGATTCGAAGCGGAATCTGAGCCGCCAGTGCGAACAAAGAGGTTATCTGTCCCTGAATCAAAACCGAGCACGCTTATGGCCGTACTGCCGGTGTTCCGCCTGGCCTTGAGGTACTGACCATTATCTATGAGGATGTTGCCGCCGAAGACGTGCAGTTTTTCTCCAGGCGTTGTCGTGCCGATGCCGACGTTGCCTCTCAGTGCTGTTGTGACAATACCTGAACCACCCAATACAACAGTATTCGAACCCAGCCCGGTTACATTCCAACCGATAACAATACTGTTGCTATCAGCACTGTTTGAGAGACCGGAATTTTGACCGACAATGACATTATTCGAACCAGTCGTGAGTGGGTTCGAATTACCGGTATACCCGGCCAGGGAACCCACGACAACATTTCGGCTTCCAGAGGTTGTGAAGATTCCAGTATATTTTCCTACAAAAACATTATCATCACCAGTTAATGCGGCTCCGCCACCAGCAATTAATCCGACGGCGGTATTATAATTTCCTGTCGTAACTGATTTTAGTGCTTCATACCCAATAGCTGTATTTTGGTCTCCGGAGGTTATAGCAGAAAGCACATTCACCCCAAGACCTGTGTTATAGAGAAGACTGGCATTCAATCCCTTGCCAACCGTAATCCCCTGAATCGTCGTCGTACCGGTGATGCTGGCGGTACCGTTTACATGTAGCAGAGAAGTTGGCGCGGTGATGCCGATGCCGACGTTGCCGGAAGCATCAACAGTCATGCGCGCCACATTGGCGGTATTGAAGAATAATTTGCCAGGATTCGCAGTGCCACTTCCCCAGAATTGGACGGCCGGGCCATTCGCGCTCGTAAAGCCGACAGTGCCGGCAAACGTATTGGTATTGCCGCCGAGCAAAATATTCCCATTCACGTCGAGCCTATCCTGCGGCGTGGTGGTGCCGATGCCGACGTTGCCGGTGCTCAAAATTGTCGCGAGCGCCGTAGCGGAACCGCCGGGATGAAAGTTGATGTTGGATGAACTTCCAGCGAAGATATTTACACTCCCGACATCATCCTGTTCTCCAATGATGATATTGTTGCCGTCATCCAACTTGAGGACATCCGCATTGACTCCGTTTGTCCTTTCCCACTGAAGCAGTCGATTATTGCTCAAGAGTAGATTGCCTCCTTCAACGTGCAGCTTTGTTTCGGGGCTCGTCGTCCCGATGCCGATTTTGCCGCTTGATACTGTCGATCCGGTGCCATCAAGACCAGTGCCGTAGATGAGGTTGCCGATGACGAGCTGGTTGCTCGCGGTGGCGGAGGGGACGGCCACATCGTTGCCGATGGCGATGTTGCTGGAGCCGGTGGTGACTTGGTTGTATGACGCGGCGATGGTGGAGGGGCCGAGAAGTACGTTGCGAGCACCGGTGGTGACACCATAGCCGGAGTTGAGGCCGAAGAGGGTGTTGTAGTCGGAGTTGGACTGGGCACTGTAGCCGGACTGGAAGCCGACGTAGGTGCCGCCTTGGTTGTTGTAACTGGCGGTGCCCTGACCTGCTGCGAAGCCGACCGCCACGGTGTTGGTGGCGGAGGTGTTGAGATAGAGCGATCGGAAACCGAAGGATGAATTGCTAGAGCCAGTGGTGTTGGATTGGAGGGCATCCGTGCCCTGCGCGGTGTTGTAGAAGCCGGTGGTGTTGAAAGTGAGGGCACTCACGCCGCTCGCGGTGTTATAGCTTCCGGTGGTGTTGGAGTAGAGGGCACTCACGCCGTTGGCGGTATTGTAAAGGCCAGTGGTGTTGGAGAAGAGAGCACCCAAACCGTATGCGGTGTTTCTGTTTCCTGTCGTATTGCTCGTGAGAGTGTTGACCCCGACTGCGGTATTGTACTGCGCGTCGCCGGATGTCGGCGTTGTTGCAAGAGCGCCGGGGCCGATGGCGACCGAGTACCACTGCGTCGAAGACGCGCTCATCCATGCAGCAGCAGCGGATGTGCCGAGTGCGAGCGCGGAGTTGGTCGTGCTCGCGTAGAGCACTGTGTTGCCTGCCATCTTGTAGCCCCCTGCCGTACCGTCGGTGTTGATGAAGCCGGTGACGTCGAGTTTGTGTGAGGGAGACGCGTTGCCGATACCGAGATTGCCTTGATTTGTTACTACATTAAGCACGTTCGCACTTGAGTCCAGCCATTGCGTTAAATCGCCACTCTGTCCAGCCCCTGCCTGAACTCGAAAGAGCGTCGACCCGCTGACTGCGGTAGTGTTGCGAACCGAAAACGTGCCAGTTTCGTTTAGACTTGCGAGGTCATTGGAACCGCTGTTTTGGAAGTAGAGGCCACCTGTCCCGATGCTGCGCACCGCAAGAGTATTTCCAGAACCGACTAGTCCGGTCTTGTTGGTCCCACTGCTATCCCTCCACCAAATGCGCCCGCCATTCTGTAATCCTATATCGCCATTGTCCACCGCAAGCGCAATTGAACCCGCTCCCGGGCCATACACATTGAGCTTAGCGCTCGGACTCGTCGTCCCAATCCCCACATTCCCATTATCCTGAATGACAAAGCGCGGGGCGTTGGCGGAGTCGGCGACAGCAAATGCAAGGCCGGTTCCGGTACCCGAGCCGGTGATGGAGAGTTTGCCCCACGGTGTCGTGGTGCCGATACCGATGCTGCCAGTTGAGGTGATGCGCATGCGTTCACCGACAGTAACGGGGGAGCCGCCGCTGTTCGTGTAGAAAGTTAAAGCACCCGCATATGTGACCGAGGGGTTCTCTGCAATACCGTATATTCGGCCTGTATCCCACGTTGAAAACGATCCAGCATATGCAAAGCCAAAGCTCATGCCTGACCCGTCGCCATTGGAATTGCCACCACCATCCACGCGAAGTGGAATAGCCAATCCAGAGAGTGCACCTCTGACTTCAAGCTTGGTTGATGGGTTCGTCGTCCCGACTCCCACATTCCCATTATCTTGAATGACAAAGCGCGGGGTGTTGGCGGAGTCGGCGACAGCAAATGCGAGGCCGGTGCCGGTGCCCGAGCCAGTAACAGAGAGCTTGCCCCACGGCGTGGTCGTCCCGATGCCGACGTTGCCGCCGTTTTGATTCAAGACGAGATTCTTGTAGCCGTTCCCCCAATGAACCGGCTGTATCCAGCCGTAATCGTCAGTCGTGTTATATCCAATTTGAAGCATCTTAC
>VGXE01000121.1 GCA_016873455.1 Nitrospira sp. | reverse complement strand
GAATGACGGCAGCGGCCAGGAGCGAGCCGTGCAGTGCTTGTTCAAACAGATTGCGGATGGACTGGCGGATGTACACGGATTGATCGAACGAAATGCCGAGGGTGACGCCCGGCGGAATGCCGATCATTTTGGGGAGCGTGGCCCGCAGCGCGTCGACGACTTCGACCGTGTTGGCGGCAGGTTGTTTGTTCACGCGCAAAAGGACGGCCCTGGCTCCGTCGGTGCGGACGATGTTTGTCTGAATGTCGGAGGAATCGGCAACCGTTCCGATGTCGCGAACTCGGATGGGGTTGCCCTGGCGGTCGAGCTTGACGATCACGTCGTGGATCGGCTCAACGGTCTTGAACTGGTTGTTGGTAAACACGTTGTAGTCGAGATTGCCGGCCTTGATGTTGCCGGAGGGTAGAATGACGTTGGCGGCCTTGACGGCGTTCACCACGTCGAGGATCGAAAGGCCGCGGGCGCTGAGGAGCGCCGGATCGAGGCTGACATTGATTTGCCGGATTTTCCCACCCTCCACGGTGGCAGCGGCGACGTTGGCGATCTGTTCAATTTGCGGGGCGATGGTGTTGTAGGCCAAATCGTAGAGTGCGCGTTCGTCCAGATCCTCACTCGACACGGTGACAAACGAGACGGGGATGTTGGAGACATCGAACTTCACGATGAAGGGCTGCAAGATACCGGGCGGGAGGCTGTTCAGAATCTGCGTGATGCGCTGCATGACCTCCATTTGTCCGACGTTGATGTCGGCTCCCCAGTTGAACCAAATCTGAACCGCGCCGAGCCCCTGCTTCGAGAACGATTCAACGTGCTCCACGTTCGAGGCCGAGCTGACAGCCTTCTCGATCGGATAGACGACACTTTGCTCGATATCGAGGGGAGGGGCGCCCTTATAGATGACACCGACGAAGGCGACCGGTATTTGGATTTGGGGAAACAGATCGATCGGCAGCCGCTGGAGCGATGTGATGCCGAGCACCACCATCGCGAGCGACAGCATCAAAATACCGATCCGATTGCGTAATGCGAGCAGGGTTAGCCACATAGAAAAAGCCGTGATCGGTGATGAGTCACGCGTGATGAGCCAGCGACTAGGATCGAGGCAACCGCCGGGTCACTGCTCACTCATCACCCATCACTCTTCACTGGGTTAAGCAGTTGCGTCTGCACCGGGGTGCCGTCGTGCACGAGGTCTTTACCGGACACAATGACCGCTTCGTCGCCGGACAGGCCTTTGACGATTTCAACACGGTTGTCTTTGCGGGCGCCGATCTCGACGTTCACCCGCTGGGCTTTCCCATCACGAACGACGAAGACGTACTGGGCCTCCTCCAGCCGGCTTACGGCATCGATGGGAATCTGCACGGCGTCGCGATGAGTCCCTACCAGCACTTCAACACGGGCGAACATGCCCCCTTTTAACCGGCGATCCTTGTTCAGTAAGTCGATTTCCACCGTCATCGTCCTGGTCGCGCGATTCAGCGCTTGAACGATACGCGTCACGGTTCCTTCGAACACCTGGTCAGGATAGGCTTCGGCCCGTAATTCGGCTTTTTGCCCGATCGTGATCAACGGGATGTCTTTCTCGACCACTTCGATCAAGACCCGAACCGTGTTGATGTCATGCACGCTCAACATCCCGCGCGACATCGTGGAGGTACTGGCGGTGGTACCGGTGACATAGGCTCCGGTGTCCAGATTCCGCTCGGCGACATACCCGGCAAAGGGGGCACGAATGTACGAATAGGCCAGGTTGGTTTCCGCCTGCGCAAGGGCAACCTCCATTTGGGTGACCTGCGCGCGCAGTGATTCCAGCACGGCCACGGCGGCGTCGAATGTGACCTGCGCGTTGTCCAGATCCTGCTGCGAGACGAACTGGTCTTTGATCAGGGCCTTCATGCGATCGAGTGTGAGTGTCGCGTGGCGGAGGGCCGCCTGCTGCTGGGCCACTCTGGCATGGGCTGCGGCAAGATTGGCCTTCGCCTGATCGACGGCATGCTGATAGTCTGTATGGTCGATTTCAATGAGCAGTTGGCCGCGTTTCACGAAATCACCTTTATCCGCGTGCAGCTTGGCAATATAACCGTCGACGCGTGAGAACAGGTTGACGACTTGGTTGGGGGTCACGTCCGCCGTAAAACTGAGGCGAATCTCAAGATCCTCCTTGACGGGCGAGGCGGTCCCCACTGTAATGAGACGGGCTTTACGCTGGTCAGTCTTGTCACCGGTGGCGAGACGGAAGGCCACCAAGGCGGCAATCGCGATTGCGAGTAGGACGCCCAGGGTCAGGAGCGGATGGCGTATGACGCGGTTCATGTGTGTGTTGGTCCAGTCATACTCGTGGGTTGAGCAAGGCCGTTGAGAAACAGCGAGACATATTCGTTCACGGTTTCCTCGTGGGTCCGATGCATGGGCAGCCCGAAGATATCGTGCAGAAGCCGGTGGTGGACAATGATCCCGAAGAACGCTCTGGCGGCCAGCCGCGGATCGACCGGACGAAAGGCCCCGTCCTCAATCCGTCGGCCGATGTAGTGTGCAAGCAAGTCATAGAACACGCTGTATTGCCGCCGGAAAAACAGATCGGACAACTCATGGCCCTCCAAGGCGCTGAAGAGCAGCAGCCGGAGCAGTGTTGGGTCCGCGCCCTTTCTGATGCGAGACCCTGCTAACAGTGTGAACAGCCGGGCATCGTCGTTGTTCCTTGCAGCTTCTTCCGCGGCTTCCCGCAGCCCCGCATAGTGCGCTTTGTCCTCAAGAATGGCGGCATACAGCGCGCGCTTGGTGGGAAAATGTTTGAAGAGCAGCGCTTCACTCACCCCAGCGGCTTTCGCGATGGCTTTTGTCGTTGTCCCTTCGAAACCGTTGGAGGCGAACAGGGAGGTCGCAGTTCCGATCAGGTTGGCCTGACGCTCAGGGCCTGAGACTCGCGATGAGCTAGGTGAGGTGGTGCGAGATCGCTTCATGGTAAGTAAGTTGTTACTAACCATGAAGTTAGCATGCGCAGGTTCCTGAAGGCAAACATCCGCAAGGATTCCGGTGAACAGCGGCGATTCGAAAGACAGGGAAATAATGAGAGGGAGGTGGGGGCTACTGCCGGATGGTGGCCCAGGCTTGGGGAGAGAGCCGATCAGAATACCGTTGACGGAACGTCTTCGCCCCAGCGCTCGCGCAGGGTTGCGCTCTCAATGAAGATAATGCCGCGGTCCAGGCTTGATTCAAAGCGCAGGGTTACCTCCGTCTGGAACCCGTGCCAGGCGTAGACTTTGACCGGGCCGACCGCGATTTGTCCTGGCGTGCGGTCGAGCGGGCCGTATTGGGATTGAAGATACGTCAGGATTGCGTCATGGGTATCTTTCCCACTGTAGCGCACCGTCACCCGGCCGAACTTATGTTGAAATGCGGTAAATCGCATAACATCGACAGGTGTCGTGCCAAGCATCGGAGCGTGGTCCTTGCGCTCATAGGTCTGAAACCGTCCGGTATCTTCGACACTGACGAAGCGCGTAGTGTCCGAAAGCGTTGCCCCCCAGGGGATGCCATCGAATCCATTGGGATCGTTGAGGATGGGAACGGCTGGCGCAGGGGAGTTCTGCAGCAGCAGGAGGCCCGCGAATCCCGCCGCAACAAGCGTCGCCCATCCTCGAAACGGGCTGAGGGACGGATCAATCCGCCGAATCGGTGATGTCATCATTGAATCGGGGCGCCAGTGTCCGGCTGTCGATGAAGATATACCCACGCTGCGTGCCAGCTTGATAGGTCAGATTGATTTCCGTGTCCGATCCGCGCCAGTTGTATTGCTGGTTGAGTCCCCGCGTCATTTGTCCGGGTACACGCTGCA
>VGXE01000120.1 GCA_016873455.1 Nitrospira sp. | reverse complement strand
GCCCTCACCGAATTCGCCTCACCGCGAATCTTGAACGGGCTACTCGAAAGAAGGAAGCTGACTCTTCTCCTTTCCAAGTAGTGGGTCACTCTTGCTGAGCAGACACGGGTCAATTCAGCTGAGCGGTGTAGTCCTAGCACTATGCACTCTCGAACCGATGTACCTCAGCACCTCGTCAATCTGTGGATCGGTGAGGGCCGCGAATCGGGAGAATGCTTCCGGACGTTCCAGCACGCGACGCCGAATCCCGTCAGGAATCTTTTGAGCCAAGAGGAGCAATTCATCGACATCGCCGCCGAGCACCGAGGCCAGCTTGCGAATCAGCTTCTCGCTGGGAAAGTCGCTGAAGTCGAGCTTGCCGTTCTCGATCTTGCTCAGGTACGTGAAATTGATGTCCGCTTCGGCGGCCACTTCCCGGAGCGTCAGATTACGGGCCAGGCGTAGCTCTCGGATTCTTTCGCCGAAGGTCATTGACGCGTTCCGATCATCGTGGCGTCACGGTCTCTCGTGGCTTGCGGGTCGCCCCATGCAATCGTAGGATGATTGCAGTTCTACGTCAACAATTGACGGCTCGTGGGTCGGTCCCCGTGCGGAGACGGAGAAACGGATGGCTGCTGGTTCCCTCCAACCCGGTCGCATACTTGCGGGTCTGCTCTTCAACGAGCCGATGCGGGTGGAGACGGTCCGTTCCGGAGGCGACGGGGTCTGGGTGGCCGGGCTAGTCGGAGTGCAGACGGAACGATTCCGCAGCGTAACATTGACGTCGAAAGACCTAGAGCCCGTCAAGATTCACGATGCCGGTTGCAGCTACGATGGCGACGGCCGGTTGCTTCGTCTGGGCATTCAAGCCTATTCCCTAGGAATCTCCTACGAATTCGATCCCTATTTCGGGCTGTCGATCTCCCGCGTCGATCCTCTGCCCCACCAACTTGAAGCCGTCTACGACTACCTACTGAAGCTGGCCCGCGTTCGCTTCCTGTTGGCCGACGATGCTGGTGCAGGCAAGACGATCATGGGCGGCCTTTTGGTCCGCGAACTAAAGCTCCGAGGACTCGTCGAGCGGGTGCTCGTCGTCTGCCCGGTCAATCTGGCCTTCCAGTGGCAGCGGGAACTGAACGAGAAGTTCGACGAGAAGTTCCTCGTCGTGCGTGCCCTGTTGACCGCCGAGCAGGAACGCGGCCCCGATTTCCTCCGCATGGCCAACGCCCTTTCGGCACTCTATCCCTCCGGCTGCGAGAAAAAACGCCTCCTCGACGCCATGCTATTGGCGGTGCGAAAGTGAAAAGGCAAAAGGAAGAAGTGAAAACGTCCAGAGGCCCGCACCAACCAATCGAAGTACCCAGATTTACCGAAATACGGATAATGCTGATGAAGACGAGGATGCGATGACTCCTTTACCAGACCCGAACACACCACTGCCGGAGTTCGACAACCCACCCGTGATTGAGGTGGCTCTCTCCGTGCAGTTCGATACGCTCGCCAACCTCCGCACGCCCCAGATCGGAGTGCTGTGGCAGGAATTCCGCGACCGCTTTCCGAAAACGGAAGAGCATCCTCCGCTTGAATCCGCCATCGAGCGTTTCGGCGTTTCGCCGACGCCCAAAGGAGTTGCCCGCTTTCAGTTGCTTTCGACACCGCCTGCTCCGCGATGCTGGTTTCTGAACGAAGAGGGCACGGAACTCGTGCAGGTGCAACATGACCGATTCGTGCACAATTGGCGGAAGGTCGGCGACAACGACACTTACCCGCGATACGACCACGTGCGAGCGACGTTCGAGAGCGAACTGAAGCGATTCAGCGAGGTGCTCTTGCGGCAAGAATTGGGAGAACTGCACCCCAACCAGTGTGAAATAACGTACGTCAATCACATCGTTTCGGGCGAAGGCTGGACCACTCACGGGCAACTCGGCGACATCGTCAATCTGTTCAGTCTGCACTACACGGACGCGTTTCACCCAGAGCCGGAAGACTGCCGACTCGCTGCCCGGTTCGTCATCCCGAATCGCAGTGGAGAGCCTGTGGGCCGATTGCACGTGGCGATTGAACCTGTCTATCGCACATCGGATGACGCACCGATGTTCGCCCTGACGCTGACGGCACGAGGACGCCCGTTGTCCTATGGATTGAGTGGCGTCCTGGAGGTTCTGGATCTGGGGCGAGAATGGATCGTGCGGACATTTGCAACGATGACGACGCCCAAGATGCACGCGTTGTGGAGGCGAAAGCAGTGACCACCTTAGAAATCCCTGAAAACGGCGTGCTTTCGGCGAGAGAACGAAGAGTGCGTCCCGCACCGGGTATCGCTCAGCGAGGAAGCACGCTGACCGGAGCGTCTGTGAGCGTTCAGCGAATGTGCTTTCCGAGCAGCGATGGTGAACTTGTGATCGAGATAGGCGGTGTCCCGCCAGCATGGTTCGAGCCGACCGTGGAGAAACTTGGACGACTCCTGACGATGCCACCCGACTGGGACTCGTACAAAGCAAGACGAGTCGAACCGGCATGTGTAGTGTCGGCTATCGAAACCGTGTTAGCGGTGATGCAGGACAACACTCCACCTCCAGCGGTCGTTTCAACGAGTTGTGGCGGCGTCCAGCTTGAATGGCACACTCGTGGAATCGACCTGGAGGTCGACGTTTGCTCGCCTACTCGAATCCTGGCGAGCTACGAGGATCAGGAGACGGGAGAATCATGGGAGGAGAGAGTATTCGACTTCAGTCGCATTCGGCGTGCATTACGCGAAATGGCTTGGCGTCAAGTGAGAGTGCCGGAGCCAATCAAGGAAGATTCGTCAGGCGGCGAAGGGCCGACCAACGCAACCACGGTCATGGAGACACGGAAGGCGCCAGAACCGATTCCTCCCGATCTGTTTTGGCAAGACAAGTCACTCGCACAACTCGCTGTCGAGCAAGACGTCGCCGCGATTGGTCGATTCGAGGAAGTGTGGGGAGCTGGATCACACTTGTGGCCAACCGAAGAAGAGTTTGAAGCGTTTCTAGCGGCATCCAGGGGCGATGTTGCGAGCGGGAACTAACCAATGGATTCAGTCGTTCTAGACACAAACATAGTGTCGTACCTGATGAAAGGTCACGCATTGGCGGAAAGATATCGTTCTGACCTCGAAGGCAAAACGCTCGCAATCTCCTTCATGACGGTCGGCGAATTGTTTGAAGGAGCATTCAGGAATCATTGGTCGGAAAAGCAAATTGATGATCTCAAACTAACGCTTAAGAAATACATCGTAGCTCCGTACTCGCAGAAGTTGAGCGAAACGCGGGGACAAATTCGCGCAGAACGACTTTCCCAGCCCATTTCTGTGGACGACGCGTGGATTGCAGCCACCGCAGTCGCGCATGGATGTCCACTGGTCACCCACAATCCCAAAGACTTTCACGGAATTTCAGCCCTGACCTTGATTACTCGCATTCCGACTTGAAGGCGAGGACGCCTTGGCACCCAGTTTGACGACGCGAAACATCTGGTCGAGGGTCTTCTTCATCTGGGGTCTCCTGCCTTCAAGTGGAAGAGATCGAGAACCCCACCAGCCAATCATGGGTTCACGGCTGGGACAATTCTTCTCCCAGCAACCAGGGTGTGGCGTCAGACCTTCGGCGAGTAAATCGGAGGTCGTGAACGAGTCGCGAGAAATGCATCGAGCAGCAATCTCAAGCAACGTGCTGCGAGAGGCACGCGAGACTCAGCCAGCAAGAATTGGAGCGGAGAGGCAGGGATTCGAACCCTGGGTCGGGTTACCCCGACTCTGGTTTTCAAGACCAGTGCAATAGACCGCTCTGCCACCTCTCCGAGTTCATCGCCGATGTCGTATTCACAGACGGCATAGGCTGTTTGAAAGTTCGTCAGTCTGGATTACTTCTCCCAAGTATACG
>VGXE01000119.1 GCA_016873455.1 Nitrospira sp. | reverse complement strand
TTGACGGCCGCCAACGCCACCTGGGCCTTGAAGGTCGCTCCGTGATTCCGTCTCGTTCTCTTCATCGCCTTGCTCCTCTGGTTCGCCACCCCTCGGTGACATGGGTGAAGCCAGGCTACCACTTACCACACTGTCCGAATTTCCAGAGCCCCCTCTGACCTTACCTATACGCATCGGCGTGATCACCAGCCTATTGATGCTGTCCGGATGTGGGCTGAACATGTTCGCAGGCTCGAAGTCCCCGATGGTGATCGACTCGGTAGACAACCGAGTGGGTACGTTGTCGGTCACCGCCGATCGACGGGTCGTCCTCGTCCGGCTTCAGGAGAATTCGGCAAGTGCGGCCGGCCGGTTTTGCGCTGAACCACCGCTCGACGCCGACCAAAGTGTCACGAATGCGTTAGCGGCCATGAGAGAGTTGTCTACAGACAAGATCGAAGCGAGCGTGAAGGTCGAACTGGCTCGATCCTTCGCACAAATCTTTCCCGCATTTGTCAGACGCACGCAGGGGCTTCAACTGTACAGGGAAGCCATGTACAACCTGTGCCAAAACTACCTCAACCATGCCATCAATGACGACACACTCCAGACACAGTCGATGAAGTATTTTGACGTGTCCGTTAAGTTAATCGAACAAGAGCTCACCCTCACGCATGGAACCATGAGCGAGGCCTCTTTGCCTCCTCCGGCGATGAAGCGTCCATAGTCCGCGAACGACACCGATTGCTTCTCCTGAGACAAGCAAAGTGGGACGAGGTCTAGGACGGGGTCAGTTTGAGATGCCCCAGCATTTTCTGACTCATCCCGACCCCGTTTCTGACCTTCTCACTGCTCAACAGCACACCGTCAGAGAGGTGCATGCACGGCTCAGGATCCGTTCTTTCCATTCTCTGCGACTTCAATGGGCCATTGCTGCTAACATGTCTCGTACCGCAGCGCCTCGCAACCATGACCACAAGGAGCGACCGTGAACCGAATGCCCCTCCTCGTCGCCTCTATCTTGCTAGCACTGATCAGCCTTCTTCCCCTCTCTGTAGCTCAGGCAGAAAACAGCTCTCTCAATGGCGACTCGAGCTCCTCGCAGAACGCCGTTACCCAAAAGACCAGCAGCTCCGACGAATCACCAGCCGGTCGCACACAGACACACGAGGCCGAAGGGCCGTCCTCAGAGGCCGCTCATACCAGCAAGACTCTGGAACCCGTGGGCGTTCTGCTGATCCTGTTATTTCTGGGAGCGGCGACAGTGTTCTACTACCTCAAAATTCAGCGCCCCTCCCTCCCCGACTTTACCGGACTCCCCGGGCGCGACCCCGCCCTCGATAGCCGATCAGAAATATCGTCTCGCACACACAAGAGAAACCTGTCGATTGACCAGGTCACCTCCGTGGAGAAAGCCACCTTCCAGAAACTGCTCAGTGACGTGCATACAGCCTGGAGCAAGCAGGACCTGGACGGATTGCGACAATTCGTGACACCGGACATGCTGAACGACTTCAGCGCCGCCCTGGCCAATTACACCAAACAAGACATCCACAACCATGTGGAGGATGTGATCTTGCTCCAGGCCGAAGTCCTGGAAGCCTGGATGGAAGGCACCACGTACTACGTGTCCGCAGGGCTTCGCTGGAGCGCCCGTGATTACGACCTGTCCCTGACCAAGCAGCGCGGAGAGCCAGGACATGTCGTCAGAGGCAGCGAAGAAACGCCAACTGAGTCGCGCGCAATTTGGACCTTCCTGCGCGATCAAGATGGCACATGGTTGCTCTCAACGATTCAGCGCTAAGACAAGCGGGACGTGCGGAACGAGCGGGATGAGACGTGAAACGTGAAAGGCGAACGATACCACGGAGACATACTGAATTGTCGAGCAGATCACGACTTCACCGCTCGACGCCCCCAGTCGCCTAACAGGATGCTGAAAAAGCCAGCCAGCAGCGTTCCCGCATCCTGCTAGATCCTCGTGGACAGGTCGGCTTCAATCGTCTCCGGCTTATCACCCGGCGCATACCGTTTCAGGACCGTGCCGTCGGAACCGACGAGGAATTTGGTGAAGTTCCATTTGATCGCCTCGGTACCAAGAATCCCGGGCTTCTCCGATTTCAGGTACTGATAGAGCGGGTGTGCGTTCGCGCCGTTCACATCGATCTTGGCAAACATCGGAAAGGTGACACTGAAGTTCCTGGTACAGAACTGCTCAATCTCTGTTTCGCCGCCCGGCTCCTGCTGTCCGAACTGGTTACAGGGGAACCCGAGCACCACGAACCCCCGATCTTTGAATGTGTCGTAGAGCGCCTGGAGTCCCTTATACTGCGGCGTGAAGCCGCACTGGCTCGCAACATTCACGATGAGCAGCGTCTTGCCGCGGTAGATCTCCATCTTCTGCGGCGTACCGTCGATCGTGACCAGGTCGATGTCGTAGAGACTCATGGATCTCACCTCACAGCATCTTCATGATTATGACCGTACAAACCTGTGATCCGTCTGCGCAGACGACCGCTCGCTCGTCGGAACCGTGGCATGCACGGCCCGAAACATGCCAAAGCGACAGAGCCCGGCCCCAAATGCCAGCCGCATGAGCAGAATCGTGGGCACTTCCCGCAATGATTTCATCAACCCGGTCATGCCAAACCGGACAAGCCCCGACGGGCGGACAATGCCCTGCCAGATGGAATCGAGCCATGAGGGTACGGTTTCGGCAGTCCAATCCGCCGTGGTGACTGTACCCGCCACCAGTCCGGTGGCCTCCAGTAATTCTGAGAACTCTTCAATGCTGGAAAACGCTGGATGAGCCCACTGATCCAGCAGTTGCCGCATCACCGGCTTTTCCCACCAATTGAGTGGGACCTGGCGATCGTCCCGCTGATTCCAATCGGCAAGAACCAGAATTCCGCCCGGTTTCAACACGCGCATGAGTTCTCGAGCAAATAGTGCTTTATCCGGCATATGCGGTCCGGCCTCGACCGACCAGACCACATCAAAACTGGCATCGGGGAACGACAGGGCCAGCGCATCATCGACCTGAAAGCGGGCATTCACCTCCGGAGCGGTCAGTTCTTGGGCCCGTCTGACTTGCTGAGGACTGAGGGTGATTCCGGTCACCGCAAAGCGATACTCCCGCGCCAACATACGGCTACTGCCGCCGATGCCGCAGCCCACATCTAACACCGTCGTGCCGGAAGGCAGCTTGTCCAGCCCACCCCACCGCACCATTTCATGCACGAAATCTGACTTGGCCTTGAGAAAATCCTTCTTGCGGGGTGGGGAGCCATAGTGTCCCAGATGGATATGTTCGCCCCAATAGAACTCGAGAATGCCATCATTCGTCCAGTCATCATAGGAATGGGCAACAGAATCGGCAGACTGGTATTTGCGGGGAAGGAGCAGGTACAGCCCTAATCCAATCAGGAGTAAGACCAGGAGAAGAACGATCGCTACTAGGAATATGTTCATCATATCGACTGTTTGATTACCGTGATGTCGTTAAGATATTGATGACCCATACCAGGAGACATGACCAGGTTTCAAATGAAAAGGCCCGCTGATCTTTCGACCAGCGGGCCTTCGTTGTAACCCGGCAGTGTCCTACTTTCCCACTGCCTCTCGGCAGCAGTATCATCGGCCTTGGAGGGCTTAACTTCCGTGTTCGGTATGGGAACGGGTGTGGCCCCTCCGGCAAGACCACCGGGAACACTCTTCACTGAATACGTCTTGCGTGAAAAGTTAGAGGTGAGAGGTGAAAAGTTTCAAAACCTTTCACATTTCACTTTTTACGTTTCACGACGCGCACTGTGCGATGCGCGAGACCATGTCTATCAGGAGCAAAGGATGTTAAACCGCACGACCGATTAGTACTGGTTAGCTACAGCCCTCACAGGCCTTCCACACCCAGCCTATCAAACTCGTGGTCTACGAGTGGTCTTTAGGTA
>VGXE01000118.1 GCA_016873455.1 Nitrospira sp. | reverse complement strand
AGCAACTGTTAAAAGGATTATCACCAGAGCAACTGATACAAATAAAAGCCCTGCTGGAACAAAAAAACTGAGGAACAAGCGTTCCTCATGGGCTTATGCAGCCCCAGTGGGAGCATCCACGCTCAATATTCTTCGGGTAACAGCATCATTGTCGATGAAGGATTGGCTTCCGTAATCTATAGTGGACCCCAATTTTAGGACAGTTATTTAAGATGGTGGTCGACGAGAAAACGGGGGTTGTTGTGAGTGAGAAGAAACGTAAGGTCTTCAGTGGCCAGTTCAAGGCGAAGGTTGCGCTTGAGGCGATCCGAAGCGTGAAGACGGTCAACGAGATCGCCCAGGAGTACGGCGTGCATCCGACGCAGGTGGGCCAGTGGAAACGAGAGTTGCAGGAGCAGGCGGCAGGCCTTTTCGATACCCGGCGCGGAGTCAGGGCGGCGGAGCCGTCCGCCAGTCCTGACCGACTGTACTCCGAGATCGGGCGGCTGAAGATGGAATTGGACTGGTTGAAAAAAAAGTCCGGAATCAGCCCTTAACCGAGCGCAAGCGGTGGATCAGTGCCGAGGGGCCGCTGCCCTTGGCCCGCCAATGCGGATTGGCAGGGGTTGCCCACTCAGCGGCCTACACGCCCCATAGGGCGACGGAAGCGGATCCAGAGGAATTGGCACTGCTGGCCCTGATCGATGCCGAATACACACGGCATCCGTTCTACGGTAGCCGCAAGATGGTGGCTTATCTGGCAACACAGGGCTACCGGGTCAACCGTAAACGGATCCAGCGGCTGATGCGGGTTCTGGGGCTGGCCGGCATGGCACCGGGGCCGGACAGCACCCGTCCACACCCGCAGCACAAGACCTACCCTTACCTGCTGCGGGGCGTGGCAGTCGTCCGGCCCGACCAAGTCTGGAGTGCCGACATCACCTACATCCGCCTGGCATGCGGGTTCGCGTACCTGGTGGCCGTGATCGACTGGTACTCGCGCAAGGTACTGGCCTGGCGGGTCTCGAACACGCTGGACGGCCGCTTCTGCGTGGACTGCCTCGAGCAGGCACTCAGATCCCATGGCGCACCGGAGATATTCAACAGCGACCAGGGTTGCCAGTTCACCGCAGAGGCGTTCACCGGGGTTCTCGAGGCGCGAGGCGTAACAATCAGCATGGACGGTCGGGGGCGGGCCTTGGACAACCTCTTCGTAGAGCGTCTGTGGCGCAGCGTCAAACACGAGGACGTATATCTGAGGGGCTATGCCAGTGTGCCCGAGTTGCTGCTCGGCCTAGCGGCTTACTTCGGATTTTACAACGCGGAAAGGTTCTACCAGTCCCTGGACTACCTGACACCCGATGCGGTGTACCGGACAGGCAGCGGCGGCGGAGCCATGATCGTGGACAAGTACGGCGAGCAGAAAGCCGCCGACACAGAATCAAAAACCGAAACAGGGCAGCGCTGTTCCGCTGCAAGTGATGGCTTACCCTCTTAAATTCGACCTAAAAATGTTTTGGCTTAGGGGTCCACTGTAGGGTTCACGCTCAACCGTTAACTTAATGGCAGTGGCCGGTAACGTGGGGCTTCACGTCCTGGGTGACTGGATTCCAGCCTCCTTGCTGGAATGACGAATACCCTCGATTTCGTTGTGGGGTCTGCAATGTAAGGAACGTGACGGACGGAGCGGTCACTGGTGTGCATACCGTAGCGTCAAACCCACAACCCTGAAGAACGGAGGACAAACCATGAAAAAATAACTTGAAAGTTATTTTAATTTTCAAAAATATAATATTTAAGCTATTATTTTTTGAGTATTTTATAGCTCAAAGGTTATTTTTTATGCGTCGTGACCTGGCAAGAAAGCATCTGGATAAGCGGCTCGCTCATTGGCAGCCGACTTCTGAACTCGCCTGCCCGCCTCGCGGATGGATACGCGCTATTCGGGAAGCCATCGGCATGACCACCGCCCAGCTTGCCAAGAGGCTCAATGTCTCCCAGCCCCGCGTGTTCGCTTTGGAGAAAAGCGAGGTGAGCGGAGCTTTGACGCTCGACACAATCAGCCGTGTGGCCCAGGCGCTTGATTGCACGTTCGTTTATGCCATCGTGCCCAACACGTCTCTTGAAGACATGGTTAAGCAACAGGCGCAAAAGAAAGTGGCCGCACGGCTTGCGCGGGTGGATCACACGATGAAACTCGAAGCACAAGGATTATCAGACGCCGATCTTGCGGCAGAACGCGAACGCATCGTGAACGAGCTGCTGAAGGGCAATCTTCGCGGGCTGTGGGATGAGTCATGACCGATCCCTTGTTTGAATATGACGGTGACGGTGACGACGCCGCAACGCCGCTGACACCCGACGAGAAAAAGGGATTGATCCCCAGCTATATCACGTTGCGGCGAGAACTCAACGAAGCCGAGCAACTCGGCATCACGGCAGCCGAAGAATGGGCGTTCAGCCGCAAACGCGATGTTTTGGACGAGGCGTTTCTACGAAGCTTGCACAAACGGATGTTCAAAGACGTGTGGCGGTGGGCGGGGGAACTCCGCACCACGCCACGGAATATCGGCATCGATTCATGGAAAATCGGGCCGATGCTCCGTGATTTTATTGAAGATGCGCGGTACTGGGTTCAACACGAGACCTTTCCGCCTGACGAAATCGCGGCGCGGTTTCATCATCGCCTGGTGTTGATTCACCCATTTCCGAACGGCAATGGCCGCCACTCACGGCTTGCCACTGACCTTCTGTTGGTAAAACTCGGCCAGGAGCGGTTTACATGGGGGCGGGTCAGTTTGGTAAATGTCGGAGAAACGCGCAGCAAGTACGTTGCCGCGCTACGCGCCGCCGATGCGCACGACATACAGCCGTTGTTAGCTTTTGTCCGGTCATAACCATGGAACGACATTCCATCCTTCGACAAGCTCAGGACGAACGGATGGGGAGAGCGCAGAAGTTATCTGCCTTTCCTTTCGGGAGCCATATCCTTAACTTAACGTGAGTTCTGGTTAATGGAGCGCAAAGAAGTGTCGCTTGGGCGACGGTTATTTGAATCGGGTTCCCGCACCCGAAGGCGGGTTCCTTTTCTTTGGCAAGTCCTAAAGAAAAGGTAACTACTCACCCCTCCGAAAACGCAATCCTGAGGGTGTGGAAGGGATTGATGCCTTGAAGCTTGTGGGTTTGCCAGACGGAGCGAATCACGCAAAAGCTGCTGGAGCCGCCGACGGCGCGGAAGCCGCCGGCCACCTTCAATTTGACCTTGACCGGACGAACCAGGCGTTCCGCCGGGTTGTTATCGAAAGGCACGCGAAAATCATCGATAAATCGCCACACCTCGGTGCGGAAGTCACGAAAGCGTCGTAGCAGATTCGTGGCGGGTTCCTGTCGAACCCGGCCTTTTCGCCCCGCCTCCACCGCTTTTTTGCCCTCCACCAGAATCTCCCGCAGGCGTATCGGCCAGTGATGGCCGGTGGCTTCCTCGAAATACCGCAGTTCCCGCAGCAGATGGGCATTGCACAGGCTGTGGCTCAGGTTCGTGAAGCGGTAATAAGGCACCCAGTGGTCGTGCACGGCCACGCCCTTGAACAGGGGCAGGATACCCGCCTCCATCATGGCTTCCACGCCACGTCCGCAGCGATCACCTCCTGACGGATCGCTTCATAGGCGGGCCGCAACGCTTCAACCGCCCGCTTGATCCACTTCTGAATCGTGCCATCCGATGCGCCGTCCCCCGTACTGATCGGCGATGATCTCCGCCGTGCGTTTCAGCGCGACGCTGGTCTTTTCGACTTTCTTCTCGAACTCAGCCAAACGCTTTTCCAGCGTTTCCACAAGGTCGAACAGCTTCGCGATGAGCGTATCCTTTTCGGCTGGGGTGGGACGTTGGAGGTTTTTCATAGGGGAAGAAGATTAGCAGAATATTGGGGGTGAGTAGTTACCAACCCGAAAGCTATAC
>VGXE01000117.1 GCA_016873455.1 Nitrospira sp. | reverse complement strand
CGAAATATTTGTTGCTTTGTATTACGGCGGCGTCTTGCGGTTCAACCCATCGAACCCGCGCGATGAAGAGCGTGACCGCTGCATTATCAGCAAAGGCCATGGGTCCATTTGCATGTATCCCATCCTGGCGGACCTCGGCTACTTCCCGATGGAAGAACTGCAACATGTGTGCGAAGCTGGCAGCTTCCTTGGCGGCATCCCGGATCCAGTCATTCCGGGGTACGAGACCGTCAATGGCTCCCTCGGTCATGGGTTGGGCGTCGCCACCGGAATGGCGCTTGGCCTCAAGCGTAAAGCGTGTGACCAAAGCGTATTCGTGGTTGCGGGCGACGGCGAACTCCATGAAGGTGCCAATTGGGAGGCAATCATGTTTGCCGCCCAGCACAAGCTGGATAACTTGCACCTGATTGTCGACGACAACCGTATCAGCATGCTTGGCTATACCGATGACATCGTGTCGCATGGCGAGTTAGCCACGCGCTTGAGCGCCTTCGGTTGGGATTGCATCGAGGTTGATGGACATGATGTCCTCGCCGTGCAAGCTGCGCTTAAACAGCAAAAGACGGCTGCCGTGGGAAAGCCCAAGGCGCTTATTGCCAGGACTCTGAAAGGGCATGGTGTGCCAGGCTTGGAGAACGCACCGCTGTCTCACATCATCAACCCCAAGCCGGAGTTGATCGATAGCCTGTTGGAGAAAACCCAATGAGCGTCAAACCATTGGCAATGCGCGACGCTTTTCTGGAACGCATCTGGCGTGCGATGGCGGAAGACAGCAAGATCTTCTTCACCTGCGCCGACTTCGGCTCGCCAGTACTCGACAAGATTCGCGCGGATTTTCCGGATCGGTTCGTGAACGTAGGTATCGCCGAGCAAAACCTTATCAACGTCTCCGCTGGCCTGGCACTCGAAGGCTATACCGTTTTTGCTTATGCCATTGCCCCATTCATCACCATGCGCTGCTACGAGCAGGTCAGGGTGAGTCTCGCGTTGCTGTCGGAAGTCCGGCCAATGAACGTTAATTTGATCGGCGTTGGTGCCGGCTATAGCTACGTTGTCTCCGGGCCAACGCATCAATGTTATGAAGACATCACCCTGATGCCGGGCATACCAAACTTCCAGGTGCTATCACCTGCCGATCACGTCACCGCGTCCGCATTCTTCGATACCTGCGTAAATACCAGTGGCCCCAAGTACCTGCGTTTCGATGCCCAGGTTCTTCCTGTTATTTACGAAAGCGAGGCACCGAATACATCTAAGGGATTCCACGTTCATAAGTGTGGCGAAGCGATCTGTCTTGTGGCCACCGGTTACATGCTGCACACCGCCCTCAAGGCAGCGGGCGAACTTGCCAGCGAAGGGATCCGCGTCGGCGTGATCGACTTGTTCGACCTCGCGCGGTTTTCTGCAGCCGAGTTCCAGGATGCCCTCAAGCCCTACGCTGGAATTGTCAGTCTCGAAGAAGGTTTTCGCGGGCGGGGAGGTCTTGACTCCATGCTATTCGAATTCATCTCACGGCGCGGACTGAGCGCCAGGATGCTCAATATCGGTGTCGAAGGGGCTTACCACTTCGAGCTAGGTACGCGCACAGAGCTGCACGAAAAGGTAGGAATCGGTCCACAGGCCGCTCTCAACAGCGTCCGTGCGTTCGCCAAATCCCTGTCAAATTGAAAGCCAGTCTCGCTAATCACTTGGAGAAGCCATGAAATTCCCACTAATGCGCAACAACATCCTGCGTGAGGATCTTGATGCCGTCATTGAGCACCTCAAGCAGGATGATCCGATCCTGACGCATGGTGCCAATGTTCGCGCTTTTGAAGAAGAATGGTCGGCCTGGCTGGGCGTCAAATACAGCGTGCTGGTTAACTCCGGTGCCTCCGCAAACCTGCTGACGATGGCGATTCTCAAGATTCGCCATCCGGAAGGTGGCGAAGTGATCGTTCCCCCGCTCACCTGGATCTCCGATATCGCTTCCGTTCTTCAAAACGGATTTACTCCCGTCTTCGTCGATATCGATCCTCACTCCCTGGCGATGGATACCAAGCAAGTCCTGGCCAGGATCACCGACAAGACCCGCGCTGTTTTTCTGACGCATGTCCAAGGCTTCGATGGTCTGACGGATGAACTGGTCAGCGAATTGGAGCGTAAAAAAATCCCGTTGATCGAAGACGTTTGTGAATCGCATGGCGCGACCCACAATGGCCAGAAGTTGGGGAGCTTCGGCTGGATTTCCAATTTCTCTTTCTACTATGCCCACCACATGAGCACCATCGAGGGGGGGATGGTCTGCACCAATGACCCCGTGGTGTATCAGCAGGTGCGCATGCTGCGCTCGCATGGCATGGTGCGCGAGGCGAATGATCCGGCCGTCCGCAGCGCCTACCAGCAGGCCAATCCGGAGCTGAACCCGGATTTCATCTTTGCCTTCCCGGCCTACAACACCCGCAATACCGAAATCGGCGGCATCATGGGACGCAGTCAGCTCAAGCGCCTGGACGCTAATGTTCGACGCCGTACCGAGAATTTGCATCGATTCCTGAGGCAAATCGACCCCAAGAAATACCGGACCGATTTCAAGCTCGAAGGCTCCAGCAACTATGCCTTCAATCTGGTTTTGCAGAAACCCGATGAGGCATTCGTGCAGCGACTCATGGCCAAGATGCGCGAGTCTGGTGTTGAATTTCGTCGTGGCAGTGCCGGCGGTGGCAACCAGATTCGCCAGCCCTATCTGAAGGGAATCGTGCCTGAAAACCACCATAAGCAGTTTCCGCAAGTGGAGCATATTCACTTCTACGGCTTTTACATCGGCAACTTCCCCGATCTTAGGGATGAGGAAGTCGATGAAATTTGCGCCATCCTCAACTCGGTTGAGTAAGGTCGGCGGGTGACAACAGCCATCATCCTCGCCGGCGGCATGGGCACTCGACTACGAAGTGCTGTCCCTGACTTGCCCAAGCCTATGGCACCGGTTAGCGGCCGCCCGTTCCTAGAGCATCAGATGGATTACTGGATTGAGCAGGGTGTGAGTCGATTCGTCGTCTCCGTGGGGTACATGAAAGAAGTGATCATGGATCACTTCGGGGTGAGTTATCGAGCCACGCCACTGACTTATGCCATCGAAGAGGAGCCGTTGGGAACGGGGGGCGGCCTATTGTTGGCGGCAAAAGGGCTGAACGAGCCCTTTCTTGTGCTGAACGGGGATACCTTTTTTGAGGTTGATCTCGACGAATTGCTGAAATTCCATGCCGAGCATGAATCCGAATGGACCTTCTCACTTTTTCGAGCCAATGAAGTCGGCCGCTACATGGGGATTGACGTGAAAGCCGATGGCGAGATCGTTTCACTCAAGTCAGGCACGGGTGAGCCGGGCCGCCTGGCCAATGGGGGCGTCTATCTCATCGATCCATCGGTGTTGCCTAAAACGAAGTTTGCCCCCGGCCACAAACTGTCTCTGGAAGATGATCTCCTCCCCGCTTTCGTAACCCAAGGCGGCAAGCTCTACGGCCTCGAATGTTCCGGGAGCTTTATCGATATCGGTGTGCCCCAAGACTATTTCCGGGCGGCTGACGTTCTGCCCCATTGACGAGAAACAGCATGCCGATCCCAACCGAAATCCTGAAGAAGAATTTGACTGCCTCAATCGAGGCCAAGCAACGCTTTCTCCTTCAGGACGATCAACTTGCCGTGTTCGATCAGGCGGTCCGTGAGGTCGTTAGCCGTTATCGCCGGGGTGGGCGTTTGTACGTCGCTGGCAACGGCGGCTCGGCCGCCGATGCCCAACACCTGGCGGCAGAATTCGTCAGCAAACTCGCCCGCGACCGCGCGCCCTTGGCGGCCGAAGCACTGACGGTCGACACCTCCATCCTTACCGCCATTGGCAACGACTATGGCTACGACCAGGTGTTCTCACGCCAAGTCGCCGGAAAGATGACCGAGAAATGTTGATGGTCACCCAGAATTGACCCACTTGAGGGGGTAGTTTTCATCCAAATCTGAC
>VGXE01000116.1 GCA_016873455.1 Nitrospira sp. | reverse complement strand
CCTTACCGAGATTCATGACATGCACGCAAGCAGCGGCCATGTCATCGACGTAGAGGAATTCGCGCTTCGGCCTGCCGGTGCCCCAAATGGTGACGCTGGGCGCCTTGTTGATTTTGGCCTCGTGGAAGCGCCGGATCAGGGCCGGGATGACGTGAGAGTTCTCCGGATGGTAGGTGTCACCGGGGCCGTACAGGTTGGTGGGCATGACGCAGCGGTAATCCACCCCGTGACTTTGTCCATACTGGCGGTTGTAGCTTTCACAGAGCTTGATGCCGGCGATCTTGGCGATGGCGTAGGGCTCGTTGGTGGCTTCAAGCGTACCGGTGAGCAAGGCGTCTTCCCGCATGGGCTGGGGGGCCAGTTTGGGGTATATGCAACTGGAGCCGAGGAACAGCAAATTTTTCACGCCATGGCGGAAGGCCGCATCGATGACGTTAGCCTGCATTATCAGGTTCTGGTAAATGAACTCAGCCGGATAGGTATTGTTGGCGTGAACCCACCCACCTTGGCGGCGGCCAGGTAGACCTGGTCGGGCTTCTCCGCCGCGAAGAAGGCGCGCACGGCAGCCTGGTCGGTGAGGTCCAGTTCCGCATGGGTGCGGATGACGATGCGATCGGTCGGGTAGCCTTGAGCCAGCAACTGACGCACGATGGCCGAGCCCACCATGCCACGGTGACCGGCCACGTAAATCTTCGGTGGAATGTTCATGCCTGGCTGCGCCCGTAGTGGTCTTCAAAACGGACGATATCGTCTTCGCCCAGGTAGCTGCCCGATTGCACCTCGATGATTTCCAGCGGGATGGTGCCGGGGTTGGCCAGGCGATGCACCTCGCCCAGCGGGATGTAGGTGGACTGGTTTTCGGTGAGCAGCAGTTTTTTGTCGCCGCAGGTGATTTCTGCCGTGCCACTGACGACCACCCAGTGCTCGGCACGGTGGTGGTGCTTTTGCAGGCTGAGGCTGGCACCGGGCTTGACCTGGATGCGCTTGACCTTGAAGCGCCCGCCTTCGTC
This sequence comes from Nitrospira sp., assembly GCA_016873455.1. GTDB lineage: Bacteria > Nitrospirota > Nitrospiria > Nitrospirales > Nitrospiraceae > Nitrospira_D. The sequence goes on along the minus strand of VGXE01000116.1, from coordinate 3,038 downwards.
GATGCTGTCATACCAGCCCCAGGGACGATGCACCTTACGGTGCAGGGCGTGCTCTTCGCGCTTTTGCTGCTGCAGGGTGTTGACAATGTGCTTCACATCCTGGCTGCGCGACCGGTCGGCCACCAGCACGGCATCGGGTGTTTCCACCACCACCAGGTTATGAACGCCCACCAAGGCCACCAGGCGGTGGGTGGCATGCACCAGGGTGTTGCTGCTGTCGGTGGCCAGCACATCGCCCACTTGGGCGTTACCCTGTTCGTCTTTGGGCAAGACGCTCCACACGGCGTCCCAGGCGCCGAGGTCGCTCCAGCCGGCGTCCAGCGGGGCCATGCGGATGGGGAAGTGGCTGCCCGGGCAGCGTTCCATGACGGCGTAGTCAACGGAATCACTGGGTATGGCGGCAAATTCGGCCGCACCGGGGCGCACGAACGCGGCATCGCTGCTGCGCCGGGCCCAGGCGGCGCGGGTGGTGGCCGCAATGTCGGGCCGGAAGCTTTCTATGGCCTGGAGCCAGACGGACGCCTTGAGCACGAACATGCCGGCGTTCCAGTAGTAGCCGCTCTCTGCCAGGTACTGCCGGGCGGTGGCCTCATCGGGTTTTTCGACAAACCGCTCCACCACCAGGGTGGGCGTCGGCGCAAGAACGGCCTGGATGTAGCCGTAGCCCGTTTCGGGGCGGTCGGGGGTGACGCCCAGGATCACGATGGCGCCCTCGGCCGCCTGGCGTATGGCGTCGTGCATGGCGCCATTAAACGCAGAGGCACCGGACACGGTCTGGTCGGCCGGCGTGACGACCAGCACGGGGTCTTCACCGTTTTCCACGGCAGCCAGCGCGGCCAGGGTCAACGCGGGAGCAGTGTTTCTGGCCACCGGCTCCAACAGGGCAGCAGTTGGAGATATGCCGACTTCACGCAATTGTTCAGTTGCCAGAAACCGATGGTCCTCACCGGTCACCACCAAGGGATCGGCAACCTGAATGCTTTCCGCGCTCAGGCCCATCAGCCGTTTGGCTGCCTGCTGGAACAGGCTGTCTACACCCGTGAGGCACAGAAACTGTTTGGGGAAACCTGCCCTCGACAGTGGCCACAGGCGGGTGCCAGAGCCTCCACAAAGAATAACGGGTTGTACCTTGGCGGGACAGCTCATGACTTCACACTCAATCTTTGAGACTGCTGGAACCGCCATGTGCTGGCACACATGTCGTCCAAGGTGCGGGTGGCACGCCAGTTCAATGCTTCACTGGCCTTTTTGGGGTCTGCGTAGCAGGCGGCCACATCACCGGCACGGCGGGCAACGATTTTGTAGGGCACTTGCTGGCCCGATGCATTTTCAAACGCCTGGACCATATCAAGCACGCTGTAGCCCTTGCCAGTGCCCAGGTTGATGGCATGCCAACCGGTGGTTACAGACAGGAAAGCCAATGCGGCCGCATGCCCTTCCGCCAGGTCCATGACATGGATGTAATCCCTCACCCCCGTGCCATCGGCGGTTGGGTAATCGTCGCCAAACACACTCAATTCAGCGCGCTGGCCAGCAGCCACCTGGGCAATGTAGGGCATGAGGTTGTTGGGCACGCCGTTGGGGTTCTCGCCTATAAGGCCACTTTCGTGAGCACCCACCGGATTGAAGTAACGCAGGCAGGCCATCCGCCAGGCCGGGTCTGATGCAGCCATGTCGTTCAGCATCTCTTCGATGTGTAGCTTGCTGCGCCCATAAGGGTTGGTGGCGCTGGTGGGATGGCTTTCATCCAACGGGAGATACTGTGGTTCGCCGTAAACGGTGGCGCTACTGCTGAACACCAGGGTCTTAACCTGCACCGACCGCATCGCCTGCAGCAAACTGATCGTGCCCTGCACGTTGTTAGCGTAGTAGTCGGCAGGTTTTTCAACTGACTCGCCAACGGCCTTCAAACCAGCAAAGTGGATGACAGCATCAATACGGTAAGCAGCGAGTGTTTCTGTTAGCAACTCGGCATCGCGCACATCGCCTTTCACAAAAGGGATTGGCTGCCCAGTGATTTGCGCAAGCTTATGGAGAACCAAGTCACTGCTATTGGACAGGTTGTCATACAGGACTACTAGATGACCCAACTCCGTCAGCACGACCGATGTATGGCTACCAATGTAGCCAGTCCCGCCTGTGAGCAGCACGTTCATGGGCCTTGCCGTCCTGTTGCAGAGCACCCATCAAATTAAAGCTCAAACTTCAAGGCCTCGATTTCGGCTTGAAGCGTTTCATACTCGGCTACTTTGCGCTTCAGAAACTCCGCAGTCAGCTTGGACTTTTCAGCCACCCCAGCCGGCGTCAGCAAGTAGGCATAGCGCAGCTTGTTCGTGCTCTGGCTGAAGTTCTGCATCTTCACCAAACCCTTTTCTACCAAGGCCTGGAAGCAGAAATTGATCGTGCCAAGCCCCACGCCCAGATCCTTGGCCAACGCACGCTGACTGACCTGGGGCGTCTGATGCAAACGACGCAGGACTTCAAACTGGATTTCCTCTTGGAAACCAGCCAATTTCTGTAGTGGGGATACGAGGCTCAAGGTGATTTAGGCACGCTACCGCCAAGCCGTTTCACGATCAGCAAGCGCGGTCAGCGGGTTTTAGCAGGGAGTCCGGAGCAATAAAGTGCAGCAAAGGATACAGCCGCAAGTTCGACGGACGAACAGGATTGTACCACACCGTCATGACTTTGAGAAAGGTTTTTTGCCAAACAGGCAATAGAGGCAGGTGTGTCAGCTCGCCTTGTGCAAACTGGCCGGAGCGACACGCACAGCCACAGGCTTGCTCAGAATCTTGATCAGCACCATGACCCGGCGCTCGCCATCGGCCATTTGGTAGATGCCTTCGATGCCGGCAAACGGCGCTTCCGTCAAGCGCACGCGCTCGCCCGGCTTGAACAACCGCTCCGGCTCGGTCTGAACCGATGCCTCTTGTGTTCGTAACAGTTCGATCAGGGCATCATCCACCCGCGCCGGTTCGATCCCGAAGCTGACCAGACGGCTGACACCCTTGGTAGAGCGGATCGGCGCCCAGCTCTTG
>VGXE01000115.1 GCA_016873455.1 Nitrospira sp. | reverse complement strand
ATTACATCGAGATGTTCTACAACCCGAAGCGCCGCCACTCTTATGCAGACGGCCTTTCTCCGGTACAGTTCGAACAGCAGTATTTCCAACGGCTCGAAAGTGTCTACTGAAGCCGGGGCGATTCAATTGCCTAATCGACAATATTGGTTAAGCTGGACGCCATTGCTAGGAATTGTGGATTATGTGGTCATTAAAGCAGGATATTGATTTGATCTATCACAAAACGCGGGATATTTGGCCTCAATTGAAGGGCGCGCGTTTCTTTATAACGGGGGGTACTGGTTTTATCGGGCGCTGGATGCTCGAAAGCCTGAAGCGCGCCAACGATGAGTTGAAGCTGGAGATCACGGCAACAGTTCTGAGCCGGGATCCATCGGCCTTCGGGCGCAAGGTGCCTCATCTCGCATCCTCGCCAACATTTAAATTCATCAGCGGCGATGTGTGTACCTTCGAGTCGCCGGCCGGGGAGTTCACTCACGTCATTCATGCAGCAACGGATGCCAGTGCGCATTTGAACGAAACGAACCCCCTCAAAATGTTCGATACCGTCGTAAACGGCACGCGGCGGACATTGGAGTTCGCTTCAGAAAAGCGGGTTGAGCGGGTGTTGTTCATGAGTTCCGGGGCGGTCTATGGCCAACAACCCTGGGACATGATCAACGTCCCGGAAAGCTGGATGGGCGGCCCCAACACTACTGACCCTCGGGCGGCTTACGCCGAAGGAAAGCGTGCGGCCGAAATGCTGTGTGCCATCTACCAGAAGCAGCGTGGCCTGCAGATAGCGATATCCCGCATCTTTGCGTTGCTCGGCCCGTATCTGACGCTGGATATCCATTTTGCCGCCGGAAATTTCATTCGCGATGCGATGAAAGGTGAGCCTGTCGTCGTGAATGGCAACGGCCTGCCCTGCCGGTCCTACTTGTATATCGCGGACCTTGTAGTCTGGCTCTGGCACATGCTGGTCCGTGCCGAACCTGGCAAACCCTACAATTGTGGATCTGACGAATCGATTTCGATACGCGAGCTTGCCGAAATCATTTCGAGGGTCATCGGGAATGGCGAGTATCAAGTACTCGGTGCGTCAGATACAGGATGGAATCCGGGGCGATATGTCCCGGACACCACTCTGATTAATAAAGATCTCGGGCTGTACAAGACGATCTCCCTGGAGGAGGCAATCAGGAGAACGGCCTATGCGAATGGATGGAAAGGAAAGCGAGAATGAAACTATCTGATTACGTGGCAAACAAGGTAGTAGAGCTTGGTGTCAAGCATGTATTCATGGTGACGGGTGGGGGGGCCATGCACCTTAACCACTCCTTCGGTACGCACAAGCAGCTGGAGTGTGTTTTCAATCACCATGAACAAGCCTGTGCGATTGCAGCAGAGGCTTACTACCGTCTCACCAACCGGTTGCCGCTGGTGAATGTCACTTCAGGGCCTGGAGGTACGAATGCCATCACCGGGGTGTACGGCGCATTTGTCGATTCGATAGGGATGGTGGTTCTTTCCGGGCAGGTGAAATATGAAACGACGGTCCGGAGCACCGGGCTTCCCTTGCGACAATACGGCGACCAGGAACTGGACATCGAAGAACTGGTTCGCCCGGTTACGAAATACTGCGTGATGGTGACAGACCCGCAGAGCATCCGTTATCACCTGGAAAAGGCATTCTATTTGGCCAAGTCCGGTCGTCCCGGCCCCTGCTGGCTGGATATTCCGCTGAATGTCCAAGGCGCCCAGATTGATCCCGATTCACTCCCGGGTTTTGACCCTGCTGAAATTGAAGAACCTTGGAAGAAGACCGATTTGGAGGCTGTCAGCCGCGATATTCTTGGGAAGGTTGGACAGGCCAGACGCCCCGTCATATTTACAGGCGGGGGCATCAGGTTGAGCGGCCAGCATGCCGCCTTCATGCGCCTGATCGACAAGCTTGGCATCCCGGTTGTTACCGGCTGGAATGCGCATGACGTCATTTGGGATGCTCATCCGTGCTATGCCGGTCGGCCAGGCACCGTCGGCGACCGTGCCGGCAATTTCGTCGTCCAGAATGCCGACCTGCTGTTGGTACTCGGCAGTCGCCTGAATATTCGCCAAGTCAGTTACAACTGGCAGTCGTTTGCCCGAGAGGCATTCAAGATATGGGTAGACATCGATGCAAACGAGCTGAGAAAGCCATCCGTCACACCTGACATGCCGATCCATGCGGATCTGGCAGGGTTGTTGCCGGTATTGGCAAGCCAGCCCTATGCGGGGCCTACAGCCGAGCACAAGACGTGGCTGGCCTGGTGCAAGGAGCGGCAGAAGCGCTTTCCCGTCGTGTTGCCGGAATACTGGAATAACGAGCGCATCAACCCTTACTGCTTCATGAAAGCGTTGTTCGGGCAACTGCCTGAAGATCAGGTAGTAGTTACAAGCAATGGCAGTGCGTGCGTGATCAGTTTCCAGGCGGCGGAACTCAAGCCCGGGCAGCGGCTTTGGACCAACTCCGGATGCGCCACGATGGGCTATGACCTGCCTGCGGCCATCGGTATCAGTGCGGCATTGGGAAAGCATCGGGAAGTCGTGGCGCTGGCTGGCGACGGCAGCATCATGATGAACCTGCAGGAGTTGCAGACGATTGTCGGCAACCACTTGCCGATCAAGATCTTCCTCCTCAACAACAACGGCTATGTTTCCATTTTCCAGACCCACCGGAATTTTTTCGGAGGCGTCGAAGTCGGCGGCGGTCCGAAGAGCGGTGTCACCTTTCCGGACTTCGGGCGGCTTGCCGAGGGTTTCGGCCTGCCGTTCCGGCGCTGCGCCCGCCATGAGGACATGGCTGCAACCATCGAGGCAACCCTGAAGACAGAAGGCCCAGCCGTATGCGAGATCATGCTGGACGAGAACGTCTCCTTTGCACCCAAGCTTGGAGCCAAGCAGTGGCCTGACGGACGCATTACTTCTCCTGCGCTGGAGGACCTTTCACCATTCCTGCCCCGCGAGGTGCTGCAGGAGAACATGATCATCGAACTCATGGAGGAGAAGTAATGGAACTATGGCGCCGCTGCCTCGACATCAGTCGGCGCCTCGCGGGAGAACATGAAACGAAGCTGAGATTCGTACTGGCGGGCGCCTTCAACACGACGCTGGGCCTGGCCGCATACCCGGCCCTTTTCTTCCTGCTGCGTCCATTCGACTTTCACTACCTGACAGTGCTCGCCATTAGCCAGATCCTCTGCGTGACAGCCGCCTTCCTGACCAACAAGTTCCTGGTGTTCCGCACTTCCGGGAATTACCTGAACGAGTATGGACGATTTGTCACCTTTCACCTTTCCTATTTCCTGGTGAACCTGGTGGCGTTACCGTTCCTTGTCGAGATCATGCATATGAATCCCGTCTGGGCGCAGACGCTCTTCGCGGCGCTCGTGATCGTGTCCAGCTATTTCTGGCACAGCCGCATAACATTCCGAACCGACAAGGCGATCCATTGAACGAAAGATCTGACTATCTCAAGCGCGACTGTCCTGCCTGCGGGGCCATGCCGCCTTCAGCCTGCGACATCGGTTCGGAAATGCGGGCCGAGAGCATGGAGTTCGGCTCTCTGGTTCCTTACTGGAACGGCTTCTTCAAGGACAAGGTGTTCTTCTCGTATGCGCGTTGCGGAAAGTGCGGCCTGCTCTATGCGCCGACCTTCTTCAATGGTCCCCAACTTGAGGAACTCTACGGCCAGATGCCGCCCAACATGGCCGAAGTGCCGCTGGAGGCATTGCGCAAAACGCAGGGCGGGTATTTCGCGGCGCTGGAGGCTTGCTCGCCCCTGGCCGGCGGGTTCATCGAGGTCGGGCCGGATATCGGCCTGTTTACCGAGTACTGCGCTAGCAAGGGCCGGTTCGACGAATTCTGGCTGTTCGAGCCGAACCGGGATGTGGCGGCCCGGCTTGCCAGTACCGTGGCGGGCCGCAGGCACCACATCATCCATGACATGTTCGGCTTCAGCCATGTGCCGGACGGAGCCGCTTCGGTAGCGGTGATGATCCATGTACTCGATCATCTGCTCGATCCGGTGACGACCCTCCGCGAGCTACGCAGGAAGTTGGCGCCAGACGCCCGCCTGCTGCTGGTGACGCATGACGAGTCATCGCTGCTGCGCCGCATCTTCGGTTGGCGGTGGCCGGCATTTTGCCTGCAGCATCCGCAG
>VGXE01000114.1 GCA_016873455.1 Nitrospira sp. | reverse complement strand
CGGCCAGACGCCGGACCAGGTGTACTATGACCATCTGACGACACGGCAGACCGCCGCGTAGTCAGCTATCCGCCAGGCGCCACTTAAGAATGGGCCGATACTGTCCAACCAACCGGAGCCACCTCTAAGGACGGTCTCACCCCCGTTGTGTTTGCCCGCCCATTCCTGTTACAGTACAACGTTGTTTGCCCCCTTCGAGAAAGAGAATCGCCACCATGAAATCAGCCGATCAGCCGGTCTTGAGTCGCATGCATATCCTCCAATTCATACTGATCAGCTGTACGGTCCTCTTCCTCTCCTCATGTTCGTGGAAACAAATCCCGGTCACCACGATCCATCAGGATGGCCGAATTGACGTGTTTCTTGAAACCGTATCGGACTCGTCGTTTCAGGCCGCCCATCCCATTACGCTGGATGAAGTGGCGGTGGCGAACGTGCTCCGGGGGGTGCATACAAAGGAAAAGAGCAGCATGATGCTGTTGATTGGGAAGGCCCTGCTGTCGACCAATCTGAGTGAAACCCGGACGTTTTATGACGACGACATTGCCCTGTTGACGCCGCCGATCACCGCAGCATTGGCCCAAGCCACGCAGAATCAGCGAGTCGGGTTCCGGCTGTACCACACGGATTTCTCAGGCCAAGCCGGTACCGACGCTAGCAAACGGGAAACAACCTCAGGGTATCTCGCGGCCGACAGCCTGTCACTCCATGTTACCCTGACGCAGTATCGCTACAAACCCGGCAAAGCCGAGTCGATGCAGAAAATGCCGCGCCCGCTGCCGGACCCCGATGGATTGCGCGATCGCGACGTCACATTCGTCCCGGAAGCCGCGCTGCGGCCTGAATCCCGCGGCGACGCCGGCTGGTTTAGCGGATCGGGCCACCGAACGTTCGCCGTCGATTACCATCTGCTTGCCAAGCTGCTGGCGGCACCGCCACGACAGGTAGCCCCAACTGCGGGCATCCCAGGCACTCAGCCGGTTCAACCGATGCCGATCCCAATGGCCCCGACCGCCGTAAACGATGCGGAAATGCAAGCGTTCAGGGAGCAACTGAAAGCGATGCAGAAACGGCTGGCGGAACAAGACGCCGAGTTGCGGGAACTGAAGAAGTCGTCTCCGAGCAAATAAGAATTCCCCCCTCTCCCGTACCGTTCAAAAAGCGCCAGGGACCGGTCAACCGCCTTTACTCTGATGCTAGGCCCGCTCACGTTTGCCGATATACCGCCCATAGAGGAAATTGACGAATTGCCGGGCACCGCGAATGCGGCTTTTGACGTGTTCCTCGTCCAACCCAGCTTGCCGCAACTCCCGTTCAAACTTCACGAGCGCATCCTTGAGCTCTCTCTCCAACACTCGATCAAAGAAACTCGGCATACCGTCCTCCTCCTTAATAATGTTTGCACTTCACACAGGGTTGGCCGCCCCTAGAATACTCCAATTCCACGCTCTTTGCCGTCAATACTGCGTAGGGACTTGAAAAGAGAGGCATGACCATGACTGTATTATAGCGTCTCTCGCGATCGAGGAACGATTGTCACTTCGTCAGAGACTGGCACGCTCAAAACCGTGTGCTGACCACTATGACTCCCGCAGACTGCGCCACCGTCCACCCGACTCCTCACATGAGTCCGTCGCACTTTCTGCCGTCCTGCATTATCGCGGCCGTACTGCTAACGGGTTGTGGGGCCACCCAACTCGGGATGTGCGCGCCGCACACAAAGGAAGAGGGAACCCCGGCACACCATTGGACCGAATGTTTCAACGAGCCCTTCGCGCACGCCGGCATCACACATTCGGTGTTCTGCCTCGATGGCGGCACGGATAAACCACCGGTGATCTTACTCCACGAGATGACCGGACTCACTCCGGGAACCCTGGCCTATGCGGAGGAGCTCTCGAAAGATTTTACCGTCTACGTGCCGCTCTTGTTCGGTGAAACTGGCAGATTCTCACCTGCCAGTGGGCTCTGGGCCTATTGGTTCCGAGGAATGGCCGAGTTCGGTCTCGGCGGTGAATGGGGAGTGCCGACGAATGGAAGCGCGCCCATCGTGAGCTGGCTTCGCGGCGCCGTACAGACCATCGGTAACCGCCACGCTCAGCAACGGATCGGCATCATCGGCAACTGCATGACCGGCCCCATCCCGCTGGCACTGCTGGATCATCCACGTGTCCGTGCAGCCGTGGTCGCCCAACCGGCCCTGCCCATGAGGTTTTGGTGGTACACGGACACCGACCGAACCTCACTGGGTTTGTCAGCTGATGATCTTGAAATCGCTAAACAGAGCCCCGCAAAGATCTATGGACTACGGTTTGAGACAGACTGCATGGCCGATCGCGCGAAACATCTGACGCTGCGGCACGAATTCGGCGATCGATTTCTTGATGGAGAAATCCCCGCGAGTGCCTACCAGCCGGACGGCAACCCGATTAACGTCCACAGTACCTTGATCGGATCATGGAAAGCGTCTGAGGCGACCAGGCAGCCCTCCCGCGAGGCACGCGAACGGGTCAGAGCGTTCCTCCTAAACGAATTGCACGCAACTGATCATGGGAACTAGCCTCAATTTTGTGAGGCAGTCCGGTGGGACGCACACGAGCGTTCACGGTTCGCTACAGGCCAGTGTCCACAAATCTTTGGCGACGGTTCCAGGCTCCGGTTGGCCGACGGGCGTCCAGTCCTGATTCGAGGGTTTGCTCTCCAGCACCATCTTGCCGCCCTCCATCGCACCGTCATAATGCAACACCGTGAGGAGTCGCGTACGAGCCTTTCCACAGTCGTACTCCCGCTGCATTTTAGCGGACTTGAACGAAAGGCCTCCCTCCTTGCTCTGTGGGGTCTTGAAGTCATAGAGGATCCAGATCGTCCGCTGATCGCCGTTCCGCTCAGTCGCTGCCGGATCAATATAGATCGTGAGACCCAGCTTGTTGTCCCCTCCCAATGACACCCAGCTCCCATACGCCAGTCCACTCTGCAGAAGTATCAACAGCAGTGCCATCGTCACAGACTTTCTCATGGCCATCCTTTCTTCAAAATCCTTCCGGTCATCTTAGGGGCAGACACGCGTATGAATCAACAGGCCAGCCTGTGCTGGAAGTCGACGGGGCACTGGCATATCATGATCCTACTACTGCGTGGCTTCCTGAACTCGATCGGCCGTGCGGTCGGCCGCGTCACTCAACGTTCCTTCCACCCCACGAGCCTTGTCCATCGGCGTCTGAATGGCCTCGACGGACTGGCGGACCGCTTGGTCCACGACCGAGGGTGGCTGAGGGGCCTGCGACCTCTCGACTGGATTCTCCCGTTGGCACCCGGACATCCCGAGAGTCAGGACACACATCGCAAGGACAACCGCCCGCCGAGATCTGATTGTCATACACACCTCCATAGCCTTTCCTCTGACGGTATGCCGAACCATCGAGACGCGCAAAATATTTTACAAATCTGCCGACCACAGAGACACCTGATCCATCAATACACCAGACCAAATGCCGAACACCTCTCGCCGTTTCCCCGCCTCACTCAAGATCGTGCTCAAAACCGCCGACATACATATTGAAGAGGACCGCGACGACAACGCTCTACGACCACACCACGACAAAGGGGGCCATGGTGACGAATACGAACGCCCAGCTCGATCAGACCTGCATCAACACAATCCGCACCCTCTCGATGGATGCCGTGCAGCAAGCCAATTCCGGTCACCCGGGGACCCCGATGGCCATGGCCCCGGTCGCCTACTGCCTCTGGCAGCGAGTCATGAGATTTGATCCAGCCAATCCGATTTGGCCGAACCGGGATCGGTTCGTGCTGTCGATGGGACATGCCTCCATGCTGCTCTACTCGCTGCTGCATCTCACCGGCGTGAAGGCGGTGAACCCCCAGTACGAACGGTTGGGCGAGCTCTCGGTACAGCTGGACGACCTGAAACGTTTCCGCCAACTCAACAGCAAGTGTGCCGGGCACCCGGAATACCGCTGGACATCCGGAGTAGAGACGACGACCGGTCCGCTCGGGCAAGGCATCGCCACCAGCGTCGGCATGGCCATGGCGGCACAGAGAGGTGGCTCCGGTTGGTTGGACAGTATCGGCCCATTCTTAAGTGGCGCCTGGCGGATAGCTGACTACGCGGCGGTCTGCCGTGTCGTCAGATGGTCATAGTACACCTGGTCCGGCGTCTGGC
>VGXE01000113.1 GCA_016873455.1 Nitrospira sp. | reverse complement strand
GGCTTCGGCGCGCAGAGCTTGGTGAAAGACGTCATTTCAGGATTCTTTATCTTGCTGGAAGATTCCATCGCGGTGGGCGACGTCGTCGAGATCGCCGGCGTGAGCGGTGTCGTCGAAGAGGTGAAGCCTGACGATCAAGATATCAGCCAAGGGCCAGCGCGCCAAACGATCCAGCCTTGCAGCGGGAATTTCCTCCCGAAGCTAATGAATTTTCTACCTGAAATGTGCTATCGAAGGGGGCTTGTCCATGGGGTATCCATGGTTTGGACGAGGTGTTGGCGGAGGGAGGAAAGAGCATGGGCCGGGTGGTGTCTTTCAATCGATGGGTGGTGGGGGTCGGGTGCATAGCTGTGCTGCTGGCGGGGCCGGCGTATGCGGACGAGGAAGGGGCACAGTCGCAAGAGCAGGATGACAAAGCAAAAAAGGTGGAGGCGGTGCTCGATTGCCGCTACGATCGTACCAATGCCGGAGAAACCAGCGAGGCGTTTCCATCCGACGATGTCTTTCGCCCGCTCATGGCGGACCCCAAGCAGCCGCAGTTCTTCGCCTTGTGGCAGCACACGAATCCGCGTAACGGCGGCGCTTCCTACAATCTGGGTTCGATCGCCATCGGCGAAAATTTCGGTTTTTATACCAAGCGAACGGGGTGTGACGGCTGGCAAGTCGGCTTGATGACGGGCGTCTTCGCGCAGTTCAACTTGGATACGAGCAATGCGGCGTTGATCAACACCGATTTCAACGTGGGCATCCCGATCTCGTGGCGTTCAGGGAATTGGTCGGCGCGGCTCCGCTATTATCACCAAAGCAGCCACCTCGGCGACGAATTCCTCATCAGCAATCCCGGATTCACTCGGGTGACGCTCAGTATTGAGGAAGTGGATGCCATCGTGTCCTATGACTACCGGTGGCTCCGTCTGTATGGAGGCGGCGGGTATCTGGTGCATCGCGAACCGTCAACCCTCGATGCCGGACGCATCCAGTGGGGATTCGAAGCGCGGGCTCCGTCGATGCGGACGCGGATCCTAGGATCGTTGTTGGATCGGCTGGTCGTCACGCCGGTGTTGTCGGCGGACTTCAAGTCGATGGATCAACATAGCTGGCTCATCGATACCAATGTGCTCGGCGGGTTTGAATGGTCTCGAACCGGTTCTCGTCGTCGTTTTCGGATCATGGCGACCTATTTTTACGGCCATAATCCCTATGGACAGTTTTTCATCAACCAGAAGATTGAGTCGATAGGCCTCGGAGCCTACTTCATGTTTTAACGAACCGCCGGCCGAGGGACTGGAAGGAGGTCGGGCAAGCGATGGACAAGAAAGTTTCCTTTTCCCTAGGGTACGTGCTGCTCGCGATCATGGCCGTGGTGCTGGCCCATGACTTCCTCCTCGCCCTGAACAAAGTCGAAGAAGTCCCCTACAGCCAGTTCAAACGCTGGGTGGCGGACGGCAAAGTCTCGGACGTCGCCGTCACCCCCCAGTTCTTGACCGGCAAGCTCAAACCGGAAGGGGAATCCAAGACCGAGAAGCAATTTACGACCATCCGCGTGGAAGATCCCGATCTGGTCCGGGAACTCAATGCGCACGGTGTCGTCTTTGCCGGTGTGATCGAAACGACCTTCTGGCGCGATCTTCTCTCATGGATCCTGCCGGTGGCCCTCTTTGCTGGTGTGTGGATCTTTATCCTTCGCCGGATGGGGCAACCCCAGGGCGGCTTCATGCAGGTGGGGCAATCCAAAGCGAAGATCTACATGGAGAAAGACATCAAGGTGACGTTTGCGGACGTGGCCGGGGTGGATGAGGCGAAAGAGGAATTGCGCGAGGTCATCGAGTTCCTGAAGACGCCGGAAAAATTCACCAAGCTGGGGGGAAAGATTCCGAAGGGCATTCTGCTGGTTGGCCCTCCGGGCACCGGAAAAACGCTGCTGGCCCGCGCCGTGGCCGGCGAAGCGGGGGTGCCGTTCTTCAGCATCAGCGGATCGGAGTTCGTGGAAATGTTCGTGGGGGTCGGGGCGGCCCGCGTGCGCGATCTGTTCGATCAAGCGAAGCTGAAGGCCCCCTGCATCATCTTCATCGACGAATTGGACGCGCTCGGCAAAGCGCGGGGCATGGGACCCATGGCGCACGAAGAGCGGGAGCAGACGCTCAATCAGCTGCTCGTCGAAATGGACGGATTCGATCCCCGCGTCGGTGTGATTCTGATGGCGGCGACCAATCGCCCTGAGATTCTCGATCCCGCGCTCCTTCGAGCGGGACGGTTCGACCGTCATGTGACCGTGGACCGCCCCGACAAGCTCGGCCGCCTGGCGATTCTCCGCGTCCATGCGAACAAGGTCGCCCTGGGTCCGGATGCCGATCTCGAAACCATCGCGGCCATGACCCCCGGATTCTCCGGCGCGGATCTGGCGAACGTCGTCAACGAAGCCGCCTTATTGGCCGTGCGCCGCAGCAAGGACCAGATCGGCAAGGCCGAATTGCAGGAGGCGATCGAGCGCATCATCGCCGGTTTGGAAAAAAAGAATCGCGTGCTGAACAAGATGGAGAAAGAACGAGTGGCCTATCACGAAACCGGTCATGCCCTCGTCGCCCTGTCGACGCCCGGGGCCGACCAAGTTCAGAAAATCTCGATCATCCCGCGCGGTGTGGCGGCGTTGGGCTACACACTCCAGCTTCCGACTGAAGACCGGTTCTTGATGACGAAGTCCGAACTCGAGAACAAAGTCGCGGTGCTGTTGGGCGGGCGGATCGCGGAAGAACTGACCTTCGGCGAGGCTTCTACCGGTGCGCAGAACGATCTGATGAAAGCCACGGATATCGCCAAAAGCATGGTCAAGGCCTACGGGATGAGCGACAAATTAGGCACCATTGCGCTGGAACGGGAGCGGCAGCCGCAATTCTTGCAACTCCAGGTCGGGTCCGAGAAAGGCGATTATTCCGAAGAAACCGCGCGGGAAATCGATTGCGAGGTGCGGCGGATCATCGATGAGCAGTATGGGCGGGTCAAACAACTGCTGGAGGAGCGACAAGCCGCTTTGCAGCAAGGCGCCAGGTTGTTGCTGGAGCGTGAGGTGATTACCGGCCCTGAGCTGAAAGCCATTATGGCACAGGTGTGAACGATCCATGCTTGTGGAACAACAGGCCACCATCTCCGTGAGCGGCACTGTCGTGCATTGTCGAGGAGCCTGGACCCTTTCACACTTGGACGAACTGGAGCGTGCCAGCGGAGAGCTTCGATATCCTGACGCCCGTGACGTGACCTATGAAGCCGGGGAGGTGACCGCGATGGATACCGGCGGCGCCCTGGTGCTGCAACGGGGCATCGAGAGTCTGCGCCGCGCCGGGCGAACCGTGTCTCTTCAAGGGCTGAAGCCGGAATTCGCCGAGCTGGTTCGGCTGATCGATACCCGGGTATCCCTCAATCACGCGGCCGCGCTCCGGCGGGATGGCTGGCAAGAACGGCTGTCTCAGAATCTCCGGCGGCGACAAGAAGCCATTCTTCAGGGGCTCGCGTTTATCGGGGAAACCACCGTCGCGTTCGGTCGCTTGGCGATGCGGCCGGGGTCCATCCGCTGGAAGGCCCTGATGCGGGTGGTGGAGCTGGACGGCGTGCGCGCCCTGCCGATCACGGGCCTGCTGACGTTCCTCGTCGGTGTCGTGATCGCCTATCAAGGCGCAGAACAGCTGCGCAAGTTCGGCACAAACATTTTTATCGTCGATCTGGTCGGGATTTCGCTCGTGCGCGAAATCGCTCCGCTGATCGTCGCCATTCTGATCGCCGGACGGTCCGGGTCGGCCTATGCGGCCGAGATCGGCACGATGAAGGTGACGGAGGAATTGGACGCGGTCCGCACGCTTGGCATCTCGCCCATCAACCTGCTCGTGCTTCCGCGAGCGCTGGCCCTCGTCATTGCCCTCCCGCTGTTGACGGTCTATGCGGATGTGATGGGGGTGTTCGGCGGCATGCTCATCGCGTCCAGCCAATTGAACGTGAGCTTCACCGAGTTTCTGGCACGGTTCGAAGAAGCCGTCGCGGTGCGGCATTTTCTGATCGGCCTCGCCAAGGCGCCGTTCTTTGCTATGATCATTGCGTTGGTCGGCTGCTACCAAGGGTTTCAGATCCGGGGCGGCGTCGATGACGTGGGCCGGCATACGACCATCAGCGTCGTGCAAAGTATTTTCCTGGTCATCGTGTTCGAC
>VGXE01000112.1 GCA_016873455.1 Nitrospira sp. | reverse complement strand
GCCATAAATTCATGGGAGTTTCGACTGCGTCTTATCCCGCCGGAGTGGCCATCGTAACTAATTACGAGGGCGCTTCCCCGGCGGCAGAATTACATAGTTAGACGTCAAGGACAGAAACGAATGATAGGTCAGGAAATGAGAGTAGCGATTACCTCGGCATGGTTGATTGTCTCGGCAGTTCTATTGTTCATGCTCATAGCTCCGCATCTTCTATCCGAGACTGCCCTTCTGTCGGCGAGTACAGCCTTCCGGTTGCTTCATCACCACCAAGGGATGTGTTTTCTTTGCGGTATGACGAGAGCATTCATAGCCATTTCGCGTGGCAGGCTCACCGAGGCAGTCGCTTTGAACGATTGGTCAGTTACTCTCTATGGAATCATTGTCTCGAACGAACTAGCAGCCGCCCTCTTCCTATTCCGTCGAATCCGCAAGTGGTTCTTGTCGAAAAATGAGGCAGGTAAGGTGACCATAAAACAACAACACATAAGGAGGTAGAGTCATGCAGGTACTCAGTCTGATTTGGGGGATTTTGGCGATCCTTGGAATGGTTGTGGGGTTTTTCCCCTGTCTTGGTGCGTTGAATTGGATAAACATACCATTCTCAGGCATCGGCATCATCATTAGTGCCATTGCGCTGGGCACCGCTGGCGATAAGCCGAAAGGTAGTAGTATCGCAGGTCTTGTGTGCTGCTTTATCGCGCTGTTCTTTGGTATCATCCGTTTGGCTCTGGGAGGGGGAATTGTCTGAGAGGATAGCGCGTGAGAACGCAGAAATGTGAGCCGTCTAACAACCGGTTGCAGCGGACGGCGTTCCGCCGCCGCTGAACCGGAGCGTTATGCCTTGGAGACGAACATGAGGTATCCGCCGGGGATGCTTCCTGAAATTCTCGATGCCTATGAACGAGACGATCACTCTTTCGCCTCCGTTCGCCTTTTGCGAGGCCATGAGGATCGCGTATTCGAATTGGGAATTGCACGATCGGCATATTTGGCTTTGCGCCGGGTGTTTCAGGCTCGGCCATTCGAGCAAATCCCAGGTGTGACACGGCGTTACTATTTCGTTCCCTCCGTCAGCAAACGCGAAGATCCCGAACGTTGCATTGGCACAATACGCATCGAACAGGGTCGTGACGGAAAACAGTTTGAATTCGAGATGCCCTCTGGTCTAATTGCGAATTTGCTTTGGTTCTTCGAAATGAAGACCCTTGCCCCGGCGCAACATTTGCGATCGTGGGCACCCGATCCAGGCATAACAACGCGATGAACCGAAGTCGCGGACAGCGCCGTGAGAAATAGACAATCCTTGACCGCGACTCGGTTATCGCGGACGTTCTGTGCGGTAGAGAATCCCGATGGCGACGATCTACATCGAGACCACAATCGTGGGCTATCTGACGGCGAGGTCCGCAAGCGACATAATATTTCAGGCGCGCCAGGAACTCACGCGGCGTTGGTGGGATGGGCGACGAACCGCCTACGATCTGTACGTCAGCCAATTCGTTCTCGACGAGGCCGCCGCAGGTGATCCGACAGCCGCGGCAGAGCGGCTGGAATTGCTCGATGGCCTCCCGCTTCTCGATTCGCGCCATCCGGACATCGACCGCCTTGCCGACTTGCTGATCGACCAGCACCTATTGCCTTCCAAAGCAAGGACTGACGCTCAACATGTAGCGGTTGCCACCGTCTTTGCGGTAGACTATCTGATGACGTGGAACTGCAAACACATCGCCAATGCTGATCGCATGCCGCTAGTCTACTCGACGCTGCGCCGCGAAGGCTTCGACCCGCCATTGATTGTAACGCCCGAGGAGTTCTCGAACGATGCATGAGCCCATCTATGACGACCCTGTGGTCGCGGAAATACACGCCATCCGCAAGGCATTGCTGGACCAATGCGGCAGTAATATAGATGAATACCGACGGCGAGTTCGCGACCACCAGGCAGCATCCGGTCGACGGATCATCACGCGGCCGCTGAAAACACGCACAGAACAATCGGATGCACGCGAGCGGGAAAACGTCTCGCGGAATGGATAGTCCACTCCCCGCCGCGTGATCCGAAGCGTTCTGCCACCAAGGTCAGCGTGAGAGAGCTTCATCCACATCCCGATCGAGAGGCAATTCCACTGTCAGACCGCCGAGTGACTTTCTCTGATGCTTCGGCTCATCCACGTGAACCATTTCGCCTGTCTCCTACGTGGGATTTCTGCATTCCATTCTCGATCGGCGGAATCCCTGCAGGCCTGTTTGCCTTGCTCGGTTTTGTTACCAAGGGCCTCGACAAGCCCGGAGCAGAGCCTGCCACCTGGGTGATCATTGTAATGTTGATAATTCAAACACTTGGCATCATTGCATTGGCATTCGTAATCCTTATGCGATTTGAACTCGGTTTTCAACAACTCTCATTACGGACTAACGGCAGCCCGGCGATTTGGCGGAAACTAATCCTGTTTCTCTCGATTGTATTCGTCCTGTTATTTGATATTGTGACCAACGTTGCTGCAGCGTTTGCAGGCGCAGGTCCACTGCTTGTTCTTGCTGCACCTGTATTCATCGGCTACATTTTCTGCGTGCGTATCGCGTTTGCTGGGCTGTAGTCGTACAGCGACACGCAGTGCGGGAGGCAGAACAACACGATGCACGCGGAGCCGCCGAAATCGCGTGTTCTTGAATAGAACGATCACTCCGGCGGCCCGGTGATCGTGAACGTTCGGCGGCGCGGGAGGACGTTTGATGAAGGCGATCCTTTTGAGCGTCTATGGGCTCGCCATCACAGCAGTACCGGCGTCTGAGGAACTCTGCGAACGGACGACGTTCGTGCGGGCGTCGCCCGGAGGCGCGTTGGCGACTTTCCGCCAGCTCGAAACCACCAAGCAAGAGGAGCAGCGCGGAATCTACGGCCTGTCGGCGGTAACGGTCCCGCCCGCCGGCTGGAAGGTTCACGCGGTCACGATTTTCACGAGCCCTTCTTCACCGGAGAAGTGGGTCAAGGTCCAGCGGGCGCGACTGAACGTGGTGCCGAAAAAGGGCGATCTCCCGGGCCCCGACGACGATCCGCGGCACGGCCGGGAGGTCAAGGTTTCGGTCCGCGAATCCGGCAAGGGCGTCTTCGCCGTCGTCGCCTCGGACTTGGACCTGCGGCTTGAGCCCGGGAATTATTGGCTGGGGCTGACACCCATCTACGAGTTCTCGACTCACGGTTCGGCGGGCCACCTGCTCGCCACCGAAGTCCGCAACACGCGGTTCGACGACGTGGTCCGGTCGCCGGACGCCGACGGGGGCACTCAGCCACTTTTGCGGCAGTGGAAGGCGCTGGGGCCGCGGATCTTCGCGGTGCCGGGTGAGCACCTGGCGATCAAGATCGAGGGCGTCGCCATCCGGCGGGGCACAATCGTCGAGTGGCCTGCGGAGGAGGGGCCACAGGCGAAGCAGATCCACCTTCGGTTCGCCACCTTCGACCCGCTCGCCGGTCAGCCGAAGGTTCCAGAGGAATTGGCTGCGAGGCCGACCGGGCGGCTCTGGATCGTCCAGGCACGCGGCCAGGTCGATCAGCCCTTTCGGGAAGCGCTGAGCCGAGCCGGCGCCACGCCGCTGCGGTATGTGCCGGATGACGCATACGTCGTCGCCCTGGCGCCGGACGCGGTGGAAACGGTCCGAAGGCTAAGAGTCGTTCGGTGGGTCGGCCCTTGTCACCCGGCCTACCGAATTGATCCGGGTGTGTTTTCCGATCCGATCGAGGTCTCACTCCGGGAGGTTGGTATGGCTGGAAGGCGGGGAACACGGGCCGAGGTGGCGGCGAAGTGGCGCGAGCGGCTGGGGCGTTGGAGACGGTCGCAGGGCTCGGTGAGCGAGTTCCGCCGCCGTGAACGGGTAAGTCCGCAGTCGTTCTTTCAGTGGCGGAAGCGTTTGGCGGCCGAGGAATGGCCCGTTCGCGAACCGGCCGGCGCTCGAGGGGCGGCCTTCATCCCGGTCGACGTCGTATCGGCCGACATTCCGCGCGGACCGCGACCGATTCCCGTGGAAGAGGACTCCGGCGCGTGGCTGGAATTCTCCCGAGGCGAACTGACGTGCCGCGTATTCGCCGCTGGATCCGGACGCGCTGCCCGATGATCGGGCCGTGCTGAAGCAGATCCTGCTGCAACTCGTGGCGATGCTCCGCAAGGAAACGAAACGCCGCGAGGAAGTCGAACGCGACATGCACCTGCTGTTGCGGAAACTGACGGCTCCCCGATCGTTGCCG
>VGXE01000111.1 GCA_016873455.1 Nitrospira sp. | reverse complement strand
GCCTCGATCCCATCGGCGCAACCACGATCAATCACGATGCCATTACCTTGATGATCAAGCTGCTTTCAAAGAATCAAATCGTCTTGATGCCGACTACGAACAGCGCCTACGGTACCGGTGACGAAAATAACTTCTGCACCGAAGAATCGCCCCTGCGCCCGATTTCCCAATATGCGATCGAAAAGGTAGGCATTGAAAAGGAATTGATGCAGCACCCCAATGCGATTAGTTTCCGTCTCGCCACTGTATTTGGCATGTCGCCGCGCATGCGCATCGACCTGCTAGTTAACGATTTCACTTACCGTGCGGTAAATGACCGTTTCGTCGTCTTGTTCGAAAGCCACTTCAAGCGCAACTACATTCACGTCCGCGATGTCTCGCGAGTGTTCCAGCATGCCTTGAACAACTACGACAAGATGAAGGGGCAGATCTATAACGTCGGCCTGTCTGACGCCAATGTATCGAAGCGCGAGCTCTGCGAACATATTCAGAAGCAACGCCCGGACTTCGTATTCATCGAGGCGCCCGTGGGCAAGGATCCGGATCAGCGCAACTACATCGTTTCCAATGCCAAGATCGAGGCGACCGGTTTCAAGCCGGAATTCTCGCTGGATCGTGGCATCGGCGAACTGATCAAGGGTTACACCATGATCAAGAACACGCGCTATGGCAATGTTTGATCTGCCACTGGACATGATCTGAACTGCGCGTGTACTACCACCCGACAATGCTTCCACCCAATGCCTCTCCCGTTATGAATACAACGGGAGAGGCTGAGTGCGCGCAGTCCGGTGATGCTGAAATCACCGTTCGCGCGCGGCGACTGGTCTTCGAGAATACGGTTTTCTCGGCCTATGCCGACCACATCGCCGACAAGAATGGGAACGAAGTACCCCGGTACCTGAGTGTCGTACCGAAATGCCTGCTTGCAGTTTCAATAGCTGGCGTAGCTGTGCTGCCTGTTCGTGATGGCAGGGTTGGGCTCATTCGGGCATACCGCCATCCGTTAGCGAAATGGTCTTGGGAGGCGATCAAGGGACATGCGGAGCTGGGTGAGAGCGCGAGAGATGCAGCAGCGCGCGAACTGCTCGAAGAGTCTGGCTTTTCGGTGGCAGCGGACAAGTTCATTGATCTGGGCGCTATCGCTCCCGAGGGTGGGGTAATCGAGGGCCGCTCCCGCCTTTTTGTTGGGGTGTTGACGGGGAATGCCGAAAAAGCTGTAACTCCAGAGTTAGGACACGGGGAACTGGTCTTCTATAGCCAGGACGAAATAGACGATCTCATCGAACGGGGTGAAATCGAAGATGCCAGCACCGTTGTCCTTCTTCTCAAGCATGTGCGCATGCTTGAAACCAAATAGGTAGGCCGCGGTTTCAATGAAGTTCATCAAAAAAAGCGCCCGTTCTGGCCCAAAAGTCAGCTTGATCCTCCTCGACTGGAGCGTTCGAGAAAGCTTTCATCTGCTCCACTACCTGAGCAAACAGGATGTTGATCGTGATCTGTTTGAGGTCATCATCATCGAGTATTACTCCCGAGTATCAGATGCCATTCGTCCTTTCGAAGACCAGGTCGACTCGTGGCTTCTGCTGGAAATGCCGGAGGATTGCTACTACCACAAGCACTTGATGTACAACGCCGGGATCGTTGCCGCTCAAGGCGATATTTGCGTAATTTGCGATTCCGATGCAATGGTGAAGCCCGGGTTCATCAGATCCATCATCACCGAGTTCGAGAACCATCCGAACACGGTTCTGCATATCGACCAGTTCCGCAATGCACGGAAAGACCTCTATCCATTCTGCTACCCGGATTTTTCAGAAGTCACGGGCAGAGGCTGCATCAACAACGTCGGCGGGAAAACGCGAGGGGTTGTCGATGACAAAGACCCTATCCACAACCGAAACTACGGCGCCTGTATGTGCGCACGGCGAGATGACCTGATCGCCATTGGCGGCGCGGACGAGCACATCGACTACCTAGGGCATATCTGCGGCCCCTACGACATGACATTTCGGCTGGTTAACTCTGGTCACCGTGAGATATGGCACCAAACTGAATTCATGTACCACACATGGCATCCAGGGCAGGACGGCGAAGACAATTACCTTGGCCCCCACGATGGTCGCCATATGTCGACAACGGCACTGGACGCATTGATCAGTGGCCGAACCATGCCGCTTGAGGAGAATGAATCCATCAAGAATCTTCGATTGGCCACCGATCTAGCGCAGGGTGTTGAGGCCTTCCGAATCGCCACGACACATTTTATTTCGTGGCAAAAGGACAATATTCGTAAAGGAAAGCAGTGGGTGGCAGGTAACTCCTCGAGAAAAATTTGGCATGGTTTTGTCGTCGATCAAACCGCGGATGGATTTGTGGCCTACCCAAGATTTCTGGAGCACCCTGATTTTTCAAAGTTTCAAGATCAGTTCGAAATTCACGCAAGTACGGAAGTGGACTTGCATGAACGTCTGGATGATTCGATTCCTTTTCGATGGAGGCTGGTGTTTCCAGTAGTGACTCTTCTTACCTACGTATCGCGGGCACTAGGTCTCACCAGTCTTTACCTGCAACGACGCTGGGGTCGATTAACACATGAGGCGTATACGTAATGCGCTTGTGGAAACGAATCGCCATGCGATGGTTCCAATTTCGCGACGAAGTAGGGGGCCTCATCAGGGGGTTCCAAGTACTGATTGTCAACCTTGCCCTTATAGGAAAGCTAAGGCCGGTCGGGTTAGAGCCGATTACCGTGATTGTCGATAGCTGGCGCGAGGCCACCATCCTCAGACTTCTCTGGATCACACAATTACTGCCACGGCACAAGATATTGGTTGTGCGCCGAGCTTGCGACCTTCACTTGCCGATACAGTCAAACTTCGGGGGCGAATCGCTATTGATTGTCACCTCAAGAGCATTCACCAAGCACTATCATTTGCTGGCCAGCTTGCGCCATCAGCGACGATTGGTTGTTCTGTGAAAAAAGAATGAACTCGGCCATCAACTTTCTGGTTGCGCTATATGACGGGCGAAGGACAATCCGTGCCTTGGCGAGGCGAGACGTTTTATCAAGGTACTCCGGAACCGTCTTTCGCGGCGCCTGGGAACTGGCCAACCCTGCACTTACGCTGTTTGTGTTCTGGTTTGTATTTTCAGTTGCATTCAAGGCCAAAGGCCCTGCAGGAACTCCGTTCATCCTTTACTTTGTTACCGGCTACCTTCCCTGGCTATTCTTTTCCGAAAGTCTCACTCGTGGTACCCAGGGTGTAGTGGCGCATAGCTTTCTGGTCAAGAAAATGGTTTTTGCGTCGGAGTTGCTGCCATTCGTATATCTGACCGCGAGCGCCATTAACCATGGGCTGCTGCTGCTTCTCGCAGGAATTATCCTTCTATTTAATGGGGTCGCGATTACCTGGTACTGGCTTCAGCTTCCCTATTTCTTTCTTACCCTTTGTGCCGTCCTTATCGGCTTGCAGTGGCTGCTGTCTGCACTGAATGTCTTCAATCGTGACCTCGGGCAAGGAGTGGGGATTGTGCTCAACGTCTGGTTCTGGGTAACGCCGATAGTGTGGGTTGCCGATGGTGTTGTGCCACCTGAGTACCAGTGGCTTATCCATGCCAATCCGGTTGCCTATGTCATCGAGGGTTACCGTGGGTCGCTTCTGTATCAACATCCTTTCTGGATCAGCGGGTGGCAGGGCCTTTATGTATGGTGCCTTGCGCTTGCAATGGCGCTGCTGGGCGGTAATGTATTCCGCAGGCTTAAACCGCACTTTGGGGACGTGCTGTGATGCTGGAAAATTCAGTATCCGGGGGAAAGGCGGTCGGCGACGTGGTGATCTCTGTTTCTCACGTCAGCAAGACCTACAAGCTTTACCCGTCCCACCAGGACCGACTTAAGGAAGCGCTGCATCCGTTTCGCAAGCGATATCACGAAGAGTTTTCTGCGCTTCACGATGTGACGTTCGAGATTCGCAGGGGTGAGAGCGTCGGAATACTTGGTCGCAATGGCGCGGGGAAGTCGACACTGCTGCAAATCATTGCGGGTGTACTGAACCCGACATCCGGAAGCATCAGGGTTGCAGGGACGATATCCGCCCTACTTGAATTGGGCGCCGGATTCAATCCAGACCTGACCGGACGAGAGAACGTAGTCCTTGCCAATACGATTCAAGGCGTAGGCGAGAAAGAGATCGCAGAGCGTGTCTCGTTGGTAGAGTCCTTCGCTGATGTTGGGTTGTTCTTCGATCAGCC
>VGXE01000110.1 GCA_016873455.1 Nitrospira sp. | reverse complement strand
TGCCCTCGATAAATGAAAGTCTACTCCCGCTCAGTGATGCCATAAGTTTTTGGTGAGCGCGAAAATTTACAGCTTTTGTCCTGCTGATGCTGAAGGGATTGTAGGCGGTAATAAAGGCGGCGGCTCTTGACTTGTGTGCGACAATCACTTGATCGATAGAACTCGACCATGAATTGACCCGGATGACTTTTGGACGAGAGCGGAACTTAAACGCGAAGTCCGTGTTTTTGTAGGCCTCGAGATATTTCCTTGATTTGCTGAACATCGCATATGGGTCCAGAGGTTTAAGACCGGCCGCCTCGTCTGGAGGCGATCGGAGATTTACGCGTTGCCCGATTTCAGTGACACGGCTGTAATGCTTTTGTCTGCTTCGATGCGCCCTACGGGAGTGTTTTCACCGCTGGCAATGCCGGCAAGCATACGGCGGAACGCCTGGGTAAACTCCTTCTCCACTTCCCGTAGTACATTATCGTCGGTCAAGACGGACCTCCAATCGCTTCTCGAATTGGTCATGTTCGCAATCCCCGTCGCCAGGATTGTCCCGCAGGTCCAAATAACTTTGCTGAGCGCGATATCCGGGGGAATATCAGCCGCAGCGCAGTCCTGGATGAGCCGCCCGATAGCCGTCTGGCCTTCCTTCGAGCGCCTGCAGGCAAATTCGGTTGCAGTCTCCAAGTCATCGGCCATGCATTTTACATATTCTTTGTTCATGAGTTGCGTAAGCATGGTGTACCTCCATTGTTGTTGCGGTTGGAGCGGCCGGAAGTTGAATAAATCAGTCACCCGGCAAGGCGTGCGCCTTCGGTTTCGGCTTTCTTTCGATCAGTCTGCATCCTTGCCCCAGACTTCGTCAGCGAGCCGTTCTGCTGTCTCCACGTCGATCAAGCCGGCGTCGAACAAGTACTCCCAGCGCTCCTGGCTAAAATTGGAATACTGCCAGTTCCAGTTCGCCTTTATTTTTTGACCGGCCTCTGCCACGAACTCCTTGGTGTTGGGAAAGTGACCGATCGCGAAGTCGCAATATCCGAAAGCATCGGGGCTGTCAGCCGACGCCGTCACGACGAAGACGTCGTAAACCGGCACCCAGGTCACGTAGTAGGCCTCCGGCCATGAAATTCCCGGCCCGCTGTTGGCCCAGTTGATGGTCAGCAGGTGCCGGGGAGCGGTCTCGATCTTGCGTTTGGCGCCTCTTTCCTTGACGTTTCGGCCCAGGGTGACGACTTCCTTCATCGTGTTGCCGTCCTTGATCTCTCGAAAAGACGCCCACTGCGGTAGGCGCTCCTGGATGCGCTCCAGGACTATGGCGGCCACGGCTGCATCACTTTCTTTATAGTCGCCAGCTCTGCCAGTGAACCCAAGCTGTTCCAGCGCGGTATCCACATCAACCAAGGTGACCGCGACATCGCATTTAGGAGCAACCTTCAGCCAGTTCGCGAAAACCACATGCTCCTCGACCGTAAACAGGTCGGCTGTTTTCTTGCTCATATCTGGGCTCCTCGTCTCTTTAGTGCTTTGCCTCGATGGCGGGCGCACAAGCTGATGATCAAATGCCCGGCCCTTGACGAGGGCCAGTCGGCCCCCGGGGTACCCCGGGGGACTGGGCACCTAGTGCCGTGCCAATGAGAGATTCCCGCCCAGCTTGAGGACTTCCTCCTGCTCCTCCGTCAGCGAGGAAAAGCCCAAGTAGGTGATGCGCAGATCAACGGTATTCTCCGCCCTGTTCCAGGACGAGATGGCGTGAAAAGCGTGCAGACCTTGTTGGGTTTCGATCTGAGACTGGAAAAAAATATTCTCGGATTCAAACGGGGTTGCCGCTTGACCGGCCTTCTCGAAAGCCTTTTTCGTCACTTCTTCCGAGAAGTCTTCGATCTTTTCTCCTGCGCCGTTGAAATACGCATAGCGTACAGTCAGGAGGAGAGTCTTTCCGCCTGCGTTAGTCGGTTGTTCACGATTGATGGACATGTCGCACTCCTTCGTCTGGTTGAACCCATGCCGACGCACTACTGGCGTTACGGCAATCGACTGGGATTCAACGGACAGGAGCTGGCGGACTGGACGAAGCGGTATCGGTTGCAACGAAAAGCCCTCCTTTGCTTAGAGGAGGGCTGACGCTTGCCAGTGTGGGCCCGGTTGGTTGCCTGGCGGCCACATCCCCTTTCGGGTTCCACCTTGCCCGGACCGGGCAGGTTGGCGAGGGCGTCAGCCCTGCTCTTGATGCTGGTGCGGCTTATACATCCATCGATCGGGCTCAGTCAACAGTTTCGATCCGGGCACTGCAGGAATCACAGCGGTTAAATCGTCCCGCCGGCAAAGCCCCGATCCTCTGGGGATAGGTGTTCGGGTCATCGCTCAAGGGATGTCTCGGGTGGTAGTTGAACAAATCCAGCATTTTCTCGGCGCACGGCTCGCACAAGACGAGCGTCTTCCAGATGTAGAGCAAGTTCTCCCTCCTCGTAATGAACGGCCTGGATAGTCCCGTTCCTCTCGTCTCCCCAGGAGCGCCGCCATTCGCCGATACCGGCGGCCAACCCCATAAACAGCGCGGGCAACACGGTGAGCAGGAGTATTGCGACGTTCATGTTGTTTCCTCCTCGTACGTTTCAGGTCGCCAAGGACGGCCTGTTACGAGCCCGCTATCTTCCTGGGATACGAAGAACATCCGCGCTTTTCCTAGGCTGGCTTGCCGGTTCCTGGGCAGCCTGGATCATTGCGGCTGATTCACGCCGTCATTAACGGAACGTCAGTGCCTGAGCTCCGAGGCAGCCGTCTCGACCTGCAAGGCGCAGCTCTCGATCAGGTTGGAGAGATGGGCGAGGTCTTCGCGTTGGTTGACGCGGGCGTAGTCGCGGAGATCGAGCGCGCAGTACATGAGTTGGGTAGCGATTTCCCTTTCGGTACGGTCGATCGTGTCTGGTTTCATCATCGATGTTCTCCCTGAAGTATCCGTTTCCGCGCCATGCGCCTGAATGGACTGGGCCGGTCAAATGCCAACCTTCGTGCTCAGCCGCCGCGCCTCCAGCTCCTTCAGCTCCTTTTCTCTTTCGGCCTTGGCAAGGTCCAGGTCCGCCCGGCAGGACGGCGACTGACCGCTGTCGGATACCGAGTTGCAGCGGTTCTCCATGTCCCGGATGGCCTTGGCCCACCTCTCCTCGGCGGTTTGGCGCCGGCGGTCGTAGTACTCGTCCCGAGCCGCGATTGAAGCGAAGGTCTCCGGGTCCAGGATCAGGGAAAAGCGCGGGGGGAACTTCTGGCCGGCGCCGCGGGCCGCATCGATGACGATGCCAACCAGACCGCCGAACAGGATGTTCCCGAAAATCCACCCGTCCAGCTTGGTATCCAAGGTGGCCGTGGTGGTGCGGTATCCGGGCGCCTTGCAGGCGATGGTCAGTGGAGCCGCCTCGGCCGGCAGGTGGATGCTGTTGGGGGTCTCCAGCACCCGCTTGAAATCCTGGCCATGGAGCTCGCACCGGGCCTTCTCGGGGTCGGTCTCTATATAGGTCGTGGACTGGTTCTCGCTGACGATGCTGGCGCAGGCCGAAAGGCCGGTAGCCAGGGCAACCACGACGGGAGCTGGGAATTTCAAGGGATGGGTCCTCCTGGAAGCACGAGCTGGATAGGGCTTTCCCGCTTGGCGCGGGTTCAGGAGGGATGAAAAGGCAAGCATGTGCCAGAAGCGGTCACCCCACCGATTGGCGCGGGATTTGGCCCGTGCTAGCCTCTCCGCAACCATAAGTTACAGGGGCAAGGGGATGCGCTACGAGAAAGCCGATGCGCTGCTGCGGCTTGCGATCGATATGCAAGCTTCCCGCGTCGGGCTGACCCTCAACGAGATCGAGGAGAAATACGGCGTTGGCCGTCGCACGGCCATGCGCATGCGGGACGCCATCGCGCGAACCTTCGAAATCCAGGAAGCCCAGTACGAAGACCGCCTCAAGCGCTGGCGCATATCCGGCGGAGCCGTCAACCGGCTGGTCAACTTCACGGCCGAGGAGATCGCCGACATGGGCGCCGCCATCAAGGTTCTCAGGCGGGAGAACCTTCACGCCCGGGCGGCATCTCTGGAAAGGGTGGAGAGCAAGCTTCGGGCGCTCATGCGGCCCGATCAGGCCCGCAAGATGGAGCCTGATCTGGAAGCATTGCTCGAGGCCGAGGGGCTGGCCATGCGTCCGGGCCCCCGGCCGCGGTTATCGACCGAAGTCATGGGAACGCTGAGGGAGGCCATCAAGGCGTGCCGGCAAGTAACGCTGCGCTATCGCGCACGCGGCGGCAAAACAGCCAAGGATCGTCTCGTTCATCCCTACGGATTCCTGCTCGGTCACCGGCACTATCTGGTTGCATTCCATGTC
>VGXE01000109.1 GCA_016873455.1 Nitrospira sp. | reverse complement strand
ATCCCGTCACCCCGGAAAAGAATGTCGGCAGACAAAAATACGCGGCTGTCAGGCTGAAATTTCATGCCGGGCGGTCAAGGAAGAGGTTTGAACTTTGATGACCACGGATTCAGGGTTCCGATTCTCGGCTGTTTGACTTAAAATTGCCACGTGAAACAATTCCAATTCAGTTCTTATGCGATGACATGTGAGTTGTGGGAAACGGCATGCCTTTAGGGAGGCTGCCAGGTACCCCCCCCGAATTCGGGCTCCTTGGACTGCTGTCTGAGGCGTTGCGAGCGGGGGTTTTTGTTGGCGGAGGCGGATTGATGAATCAACCAACTCACAAAAAGCTCGAAGATACAAGTAAGTTGGAAGGAGAACAATGAAAGCCGTCATCCTTGCCGGGGGCCTCGGCACCCGCATTTCCGAGGAAACCAGCCTCAAGCCCAAGCCCATGGTCGAGATCGGCGGAAAGCCGATCCTGTGGCACATCCTGAAGATGTATTCGGCCCATGGCATCAACGACTTCATCATCTGCTGCGGCTACAAGGGCTATGTCATCAAGGAGTATTTCGCCAACTACTTCCTGCACATGTCCGACGTGACCTTCGACATGGAAAACAACCAGATGAAGGTGCACCAGCGCAATGCCGAGCCGTGGCGCGTCACGCTGATCGATACGGGCGACAGCACGATGACCGGCGGGCGCCTAAGGCGTGTAGCGCAGTACTTGCAGGGCGAGGAAGCCTTCTACTTCACCTACGGCGATGGCGTCGGTGATGTCGACATCCGGGCGACGCTGGCCTTTCACAAGGCGCATGGGCGCCAGGCCACCATGACGGCCGTGCAGCCGCCGGGCCGTTTCGGGGCGCTGGAACTGGAAGGCGCCGCAGTACGCTGCTTCCTCGAAAAGCCGCATGGCGACGGCGGCTGGATCAATGGCGGATTCTTCGTCCTGTCGCCGAAGGTGCTGGAACTGATCGAGGGCGACGACACCATCTGGGAGCGCAGGCCGCTGGAAGACCTGGCCCGCCGGGGCGAACTGCAGGCATACCTCCATGAAGGATTCTGGCAGCCGATGGATACCCTGCGCGACAAGAACCACCTCGAGGAACTCTGGGCCAGCGGCAAGGCGCCCTGGAAGGTCTGGCCATGACCCCGGAATTCTGGCGCGGCAAGCGCGTCTTCATGACCGGCCATACCGGCTTCAAGGGCAGCTGGCTGTCGCTCTGGCTGCAGCAACTCGGCGCGGAATTGATCGGCTATGCCCTGAACCCACCGACCGATCCCAGTCTCTTCGAGGTCGCCAAGGTCGGCGCCGGCATGCGCTCGATCATCGCGGACATCCGCGATGCCGAAGCATTGGCCAAGGCGATGCGCGAAGCCCGGCCCGAGATCGTCATCCACATGGCGGCCCAGCCGCTGGTGCGCTACTCCTACCAGGCGCCGGTAGAAACCTACGCCACCAACGTCATGGGAACGGTGCATCTGCTCGAAGCGGTTCGCCAGGCGGGTTCCGTCCGCGCCGTCGTCAATGTCACCAGCGACAAGTGCTACGAAAACCGCGAGTGGCACTGGGGCTATCGGGAAAACGAGCCGATGGGCGGTTACGATCCCTACAGCAACAGCAAGGGCTGCGCCGAACTGGTGACCTCGGCTTACCGGAATTCATTCTTCAACCCGGCCAGGCATGGCGAGCATGGCGTGGCTATCGCCAGCGGCCGTGCCGGCAACGTGATCGGCGGCGGCGACTGGGCAGCGGACCGGCTCATACCGGACATGCTGCGCGCCATCGAAGCGGGCCAGTCGGTCAACATCCGCAGCCCCCATGCGATACGGCCCTGGCAGCATGTGCTGGAACCACTGAGCGGCTATCTCGCGCTGGCGGAAAAGTTGTATGTCGAAGGCACGTCCTACGGCGAGGGCTGGAACTTCGGGCCGGCCGACGAGGATGCCAAGCCGGTGCAATGGATCGTCGAGCGCCTGGCCGATCTTTGGGGCGCCGGCGCAACCTGGCAGCTGGACAAGAATCCGCAACCCCACGAAGCCCACTACCTGAAACTCGACTGTTCCAAGGCGAAGGCCCGGCTCGGCTGGCATCCGCGCTGGTCGCTGGCGGATGCCCTGACCAGCATCGTTCTCTGGCACCGGGCCTATCTCGACAAGAAAGACATGAAAGCTGTCTCCCTCGAACAGATCAACAGCTACACAACCACGCAGGCCTGACGATTATGGAAAGAACCGAACAGATTGGCGCCTTTCTGGATAGGATTGCTGCAGGAATTCGGTGGATCAATACTAAGGGCAACTCTTAATAGAAATGACAAATACAAGGAGGTGGTTTTTTTATGGATAAGAATTTGCTTTTCAAGGACTTGTTCGTTCTGGAAATGGCCAGCAACCACCAGGGGAGTCTGGATAGGGGGCTGCAAATAATTGACAAGTTCTCGAAGGTGGTCCGCTTCAATAATGTCAAAGCCGCAATCAAGCTCCAGTTCAGGGACCTTGAGCACTTTGTGCATAAAGACTTCGTTGAGAGGGAGGATATTCGCTACGTCAAACGCGTGAAGGATACCCGGCTGACAAAAGAAGAATTTTCCATCCTGGTGGAGGCGATAAGAAAGAATAACTGCATGCCCATGGCCACGCCATTTGACGAAAAGTCGGTTGATTGGTGCGTTGAGTTTGAAATGCCGATAATCAAGGTCGCGAGCGCAGACAACAATGACTGGTCTCTGCTGGAAAAAATTGCCACCACGAAAAAGCCGGTGATCATTTCTACCGGCGGCATGTCGCTGAAGGATATGGATGATGTCGTGATCTTCTTTCAGCATAGGGCAATACCGCTGGCATTGAATCATTGTGTTGCCGCATACCCGCATGAAGATTCCGAATGCGAGCTTAATCAGATTGATTTTCTGCGAGATCGCTATCCCGATCTCGTGATTGGCTACTCCTGTCATGAATATCACGATTGGGCAGCTTCGATTCATATCGCTTACGGGAAAGGTGCGCGAACCTTCGAGCGGCATATTGATATTAACGATGACGGCTTTGAGGTTGCGAAATATTCCTCCTTGCCTGCGCAGATCGATAGGTGGTTCAAGTCGTGGCATAAGGCAAAGGAGATGTGTGGTGGCTCACCGACAGAGCGAAGGAACTTTATCCAACGAGAAATCGATTACTTAGATTCCTATGTGCGAGGTGTTTATGCCAAGAAAGGTCTCTCCGTAGGGCATAAACTGACTGAGGACGATGTGTATTTGGCTATCCCGTTACAGAAGGGACAGATGTCGAGTCGGGAATTATTGCTTGGGAAGTTTGGGCATCGAATGATTGCCGATGTAGAAAAGGACAGACCTTTGCTGATTGAAACGGTCGATACCCCTTACTCAATAGATGCAGAATTGTTGAGTTATTTCAAATCGAGGGGCATTTGAAATAGACAGTCGCGTTCTTTTACCCAGCTTGTCCGTTAGCCAGTTTTGACGGCAGAAGGTGGTGCGGCAGTGATCGTGGATAAATTTGTCACCCACTTATCCACCCTCGCACCCCATGAGTAAAAATACCTATGGCTAAGCATCTTGCAATCTTCGACTTGGATGGCACTTTGATTGATAGTGCTCAAGATGTTGTGTTGATCCTAAACAGGTTACGCAAAGGTATGGGAAAAGGTCAGAAATCATATGACTTCTTTGTCCCTTGGCTGAGTTTGGGCGGAAAACAACTTATTGCGAACTGTCTCGAAGTGTCTATTTCAGAGGCACCCGCTTTACTAGATGAATTTCGGTTTCAATATGCAAGTCAAGAAACTTCGAGAGCGCTTGTTTATGATGGTGCAGTAGAAATACTTGAACACTTGAAACTCTTAGGTATTAACATTGGCATCTGTACAAACAAACCCAGAAATCTTGCTGAGAAATTATTGAAAGACACCGATTTGATTAGGTACGTATCCTACATGTGCGCAGGCGGCGACTTAGATACCAGTAAACCAAATCCGAACAATCTTGAGGTTTGTTTAAAATATTTTTCAATGAGCCCAAAACAAGCCATTCTTATAGGTGATAGCACAATAGATTTTGAGCTCGCTAAAGTATGTCGTGTCGATTTTGCATTCTTCTCAGGTGGTTATGATGATGGTGTTGATGTTTCTCAAGTGTGTTATTGTTTTGACAGTCACACTGAGCTCAAGAAAATCTTTCAACAGGATTCAATTTGAATCGCCCCGGCTTTGGTAGACACCTCGGAGCCTTAAACTTGAGGCTATCAAGGAGGTGTCATGAGCGGCAATCGTTATCCGGAAGAATTCAAGATCGAGGCGGTCAAACAGGTTACGGAGCGGGGTTATTCGGTTTCCGACGTGGCCACCCGGCT
>VGXE01000108.1 GCA_016873455.1 Nitrospira sp. | reverse complement strand
AGATATTCGCGACGGAGACACCGTCAAAGTCGAGCGGGCCGGCGATGTAATCCCGGCGATCGTCGAGCGGGTACCCGTGCCGGGGGAAGCCAGACCAGCGCCGTTTGCCATGCCGGACCGGTGCCCCGTATGTGGTTCGGCAGCCGCCAAGGAGGGCGCGTATTTCTATTGCACCGGCCACGCTGTCTGTCCGGCCCAGATGAAAGGAGCCATCGAGCATTTTGCCTCAAAATCTGCCCTCAACATCGACGGCCTGGGGAAAAAGACGGTGGCGCAATTGGTCGATCATGGGCTGATCCGGGACCTGGCGGATCTCTATCAGCTCAGCCGAGAGCACATCATCGGCCTGGATGGATTTGCCGAACGATCCGCCACGCTCCTGCTTGACGCGATCAGTCGAAGCAAGCAGGTGTCGCTGGAACGATTTCTCCTCGGCCTCGGCATTCGCCAAGTGGGACAACATATCGCCATGGTATTAGCCAGGGAGTTCGGGTCCTTGGACGCAGTCATGTCGGCGGATCACGAGCGCCTGCAGGCCGTCAGAGAGATCGGGCCAGAGATCTCGGCCAGCTTGGTGTCCTACTTCCAGGAGCAGTCGAATCGGCGCGTCATCGACCGCCTGCGGGAATTCGGGGTGTCCGTCGCCGCCACCTCCGCCGTCTCAGATGGAGGCTCACAGCGCCTGACGGGAAAAACCTTCGTCTTTACGGGCGGACTGGAAGGGATGAGCCGCGATGACGCCGCATCCCTGGTGGAACGGCTCGGCGCCGCCGTGTCGTCCAGTGTGAGCAAACGAACGTCGTACGTGGTGGCGGGAACAGACCCTGGCTCGAAACTCGATCAAGCCAGGAAATTGAGGGTTCCGGTCCTTAATAAGGATGAATTTCTGGCACTGGTCGGCGGATACACGGACGGATCAACCCTCAGGATTGAGGGTTAGCTCACTGGGTTCAGACTGGTCTCCTCAACCGTCACCGCGACTTTTTCATCCTTGAAGATTTGCACGCTTCGAATCGACCGCGGGTCCGCCTCATGGACGACCAGACGGCAATTCTCGATGCGAAGCTCTTCCCCGGCCTTGGGAATCCGGCCAAGACTTTCCTGAATCAATCCCCCGATCGTCAGCGCTTCATCTCCGAGTTCAACCTTGAGGAAGTCGTTCACTTTCCGGACTTCCGTCCGGCCGTGCACCAGGATTTGGTTCTTCCCGATACGTTTGATCAGCTCTTCCGTGATATCCGTCTCATCGACGATTTCGCCGACGACCTCTTCCACCAGATCTTCCAGCGTCACCAACCCCATGACACCGCCGAATTCGTTGACCACGATACCCATATGCCGTTTTTCCTGCTGGAACTGCTTCATGAGATCGTCCGCGGTCTTTCCGGCCGGAACAAAGAGCGGCGGATGGGCGATCTCCCGCAACCGCACATCGGACCGGTCCT
Source organism: Nitrospira sp. (assembly GCA_016873455.1). Classification (GTDB taxonomy): domain Bacteria; phylum Nitrospirota; class Nitrospiria; order Nitrospirales; family Nitrospiraceae; genus Nitrospira_D. The sequence goes on along the minus strand of VGXE01000108.1, from coordinate 2,919 downwards.
TCGCCAATTCCGTCAGCGCCTTCGTCTTATACAGAATGCCTGTAATGTTATCGAGCGTGCCGTCGTACACCGGAATCCTGGAATATTTTGATTGGTACAGCAGCTCCTGCGCCTCTTTCAGTTGAAGATTGCCGTCCAGAGCGAACACATAGATCCGCGGTGTCATGGCGTCTTCCGCCGTAATATCCTTCAATTGAAAGACATTCTTGATCATCTTGACTTCTTCCGACTCGATCTCGCCGGCTTTTCCCCCTTGGTCCAGCATGATCTTCAGTTCCTCCTCCGTGACCAAGGGAAGCGTCAGCCCCTTTCCTCCGGTCAGTTTATGGATCAGGGGGACCATGAAAAAGAGGAGTGGCGTCAGCAGCAGTTCTACCCAATAGACCGGGTAGGCCATATTCAAGGTCACCGGCACGGCAAATTTGGCTGCCAGGGTCTTTGGAATGACGTCCACGGATACCAGGAGTACGAAGGTCAAGATGCCGACCATCACGGCAACGGCTTCTTCAAACACACTCTCGCCACCGTAGATACGCAATGTCATGAAGGTCGCGAACATGGGAATGGCCGTTCCCACTAGACGATCACCAACGAGAATGGTTGAAAGGAGCTTTTGCGGATCGCTTCTTAGCTTCAGCGCCTTGGCGGCCCGTTTACTGCCATTCTGGGCCAGCGCTTTCAAGCGTGTTTCGTTGACCGAGAAGAATCCGATCTCGGCAGTGGAAATAACGGCAGATAACCCTATCAATCCCAAAAGGATCAGGATATCCATAGCTGTGGCGTATTACGGACGTTGGACAAGAATGGCCGGCTTGGCCAGAAGGCAGGTGTTACCGAGAGGATGCCTCTCTGCCCACCCTTCAGAGGGTCTCACTACCAGAATGATTCGGCCGCTGTTCACGATACTCACAGGGCATAGATCTACCATAGGGGCTAGTGTGAGGCAAGCAAATCAAATAAAGCTCCAGATAAATCAATGCTTTCTGTGAATAATGTATTTGTAAAACAAGCTGCCGGATGGTTGCACCTGTTTCCAACAGAGGCTATCCATCGTCTCGCACGACAAACGATTGGAGATTGAACTTACGGTCGAGGCGGGCTGAGGCCGCCTGGGCTTCGGTCTCCATCATGAACTGTCCGACTTGAACCCGGTAGCGCCGGCCCTCTGCCAGATCGACTTGCATGATCCTCCCTCCCTGAAACTCGCTCCGGACCTGAGCAAACAACGCCCTGGCGTTCTCAAGGTCTGAAAATGCACCGACCTGTATCCTCAGCACTCCCATACCCTCACGCCTGGGCGAATAGCCGACCACTTTCAGTTCGATCTGATCTGTCCCATTCCCTATCATCCCGATAGCCTGTGCGCCAGCCAGTGAGAGATCCAAGACACGCCCCCGTGCAAAGGGCCCTCGGTCATTGATCCTCACGGTCACTTGCCGTCCGGACGTGAGGGACTGGACAACGGCGACAGAGCCAAGCGGAAGTGTCCGATGCGCAGCAGTCAGTTGATGCATGTCATACCGCTCACCATTGGCAGTCTTGTTCCCGTGGAAGCCAGGTCCATACCACGAGGCCACCCCGCGCTCAACAAATCCGATTGGATATCCAGGGAACTTATGGACGGGAGGAGAGGAAGCTCGACAGCCTTGAAACGTAACCACACCGCACAGAACGACCGCGACGGCTACTCCGTGGGCGATTCTTGAAAGCGGCTGCGGCCGCATAGGTCAGAATTCATCCAGTGACTGGTTACGGAGAACCGTTAAAGCCTTGTCAGTATTCGAAACGGTCAAGACAACAATGGCTCGTTTCCCCTCCCTGGAAGGCGTGCAATACCCGCACTTGATATTGATCCGGCTCCTGGTCAACAGGTCAGCCACTTTTTTCAAGGCACCCGGCATATTTTCAAGACTGAGCAACAGCGCTGTTTCCTCAGTAAACTTGATCTTGGCTGCCTTGAGCGCAGCCCGAGCCGCCTCCACGTCCGCCACAAGCAATCGCAACTTTCCCGTTCCCGTGACCTCAGGAGCCGAAAGGGCCTTGATATTCACCCCGGCCTCTCCAAGCACCGACGCCACCTTGGCCAGCGCACCCGGCTTACTTTGACTGCTGATGACAAATTGGGTGGTCGTAGGCATATCGGCGACTCCGTCTTTGACTGGCTAGTAGGCCGTTATATATAGGTTGATAATCATCCTGTCAACGCTACCGATGGGATCGGCACACAGTCGAGTGCGCCCGCTACCCCCACAACACGTACCCGACCGAAACAGATTCACGCAATTTGCCCCGCCCTTAGCCCACAATGCACAAGACAAGACCCGACCCCACTTCTGGGTAAATTCACGCGATCTGGCCCATCCTTCACCGACAATGCATAAAGCAAAATCCAACCCCACCCCCTCGCTGCTTCAGAGGAAACCAGACCTTCAACTCCCCGCCTAGCGCAAGCATCATATGTATGATAAAGTACGATCGATGAATCATAAAGGGAGAACAGCATGGCCAGCATAGAACGCATGACCATCACAATGCCCACCGATATGGCTGCAGTCATCAAAGCAGCGGTTGACGGTGGGGACTACGCTTCGACCAGCGAAGTCGTGCGCGAAGCCCTGCGCGAATGGAAACTCCGGCGAGTGGTGCAGTCGCAGAAACTCGCCGCGTTGAAAGCCGATCTTGATAGGGGGCTGGACGATATCGCTGCTGGTCGCGTCACCAATTTTGATCCGAAACAAATCATTGCGCGCGGGAGGAAATTATTAGCCAAACCCTGATCCTCCATCTCACCGACACGGCGGAAGCCGACCTCGCAGAAATCTGCACGGTCTATTACCGTGCAGGCATATATCGGCAGACTTCACTTACAAGCTACGAGCACCCGCTCGTGGAACCGCAGCTGACGCACTTCAAGCAGGT
>VGXE01000107.1 GCA_016873455.1 Nitrospira sp. | reverse complement strand
CCACCCGAAAACCGTATGAGCGCGCAGCCAACCAGTGCAGTATTGCAGTAGATGACGATGGACCATTGGACGAAGTAGGCCACCAAGAGGCCGGCGAACACCAAAGCCTGCGCGCCAATGGAATCAGCTGCATCGCCATCAAAGCGGGCGACGAACTCGACTGCCCACCGATCGAGCTCTGCTGAAAATAAGAAGGCTGAAACAACCGTACACACGATCAGTATGGCAGCACTCGTGCTGAGCATCGGAAAGACCAAGAGCTGGCGGTCCCGTTTCAGAACTTGCCAACTTTCGCGCGTGATGTCGAGACCTTTCTGCAATCTCATCCGGTGTCTCCTCACTATGGATGTCGTTCGTTCCTTCGATGAGATCGGCCGAACGCTCAACATCAGCGGCGGCGCGCAGCGCCGTCCGCTGCATGCTGTTGTTAGCCATGCCTCACATCGTGTTCCGCCACTCAGAATAGCGCCTCCGCGACCTCCACGGGTTCCCAGTAATGGACTAAGGCGGCGCGAGCCTCCATGTAGAACGCGTTCAGGAACTCCCGCCGCTCTACCTCGCCGGCACCGGTCTGCGCCATGAGCGTGTCGCGAAGCGGGTGACTGCTAGCAATCAGGAACTCGTTTCGCGTGCTCAACCTCGCAAGAAGCCTGATGCTGGGAATGAGGCTCGACTCCCCCGCGACACCTCGGTTGCAGCGACGGCACGCGAGGACGAGGTTCCACACGCCGTCGATGGACCCACCCAGACCTGCCGCCTTGAGACAGTGCGGGAAGAAGTGATCAACATCCGGCTGCGCCGCTCCAGTAAGAGAGAAGTTGTCGAAACAGTAAAAGCAGTGCCCCTTCTGGTAACCGCTGAGAGCATCGCGCGCGCCCGTGATGGATTTTCGGCGCCTGTCCGCATCGACCACGAACAGCGATTCAGTGGCCGGATCGTGGCTGACCGCGAGCAACGCGGGTGACACCCCCAGTTCCCACGCGGTCTCGACAAGCCTCCATCGTGCCTCCGCCTCCAAAGGCAGGTTGGGATTCTGGTCGCCGCCAATCAGGTCCGCGAAGAACTGCGTCATGCGGATTCCCCGACGGCTCCTACGTTCGTCCACGAAGAACCGTTGCGGCACTTCATCCCGGCCCACAACGTGGAACGCGTCGATCACGTTGTTGAAACCGATCTGGACAGTCTGGTCGACTAGCTGTTCCTGGGTCAGATCACCCGCATTGGCCTTTTGCGGCAGGCGTCCAAGAAGCGACTTGCCCGAGAGGTGCCCTGCCTTTCTGCGAGCAGCAGGTGAGAACAGAGATGCTTCGAGAACGGCGCGGCCAGTTCCTCCAAGGTCACAAGCTGACCATCTTCCGGCTGCAGCTCTAGCAACGCCCTTCCAAGGGCGAACTTGTAGGTAGCAACATTGCGCCCGAACAGGATGATTCCACGCCAGTAGTCCTCTGGGCGAGGCCGGTAGCGGAGAAAGGGTTGCGCCAAAGTCAGTAGGCCCCCTTACCGGGGATGAGGTGGCGAACACCACCGCGCGGATTCTTCACATCGCCGCTTCTACGTGGAATCAGATGGATGTGGCAGTGGAAGATCGTCTGACCTGCCACTTCGCCGATGTTTGCACCAACGTTGAACCCTTCCACGGACGGGTCGCTTGCAAGTACCGGTTCACGCGCCTGGCGCAGTAGATCGTCACAGGCGAGAAGCTCCTCCGAAGTGAGCGCAAAGTAGTCCTGAACATGGCGACGCGAAACGATCAGCGCGTGCCGCTCGGTAACTGGGAAGGCATCCCACAAGGCGAAGGCGAGGTCATTTTCTACAAAGACCCGCTCCGATTGCGGAACACAAAACACGCATCGATCCAAGATCTCTCGCCTTCCTCTGCTATGGCCAACTATTCGGTGGATCGCATTGTGAGAGATTATATTTACCGTTCCGAAAGAATGGCTACCAAGACCATAAATCCGTAGAACACCCAGAACAGTAGCCAACCTACAACGCCGACATAACCGATGATTAGTCCGGCGACGGCAAAGCCTTTGCCCACCAAGCGTGGATTCTTCTTGAATTTGGAAAGAGCTAAATGTCCAAGAACGGCACCTGCTATCGAGGGCAAGATGATTGGACAACATACAAATCCCGCCAAGCTCGTTATAAATGACGAAAGCGCCAAAGGCTCAATCGGGGTTGCGGGAGGAGCGGCTACAGGCGCTGCAGGGGCTACAGTGGGAATCAAAGTCCCGATAGGACTCCATTGCTGGCTCCCTACAGGTGCAATCATGGCGGATGCATTAAGTGCACCGGATGAGCAAAGTGAGCGAAGTTGATCCAATGAAACGGGACCGATTGTCTGGTTGTTGTTGTCAGTATAATAGTATTCCATCGCTGTATCATCTCCTATCTTGCAAGAGGATCATCAGATAAAACAATATCAGTAGTGCGTGATATCCTACAGAAATCACCCCCAGTATAATACCGATCCAAGCATGAACACTGCCCGCAATGATTGGATTTTGTTTCCACTTCTTCAAGCCAGAAACGCCAAAACCGATTGCTACTATTGCCATTACAAGGCCAAGGACTGGAATAAGACCAAATATGCCCAAATAATAAGCGGCTAATGCGTTGGAGTTTTTGTATGGGATCAAACCGCGGGTTGAATCTCCCTGTACCGGTGGTGGAGGAGAAGTTTGCATCACTGGGGGCGGGGGTGATGAGCCTGGCGGTTTCGAATGATCGGATGGCATTGCAGTTGCTCGAGACGAGCCAGGCTGTAAACCTTTGATTCTGTCAACCGGATGCCATGGGCCTTCCAGAGAATTGGCGACATGATCAGACGCGTGAATGTTTCCTGCTGCTGCAAGCAGCTTCAACTTCTCAGAAGGAACAGGTCCGAGAGTCTTCCCGTTTCGGCGAATGTACCAATCTTTAGGCATTGGGAGTCTGAGAAGTCGGATCTTGGGAAATGACGACAAACTGTAGGTTAGGGTAGGAGATTGCCAAGGATCATGACACATGACAAGATAACAACAGATACACCTGACAACACAGTGCCCAAGATAGCAAGAATCTTGTTTTTCTCCTTCTGCACGAGCCCACCTATGCCCAACCCAAGGGCGAGAGCATTCCCCCCCAACGAAGCCAACAGAAGAATGCCAAGAACAGCCACGCCAAAGGACTCTTCATCCAAACGTCCTGGCGCGGATGCTTCGACAACTCCAGCGATTGCGATGACCAGAAAGGCGAGGATTCCTGAGACGATGCTTGTGATGACCGATGCAATCCCAAGCCCTGAGTGTTTCTGCGATTCCATTGTTTCTCCGTTTCTGTTGACACCGAACGTCCGCGATCACCGGCACCTACCTCTAGCGTGACACCTGCCAGCGAGCGAAGCGAGCCAGCAGGTGGCTTGACAGCGGGTAGGTGTTCGGTGCATCGCTTGGTTCGCGTTTTATTACTTGGAATTAACATCGCTGACAACCACTTCAATACCTCCAAGCCATCTTGCCAGAACATTGTAGATTGCTGCAAATATAGCAAAGGAGATGAACCCGAAAATCCCAGATAATATAGGCCCTGCCAAATAAATAATGCCGACAATCTTCATGTCTTTCCCGCCGAACAGTATCATCGGAATTCCGATCAACGTGTAAACGATGCCAACTATCACATATAGTGCTGTAATGAGTTTGCTAGATTGCAGAATGGATATGGCTGTAACTTGCTTTTTCATATTCGGGCTATTAACAGTGGCATCGCCCTGCTTCGGCGGTGGTGCGGGTGGAGAGGGCGGTGGCGTGTAAGGATTGGTAGCGACAAACAAACCTTTTAGCTTGCCTGCAGGCACCCAATCGGCCATGCCTTGTTTCCACACCGTATCAGTCTGTGATAGTTGGCCTGACGAAGCTAACTGCTTGAGTTGGGCGGTCGAGACAGGGCCACCTTGCTGTCCACCGGTTGTGTAGTACCATTCTTCGCTCATGAGGGTGCTTTCTTCTTAATGTTTAACGACAAGGATAGGCTGCCGGGGCCGCCTGCAACACCATCGTACCGCGCGAAAACAGGAGGGCGGTTCGGTCAGCTTCATCCGTTTGTTATGCGGCGCCTAAGCCCTTCTGCCTTCAAGATTGCCCGGAGTTCCTCGATACTCAGAATGTTCTCCAGACGATGGAGCATTGCATGGCAGTTGGGACATACCGGGCGAAGGTCATTTACAGGATCCAACTCGTATGCGCCATCTGTGAGAGCCAGAGGATTAAGATGGTGCCCCAGCAGGGTGCATGCCGAGGGCGCGCGCGGATGATGTGCGTAAGTTGTGCGACTCGAGCGCGCGGATGATGCGCGCAACATGCAAGCGCCGTACGCGAGTCGTTCACTCGCCCGAGTCAGACTCGATGCTTGCCGCCTCGCCCGCGAGCTTCTTCTGCGCGTACTTGCGCACCCAGTTCTCCCAGGTCTTGCCCGCAGCGGTGTCGC
>VGXE01000106.1 GCA_016873455.1 Nitrospira sp. | reverse complement strand
GTTGGCGCTTGGGCAAAACAAGAACCCCCGCCGCGGTGAGGCGACGGGGGTGCAAGTAACGCTGGTTGCGGGGATAGGATTTGAACCTATGACCTTCAGGTTATGAGCCTGACGAGCTACCGGGCTGCTCCACCCCGCGTGAATAGGGGTCAGTGGTCAGTGATCAGTCATCAGCAATCGGTGGTCTGATGGTCTGGCTTGAGATGAGCATTGCGAGAGGGTTTTGCGCCTGGTCTTGATCGCTGATTTCCGATCACCGATGACTGATTTCTGATTTTTGCTCTGCTTTCTGCTGGCCTGGCGACGACCTACTCTTCCGCGTCTTGAGACGAAGTACCATCGGCGCAGAGGGTTTTCACGGCCGAGTTCGAGATGGGATCGGGTGCGGGCCCCTCGCCAAGGCCACCAGGCCGGCGGAAAGCAGAGGGTTTGTGGTGGTGGTGTGGTTGGGAAGAGTGCTTTGCGTTTCAGTGATCAGTGATCAGTGATCAGGGTTCAGTAATCAGGGATGCTTTTCTGATTACCGATTACCGATTACCGATTACTGATTACTGATTACTGATTACTGATTACTGTTTTTCTCACCGCGTAGGAGAGAGCGGTTCAAGCCGATCGGACGATTAGGACCGGTAAGCTGCGCGCGTTGCCGCGCTTCCACACCCGGCCTATCGACGTGGTGGTCTACCACGGTCCTCGGGGAGACCTGGTTTTGAGGCGAGTTTCCCGCTTAGATGCTTTCAGCGGTTATCTCTTCCGCACATAGCTACCCGGCCATGCCGCTGGCGCGACAACCGGTTCACCAGAGGTGCGTCCATCCCGGTCCTCTCGTACTAGGGACAGCTCCTCGCAAGTCTCCAACACCCACGGCAGATAGGGACCGAACTGTCTCACGACGTTCTAAACCCAGCTCACGTACCACTTTAATCGGCGAACAGCCGAACCCTTGGGACCTGCTCCAGCCCCAGGATGTGATGAGCCGACATCGAGGTGCCAAACGACTCCGTCGATATGGACTCTTGGGAGTCATCAGCCTGTTATCCCCGGCGTACCTTTTATTCGTTGAGCGATGGCCCTTCCACGCGGGACCACCGGATCACTATGACCGACTTTCGTCTCTGCTCGATCTGTCGATCTCGCAGTCAGGCAGGCTTATGCCATTGCACTCGACGGCTGATTTCCGACCAGCCTGAGCCCACCATCGCGCGCCTCCGTTACTCTTTGGGAGGCGACCGCCCCAGTCAAACTACCCACCATGCAGGGTCCCGAGCCGGGATGACCGGCCGCGGTTAGACGCCAAAATTCACCAGGGTGGTATCTCAACGGTGCCTCCGGACGAACTGACGCCCGCCCTTCAAAGGCTCCCACCTATCCTGCACAAGCAAATCCTGACGCCACTGCAAAGTTGTAGTAAAGGTGCACGGGGTCTTTCCGTCTAACCGCGGGTACCCCGCATCTTCACGGGGAATTCAATTTCGCTGAGCTGGCGGCGGAGACAGTGGGGAAGTCGTTACGCCATTCGTGCAGGTCGGAACTTACCCGACAAGGAATTTCGCTACCTTAGGACCGTTATAGTTACGGCCGCCGTTTACCGGGGCTTCGATTCGACGCTTGCACATCTCCTCTTAACCTTCCGGCACCGGGCAGGCGTCAGACCCTATACGTCCACTCGCGTGTTCGCAGAGCCCTGTGTTTTTAGTAAACAGTCGCCACCCCCTGGTCTGTGCCGCCTCGACGCGGTTGCCCGCCTCGAGGCACCCCTTCTTCCGAAGTTACGGGGTCAATTTGCCTAGTTCCTTCGCCGTCATTCTCTCAAGCGCCTCGGTATGCTCTACCAGTCCACCTGTGTCGGTTTCGGGTACGGTCTGATGCCGGAGCTATTTCCCGGAACCCGCTTCGCAGCCCCCGAACTCCAACAATCGGGAACATCTCTGCGGATTCGTCACTCTCGGCTGGCCGGGGAATGTTCACCCCGTTCCCATCGGCTACGGCTTTCGCCCTCGCCTTAGGGGCCGGCTGACCCTGCGCGGATTAGCCTTGCGCAGGAACCCTTGGACTTTCGGCGCGAGCGTTTCTCACGCTCGTCTCGCTACTCATGTCAGCATTCTCGCTTCCGATACCTCCAGCGTCCCTCGCGGGTACGCCTTCGCAGGCTTACGGAACGTTCCGCTACCGCGTCAGAGGACAGATATCAGTGATCAGGTATCAGTAATCAGGGCTTGCGGCGTTGGCTTCGGTGAAGCCCCTGCAGCATCCGGCTGATCTGCTGATACTCGTCGCGCCAACGGCGCCAGGTCGGCGCGTCGACGTAACCCAGATCGAGACAATAGCGGGACCAAACCCGCATCTCGTCGCTCGATCCGATCGACATCAGAATGAAGCGTCTGAACTCCGCCTTGGAATGCCCTTGCTTGGCATAACCTTCGGCGAGGTTGGCGCAGATCGATTTCGACGCCCGGCGGATCTGGTCCGCAAGCGCGTATTGTTCGATCGGCGGAAAGCCGAGGCTCCGGCGGTGAACCTCCAGCGACAGCTTGTAAGCCCGCTGGAACACCTCGAGTTCCTCGAAGGCCGTCACGGCCCGCTTTCCCTTCTCAACGCTCATCTGATGACTGATGACTGATAACTGTCCTCTGACACCCGCAGCTTCGGTGCATGGCTTGAGCCCCGTTACATTTTCGGCGCGGGACGGCTAATAGACCAGTGAGCTATTACGCTTTCTTTAAAGGATGGCTGCTTCTAAGCCAACCTCCTGGTTGTTTTGGCCTTCCTACATCCTTTCACACTTAGCCATGACTTCGGGACCTTAGCTGGCGGTCTGGGCTGTTTCCCTCTCGGCGACGGATCTTAGCACCCGCCGCCTGCCTGGCCGTGCTGCGCTCGTCGGCATTCGGAGTTTGGTTAGGTTTGGTAAGGCTCGCGCCCCCCTAGCCCATCCAGTGCTCTACCTCCGACGGCGATCGCACGACGCTCTACCTCAATAGATTTCGCGGAAAACCAGCTATCTCCAAGTTTGATTGGCCTTTCACCCCTAGCCACAAATCATCCCCGACTTTTTCAACAGGCGTGGGTTCGGTCCTCCATGGCGTGTTACCGCCACTTCAACCTGTTCATGGCTAGATCACTTGGTTTCGGGTCTCATTCTGGCAACTCTGCGCCCTATTCAGACTCGCTTTCGCTCCGCCTCAGCCTATCGGCTCCGGCTCGCTGCCAAAACGAACTCGCTGACCCATTATACAAAAGGTACGCCGTCACCCCAAAAGGGGCTCCGACTGCTTGTAGGCATTCGGTTTCAGGTCTCTTTCACTCCCCTCGTCGGGGTGCTTTTCACCTTTCCCTCACGGTACTCGTTCACTATCGGTCGCCAAGGAGTACTTAGGCTTGGAGGGTGGTCCCCCCATCTTCAGACAGGATTGCACGTGTCCCGCCTTACTCATGGCGCATCGCTCGGCTGACCCGTACGGGGCTATCACCCGCTCTGGCCGGCTTTTCCATGCCGTTCCGGTGTCCTCGCGATACGCACTGGCCTGATCCGCTTTCGCTCGCCACTACTGACGGAGTCTCGCTTGATGTCCTTTCCTCCAGGTACTGAGATGTTTCAGTTCCCCGGGTTCGCTTCGCCGTCCTATGTATTCAGACGGCGATCTCCCTTGCGGGAGGGGTTGCCCCATTCGGAAATCCCTGGATCAAAGCCTGCTCGCGGCTCCCCAAGGCTTATCGCAGCGTGCCACGTCCTTCATCGCCTCTTGGCGCCAAGGCGTCCACCAAATGCCCTTCTTGCGCTTGAACTCAGCTATCCCCTACGCGGAGAGAAAAACAGTTCTCCACGCAAAGGTACTCTTCCCGCTGCCCGCGTCGCCCGGGATCGCTCGCGCAATCCCAAACCGCCGCAGACAGCGACGTAAAAAACCCTCTTTCACAATGTCAAAGATCAAACCAGTTCAGTGATCAGTAATCAGTGATCGGTGATTAGTGATCGGTGATCAGTGATCAGTGATCGGCGATCGGAAAAATAAACCTGATAACTGATTACTGTTTCCTGATGACTGATGACCGACCTCTGTTGGTGGAGGCGAACGGAATCGAACCGTCGACCTCCTGCTTGCAAAGCAGGCGCTCTCCCAACTGAGCTACGCCCCCGATCCTGGTGGGCCCGGGAAGACTTGAACTTCCGACCTCACGCTTATCAAGCGCGCGCTCTAACCAACTGAGCTACGAGCCCGGCTGTCAGTCTTCAGTCATCCGTGATCAGTGATCAGAACAACCTGATTACCGATCACTGATCACCAATCACTGACCGAGAAGGGATACGAAGGCGGCGGGCTTTATGGAAATCAGATGTCAGATGTCAGGGATCAGATGTCAGATGTCAGAAATCAGAACGCTCATCGCGCTCCGTCCTCTGCCCTGTCCTCTGTCCTCTGTCTTCTGATCTCTGTTCCTTAGAAAGGAGGTGATCCAGCCGCAGGTTCCCCTACGGCTACCTTGTTACGACTTCACCCCAGTCGCTGACCTGACCGTGGTCGGCTGCCCCCTTGCGGTTGGCGCACCGGCTTCAGGTCAAACCAACTCCCATGGTGTGACGGGCGGTGTGTACAAGGCCCGGGAACGTATTCACCGCGGCGTGCTGATCCGCGATTACTAGCGATTCCACCTTCATGCACCCGAGTTGCAGAGTGCAATC
>VGXE01000105.1 GCA_016873455.1 Nitrospira sp. | reverse complement strand
GGCCTGCTGTGGTGAATACAGTCGGGCAGCTTGCGCAGTCACTGCAGGACGTGCCGTTGTCTCTTGCTGAGCCTGACATGATGATACCTACGTTATGGCGGCAGGCTACGGAGCGTCTAACCCCGGGACGGGTATTGCCTGCCATGGGCGACTTGCCTCTGCCAATGCTAAGTCCGATACAGGACGGTACGCTTGTTCCAGAAGGGCTGTCCGCTAAAGGCGGACCTGGCTATGTCACTGCGGCTGAGCGTAGTCAGCCTGAACAATCTGAACAGGTGAATGATCCGCGGGGTGGGGCGCGGCCTGAGGTGATGCCTATTTCGATGGGTATGGCACCCACTGCGCCGTCTGTGGGTGTCGCACCGATTTCAAGCACACCCTCGATCCACTTCGCGCCGCAGATCACGATCCATGCCCCTGTGGGCAGTGATCCGCAGGCCCTGGCCGATCTGCTCGACAGTCGGCTGCGTAGGCTGATCCATGACGCCTTGCGTGGTTCCAGTGCAGCACTGCATGACTGATACCTACCCCTTCCCATTTTTTCAACTTTCTTTCTTTATCGAGGTGTCTCATGGTCGAACGGGTGATGTTGGGGCTTGGGGAGTTTCGTTTTGAAATTGCGACACTCGCCTACCAGACGTTCTCGCTGAACCAGTCCTGGCGCTGGCAAGAGCAGGCGCGTATCAATCGCGATCCGTCTATGCAGTTCGTCGGACGCAATGTGAGTGAGATCGAACTCGATGGTATTGTCTACCCGGGCTTCAAAGGTGGCCTCGGCCAAGTCGAGGCGATGCGTGCGCTGGCCGATGAGGGTCGCTCCCTGCAGCTGGTCGATGGTCTGGGTCGCATCTGGGGTGCTTGGGTGATCACCGAGATCGGGGATACCCGCACCGTATTCGCCGATAACGGCCAGCCCCGTAAGCTGGCGTTTCGCATCAAGCTTAAGGCCTATGGGGAGGATCAGTCATGACCCGACCGATCTTCAAACGGGTGATCACCCGTGACGGCGATGTACTCGATGACCTGGTTTGGCGGCATTACGGGCGCAACGACTTGATCGCTACCGTGCTCGACGTCAATCCGCCGTTGGCGCAGTTGCCTCCGGTCCTTGTTGCCGGTCTGCTGATTGAATTGCCCGATCTGCCGCTGCCGACTGAAGCGCCGGTGATTCGGTTGTGGTCATGAGGCGGCGGCGATGCAACCCCTATTCCGTATCTACGCCGGCAGCGAAGAGATCACCGATGTCATTCGCGACCGCCTGATTGAATTAGTGATCACCGACGAAGCCGGTATCCAATCGGACGAACTGAAGTTGACGCTGGACGACCGCCGCCGAGAGGTCGGTGCGATAGCCGAACTGCCGCGCATCGGCGCAGTGCTCACGGTGTCGCTGGGCTATGCCAAAACCCGGCTCATATCGCTCGGACGTTTCATTGTCGATGAGGTCGAGATCCGCTCACCGCCGGCTACGCTGACCGTCTCGGCCAAGGCGGCCGATATGGTGGGGCCGTTTCGCAGCCCCAAGACCCGCTCCTGGGATGCGACGACGCTGGGCCAACTGGTCGAGGCTATTGCTTCTGAGCACCGCTACCAGGCCAAGATCGATACAGAACTAGGCGCCATTGCCATCCCGCATCTGGATCAGACCGAGGAATCGGACATGGCGCTACTTACCCGTCTGGCTGCCAAGCACGATGCGGTTGCCAAACCCGTGGCCGGTTTTCTGGTGCTGGCCAAGCAGGGCGCAATCAAGACCATCACCGGCCAGGTGATGCCAACGATCAACCTCAACCCCAGAGATCTTGCCGAATGGCGCTACCGACACTCGGCGCGTAAACCCGGAGGCAGTGGCGCTAGCAGTGACCTCGATACGCAAAAGTCACCCACCACAGCCACCGGTGGCACCAAGGCTTACTGGTGGGATTTCGAGAAAGGTGCGCGCCGGGAAGTGACCACAGGATCGCCGCCATTTGAGGAAATTCGTTACGTCCACGCCACCGAAGCGGAAGCCAGAGCGGTGGCGGCCACCCGCAAGAACACCGGGACGCGTGGGCAGGGCGCGTTGTCGTTCAGCCTGCAGGGTGATCCGAGGCTGGCTGCCGAAGGCCGGCTGTCCATCACGCTACGTCCAGGCCTCCCCACAGACTGGCGCATCAAGCGTGTCGAGCACCGTTTGAGTAGCCAAGGTTACACGACGCAGGTCGAGTGCGAGCGATTCGTTGTGACGCCTGAACCCTTGACTACTGATCGTTAATCGATCTCACCACATCAGTTTCATTACCTCCCTTTGGAGACCACTATGTTTGAAATCAAAAACCAAGAAGGGTGGGTTACCCTGCCTCAAAACGACTTCGAAAATCTGCTTGATGTTGCAGCCCAGCGCGGGGCCGAGCGTTGCCTCGCCCATCTTGGGCTAGAAAACGGTCATGCTGCACGGGATATCAGGGAGTTGCGCAACCTGCTGGAAGCGTGGCGAGACGCCCGTCGCACTGCATGGCAAACCACCGTCAAGGTCATCACCACAGGCATCCTGGCCGCACTGCTAGTCGGTGCCGCCATCAAGTTGAAACTGATGGGAGGCCCGCAATGATCGAGACTTTGCTTGGTGGCCTGCTCGGCGGCGCCTTTCGTCTGGCACCGGAACTTCTCAAGTGGCTCGACCGCAAGAGCGAACGTGGCCATGAACTGGCCATGCAGGACAAGGCGCTGGAATTTGAAAAGCTGCGTGGCGCCCAGAAAATGGCGGAAATTGGCGCCAGCTCGGATGCCGCCTGGAATACCGGTGCTTTGGAAGCCTTGAAGGATGCGGTGCGTGGTCAGGGTGAAAAAACCGGCGTGGCCTGGGCTGATGCGTTGTCATCCAGTGTCAGACCGGTGATCACCTACTGGTTCATGGCTTTGTACTGCTCGGCTAAAACCGCCGCATTCGTGGCGGCCATTAATGCCGGTTCTGGTTGGGAAGCAGCGGTTGTGCATGCCTGGACCGAGGCGGATCAAGCTCTATGGGCCGGGGTGATCAATTTCTGGTTCTTGGGAAGAACCTTGGACAAAATGAATCGGAGAAACTAATGGCACGGACTGGCAGACCAGAAACGCCAATACAATTTCGGCTATTGGCAAAGCTAAAATTCGGTTCACCAAACGGTTGTTGGCTTTGGGGTGGTGCTTGCCATCCACAAGGCTACGGATTTATCAAACGTAAAGACGGTGCGCAGCTTCGTGCTCATCGTGTGGCTTACGAACTAATGTACGGCCCAATTCCAAAGGGGTTATTTGTTTGCCACCGCTGCGACAATCCTCAATGCGTGAGACCGAGCCACCTTTTCTTGGGTAACCATGCTGAAAACATGGCTGACATGGTGGCGAAATGCAGATCGGCACAAATGAAAGGAAGCGAAAACGGTTCAGCAAAATTACAGGAATCAGATGTAAAAACCATCCGATTTTTATCGGGAAAATACCATGAAATTGCTTCCCGTTTTGGGATTTCGGCATCAATGGTAGGTTTGATAAAACGGAGGGAACGATGGGTTCACTTGTAGTGCCGCAAACAGCGGTCGACCTAGCCAAGCAGTTCGAGGGATTTCATCGGGTGCCGAAGTTTGATCCTGAACGGCGGGCGCATCCGTATATCTGCCCAGCGGGTTATTGGACAATCGGGTTTGGGCATTTGTGCAAGCCCGATCATCCGCCGATCACTGAAGCCGAGGCCGAAATCTACTTAGCTGCCGATTTGCAAACAGCGCTCAGTGCCACACTCCGTTATTGTCCGGTATTAGCAACTGAACCGGAAAATCGGCTCGCTGCAATTGTCGATTTTACATTCAACCTTGGCGGCGGGCGTCTGCAAACATCTACCTTACGACAACGACTTAATCAGCGAAACTGGTCAGCGGCGAATCAGGAATTGAAAAGGTGGATCCATGGTGGAGGCAAGGTACTGTCCGGTTTGGTCATCCGTCGTGCTGCAGAAATCAACTTGCTAAGTTTGAACGTCCGATGAATTCTTTGAAAGTTGTCTTGATGTAATTCCCAAACAGAGCGTTCATGTCCTCCACGACAGGAGAAACCACATGACAAACCAATTCTGCAAAGCCATCATTGAAGACGCTGTTTCAATTGGCATACCAAAACCTGATCAAGAAAACCTTCTGGATCTGTTCGAATATGCAATGAAGTCAATATCTTCAACGCTCATTCGTGAAGCAATTTTTGACACCACCGATTTCGCCACTGCTCAACAACGTGAGGTCAGGGGATTTCAATTGGTTATGAATCGCTCCTCTGCTTCAAGCCGTATATGGAAAGGCGTATTTAGTCGTGGCGAACAAAACTTGGCGGTTATTGGATCACTCGAATAATCTGGACTTCAATCATCCTCTATTCGCCCATCCCAATCCGATGGGCGGGCCTCGCCTGTTTGGTAAAACTGTTTAACCAGCTTTACATATTCCAAAAAATCCTTGTTTTCAATCGCTAGCCGGTTGGCTGTATCCCAGTCGATTTCATTTCTCTCTTTTGCTGGAATATAGACCTGGCTTTCGGAAGGGTTTTCAGAGTCTAATTTGATCAGGCCGATACCATGGGCGGCCGACAGCATGCGCAATTCTTTAAGTGTGTCTGGACCTTCAATTTCGGCCGCCACCAAGTAGCCAAAGTTTGACCACGATGAATTGGAAACAGCTTGAAAAAAATACTCACGGACATTGGAACGGTTAAGCAGCAGTTTTGCCTCGAACGACCAGAGTTTGGTCCGCTTGTCGGAATACTGATTTACACAATCCCTGACTTCCCGATGCCATTCAGCTCCCAGATCTTCCATTCCAACGACATCTGGGTATAGCCAGCGATTGCCGTTTGGTCCGCGCCTATTTGACGATTTCTTTTCGTCAATTCGCTTCGAATAAACACCAAACTCGTTCCATAAATAAGTCGATAGCAACGGATAGAGTGAATGTTCTCCGCATTTTTCTGATTTTTCAGCAATCTCGACGTAAACGCTCATTTAACCCCGTCTGTTATCAACCACTGAAAAAGTAGAAGATGGTGTCCACCTATAACCAAGTGGACACCACCATGCTAGAGACAAAGAGCGCCTTAT
>VGXE01000104.1 GCA_016873455.1 Nitrospira sp. | reverse complement strand
TTGACGGCCGCCAACGCCACCTGGGCCTTGAAGGTCGCTCCGTGATTCCGTCTCGTTCTCTTCATCGCCTTGCTCCTCTGGTTCGCCACCCCTCGGTGACATGGGTGAAGCCAGGCTACCACTTACCACACTGTCCGAATTTCCAGAGCCCCCTCTGACCAAGACGCAAGAAGAACTCTCCCGCTCGCTTCAGGACGAAATCTCGAAAGGGAATATTACGATTCAGCAAGTGCGTGACCGGCTCACCATCAATATGGTCGATCGCGTGCTGTTCGATTCGGGCCAGGCACACGTGAAACCGGCTGGAATCAAGGTGCTCCAGCAGGTTGGGAGCATCCTGAGCGCCATCTCGGACAAGCAGATTCGAATCGAAGGCCACACCGATAACGTACCCATCAGCACGAAATTGCAAAGTCGATTCACGAGTAACTGGGAGCTCTCGACTGCGCGGGCCACGACGGTTGTCCGGCATTTGATCGAAAAAGGTGGGGTGGACCGCCAGCATCTCTCCGCCGTCGGCTATGCCGACACTCAGCCGGTCGCCTCGAACGATTCTGAAGAGGGGCGGGCGTCGAACCGTCGCATCGAAATCGTGCTGTATCCGAAAGATCTCAAACAAATTGCCGGGGAGCTGAAGTAAGGCACCTCGGACCGCACATACTGTGACCTGCTCGGAGGTGCCCACATCGGGGCACCTCCTCTCCACTCGACCAGCAGCCCTTGTTAGACTTCCCCCCATTGCGCACTTCGGGTATGATGCAGGCCTCAATCGCGTGCAGAAAATAGTTCCATCGGTAATCGTAATAACCCTTCTCAGAGGTGCTTATGAACTCGGTGCTGCCGATCATGCTCCTCCTCATGACATTTGGCCTATCCTCCTGCGACACGGCCTACCTCGCCACCATGGAAAAGATGGGGTATGCCAAACGCGATATTCTGAGCAGCCGCGTCAAGTCGGCACGAGACGCTCAAGAGGATGCCAAGAAGGACATCCAAACCACATTGGAACAATTCGGTAACGTGGTGTCCTACGAAGGAGGAGACCTGGAGTCCACGTATAAGAAACTGAACGGCGAACTCGAGAATAGCGAAGACAGTGCCAAGGCGGTCAGGAAGAAGATTGCAGATGTCGAAAGTGTGGCCGATGCCCTCTTCTCGGAGTGGGAACAAGAACTCAGCCAATATTCGAGCGCCGACCTGCGCCGGAAGAGCCAAGCCAAACTCACCCAGACCAAGGGTCGATACAAGGACATGTTGTCGGCCATGAAACGCGCTGAACAACGGATCGACCCAGTTCTCAGGCCGCTGCGTGATCAAGTGCTCTATCTGAAACACAATCTCAATGCGCGCGCGCGCTCAGCAATCAAGGGCGAACTCGTCAAAGTCGATGCGCAGGTCGATCAACTGGTGAAAGATATGAATCGTTCCATTGCCGAAGCCGACAAGTTCATCCAATCGATGGAAAAAGAAGCGGACTGATTATTCCCTCCTCGGAGGCCCCTATGCGCATCGACGGCCAACGCGAAAGCGGGAACATCGAAGATCGGCGCGGGATGGGCCCGGCCCGAATGGGCAGGGCCGGCGGACTCAGTATCGGCACCATTGTCCTGGCACTGGCCATCAGTTACTTCACCGGCGCCAACCCGCTGACGGTTCTCAATATGATTACCGGGGTCCAGAGTATGACCGACACCATGGCTCCGTCTGCCCCATCGGAATCCGGTCCGGTCGGCGCACCCAGCGATGACCTTGGGAAATTTGCCTCGATCGTCCTGGCGGACACGGAAACAACCTGGCAGACCCTGCTCGGCCCACAGTACGAGGACCCCCGCATGGTCCTCTTTACCGGCGCCGTCCAGTCGGCATGCGGGACCGCGTCATCGGCGGTCGGCCCCTTCTATTGCCCCGGCGACCGGCGCGTCTATTTGGACTTGGCCTTTTTCAATGAAATGGAACAGCGCCTCGGCGCCGCGGGCGACTTCGCCCAGGCCTATGTGATTGCGCATGAAGTCGGCCACCATGTGCAAAATCTTCTCGGTGTCGCGGAAAAAGTACATCGTCTCCAGCGACAGGTGTCCGAGGCGGAAGGGAACGCCCTCTCGGTCCGCATGGAACTCCAAGCCGATTGTTATGCCGGCGTCTGGGGTCACCACGCAAAGCGCGAACGAAATTTAATCGAACCAGGCGATTTTGAAGAGGGGCTGCGCGCGGCAGCGGCGATTGGGGACGATCGTTTGCAACAATTATCGCGGGGCCAAGTCCAGCCGGAAAGCTGGACACACGGTTCATCCGAACAACGGATGACCTGGCTCAAACGCGGTCTCGAGTCCGGTGATCCAGCTGTCTGCAACACATTTGAGGCAAACCAGCTGTAAATTCACCCCGGCAGAGCCTGGTACCAGCCGTTGGCCTGTACCAGCTTGGTGGGGCAGTCGAAGAGTTCGCTGATCCGCTGATCGGTTAGTACATGAGACTTGCGTCCGTCGGCCACGATCTTCCCGCCCTTCAGTAACACGACGCGGTCAACTTCCGGAGGGATCTCGTGCACATGATGGGTGACGAGCAGCACAGTTTTGCCTTTGCGGATCTGCGCGCGCAGTAGGTCGAGATACTGAAAACACGCCTTGAGATCGAGTCCGCTGGTCGGTTCATCCAGGACAAGGACAGACGGATCATGCACCAACGCGCGGCCGAGCAAAAAGCGCCGTTGCTCTCCGGTTGAAAGATGGCCGAATCGCCGTCCGGCCAGCGACTCGACCCCGAGTTCCTTCATCACATCCTGCGCGCGAACACGCTGGACCTCGCTGAACTCCTGATAGTCATACGTATCGTTGCTCGCGTAAAATCCTGACAGCACCACGTTCAGCCCCTCTGCGCAAATCAGATAGTCGCGCTGCAAGTCATGCGAAACCAGGCCAAGGCGCGTGCGCACGTCCCACACGTTACCGCCTTCTTCGCCGAACATACGCACGTGCGTCTCGTCCAACGGCACGGGATGCACCCCGCCGGCCAACAGCTTGAGCAACGTCGATTTCCCGGCTCCATTAGGACCAAGGATGACCGCATGCTCGCCCTCTTGGAGCACAAAGGAGAAATCTGAAAAGACGCAGGTATCCCCGCGATAGACGGTCGCATGCTGAATATCCAGGATAGGGGACGCGCCAGGAGAAACCACGGATTCTTTCACCGGAGCGACGGCGGGAGGAGCGGTTGATCTCCCGGCACGGCGAGTCTGTTCAAGGCCGGCACGAGCCAGCGCATCGACCCGCTCATTATCAGGATGGCCATTGTGCCCTTTGACCCAATGCCATTCGAGCGTATGACCGGCAGCCAGCGCATCGAGCCGCCGCCACAAATCCTCATTCTTTACTGGTTCTTTGCCGGCCGTCTTCCAGCCGCGCCGCTTCCAATCATGAATCCATTGGCTGATGCCCTTTTGGACGTACTGCGAATCGGTATGCACCCGCGCCATGATCGGCTGAGTGAACGACTGTAGGGCCTCGATGACTGCAAGCAACTCCATACGATTGTTCGTCGTCGCCGGCTCGCCTCCGCTGAGTTCGGTTTCAACTTCTCCGGCTCGCACCAGGACTCCCCAACCCCCAGGACCGGGATTCCCACTACAGGCGCCGTCTGTATAGATATCGATCATTCGACTGGTTCTCCCATGACTGGCGCGGGGATTGTACTACGACACCTTCCCCTTCGACTATCTCTCCTGTAACAAGCCCCGGTCCGCCCGCGTGACTCAGTTGGACGACTTCAGTACAATGGGTGCCGACCAAACGAACTCTTCTGGAGCGATATTCTGCGCACCCTCTTTCTCATCGGCACAGGCGGCTTCATCGGCTCTATCTTCCGTTACCTCCTGAGCAGCGTGACACAACAGGTGAGCCACGGTCTTCTATTCCCTTTTGGGACTCTCGCCGTCAATCTTGCGGGCTGTGCGTTGGTGGGAGTATTCGCTGAGATCGCCGACCATCAAGGCCTGGTTTCGGAAGACACCAGAACCTTCCTCATTGTCGGCCTCTTGGGAGGATTTACCACATTTTCAGCGTTCGGCCTTGAAACCATGACCCTACTCCGAAACGGCGCGCCATGGCTTGCCTGCGGAAATATTGTCAGCCATACAGTCCTAGGCCTCCTGGCCGTGTGGCTCGGTTACTCCACCGCCGCGTGGATCTGGAAATAATCCCCTTCCAACTGGTCTTGCTCGACCTGAGATAGTTGGAATCGGCCACCAGCAACACGCCGACTGATAAGCTGGACCGACCATCCACTCGACACCATTCCTGAACTTGTGTTATCAAAACAGGTCCCGTCACACACAAAGAAAGGACCGTTCATGCGACTCAGTGTGTTCTGTTTGGCTACCCTGCTGTGGCTTGGAACAACCTCGGCATCAGCTGGCGCGCCTGAGCCGACAACCGATGAGCAGAAAATCTTCTATTCCATGGGACTCACCATCAGCCGATCCATCGAGTCCTTTGGATTGAACGAATCCGATCTCGAACTGGTGAAGTCCGGCATCAGTGACGGCGTCCTCAAGAAGACCCCCAAAGTGGACCTCCAGACGTACGGCCCGAAGATTCAAGAGCTGCAACAGACCCGTGCCTCGGTCGTCGCAGAAGGAGAGAAGAAGCTGGGGAGTGCATTCCTCACGAAGGCCTCGTTAGAACCAGGCTCCAAGAAAACCGAGTCCGGTGCGCTCATCACGACGATCAAGGAAGGAAAAGGCGCGTCTCCGACACGCGCGGATACGGTGAAGCTGCGCTATCACGGCACCCTGATCGACGGAACCGTCTTCGACAGTACGCTCAAGCAAAAAGCGCCGGCCACGCTCATCGTAAGTGAAATGAGCAAGTGTTGGACAGAGGGAATTCTACAAATGAAGGCCGGTGGCAAGAGCCGATTGATCTGCCCATCAAGTCTCGCCTATCGCGACAAAGGACTGGCGCCTCTGATCAAGCCTGGTGCAACATTAGTGTTCGATATCGAACTCGTCGAGGTCGTGGGCGGCCAATCCGCCCCCAGCAACGCCCACTAGATTGAGTGAGCGCGTCGCGCTTGGCAACGTTCTGCCACCGGAAGATGACGGAACACCAAACCCGTCATGGCTGACGTAGAACATCACAATGGAAGAGACAATGCCAGACGCCCATGAGCCGAAGAAACTGCAAGTGGCGATCTTGTTGTACGACGGGATGACAGCGCTGGATGCGATCGGCCCTTACGAAGTGCTCCAGGCCCCAACACTCAATACCGATGTGCGATTTGTGGCGCGTGAGAAGAGGTCTTGTCAATAGGTGTGTAAATGAGGTTCAGGCGGCGGTCCTCTCGGACTGATCGTTTCTGTCGCGGTTCACACTTCCTGACCGTCTCATTTTCCCATCCTTGAACGGCACACCGGCGGCGAC
>VGXE01000103.1 GCA_016873455.1 Nitrospira sp. | reverse complement strand
ACGGCCAGACGCCGGACCAGGTGTACTATGACCATCTGACGACACGGCAGACCGCCGCGTAGTCAGCTATCCGCCAGGCGCCACTTAAGAATGGGCCGATACTGTCCAACCAACCGGAGCCACCTCTCTTTCGGGTGTCGCTGATTCTGGCACACATTTCTTTTCTCTACTTGCGGGGCGATCAGGTACTGTCCTTATTGCGCGCATTGAGGGACCACTGCTTTATCGTGGGGCCTCAGCGAGCACAGGAGAGTACCTGATTGCCCTGCAACCCCTCCCGCCCTTGCATCTCCCCCCTCTGCCCCCTAGAATAGCCATTTCCAATCTAACTCATTGGCTTTCTTGTCAGTTTTGGTAAGTTTCAGGTAAGGATCAGGCCGGCGTGAAAATCGAATATTCCAAGGGTAATCGCACGTCCAAGGAGCTGATTCTCCTCAATCGCCAGCAGTTTGACGCCTCCAGCGGTCGGAAGATGAAGGTCCTACTGATCTTCCCGCCCGATTGGTTCCCTTCTGAGCCCTATTTGAGCCTGCCTTCCCTCACCGCCGTCCTCCGCCAGGCGGGGCATACGGTGATCCAAAGAGACATCAATCTGGAGATGTGGGACTGGTACTTCAGCGAAGACTTCCTCAAGAAGGTCCTGCGTCGGGTCCCGCGCCAACTCGACCGGCTACGCAAGCTTTCCAACAAGCGGGAGTTGACTGAAGCCGAGATGGACTTGCAGCTGGCACTCTGTGATGTGACGCACCGGAAGATCGACGAATTGATCAAGAAGGCGGAGCAAGCGAAAGCGATCATAAGAGGGGAAATATTTTATAATATCGACAAGTTAGAGTGGGCTCTTCAAGTCTTTCGAGAAGTCACCTCGGTTATTTCGATGGTCTACGCTCCGGCGCGGATCTGCCTACCGCCGATGGAGACGGATCTGTCCTACAAGGTCTATGTCTCGGCCGACGTCATCGAGGCGGTGAATGACTCACAAGTGAATATCTATCGCGATGTGTTCGATCACCTGGTCAAGCCGGTGATCGAAGCGGAGCAGCCGGACGTGATCGGCATCTCGATCGTCCTTCAGCAGCAGATGTTCTCGACCATGACCTTCTGTGCCTTGATCAAGCAGCTCTTTCCCCATATCCATGTGACGATAGGCGGCAATACGGTGACGCGCCTACGCGATGTGCTCCCGCAATCGCCGCTCTTTCAATACTTCGACAGCGCCGTGGTCTATGAAGGGGAGACGGCCTTTGTCCAGCTGGTCTCGGCCCTGGGGGCGAAGCGCAGTTTGGTCGAGGTGCCCAACACGATCTATAAAGACGCCACCGGCGTTCACGACTCCACGACGAGCTACGCCGAAGATCTGCACAGTTTGCCGCCGCCGGATTTTGACGGACTGCCGCTCGACAAGTATTTCGTGCCGACGAAGATTCTGCCCTATCTCGCCACGCGCGGTTGCTACTGGGGCCGCTGCGAGTTTTGCGACCATGGTGAAGGCTACACGGCCGGCTATCGCTCAAAAAAGATCCAGGACATCTTGAGTGAGATTGTCTATCTCCGTGATAAATATGGCGTGATACATTTCCATTTCACGGATGAATCCTATCCACCGGCGTTATTTCGAAAGCTCGCCAAGGGATTGGTTGACTCCAAGATGGGCATCTTCTGGACGACGCACATGCGGTTCGAGAAGAGTCTCTTGGAGGATGCGGTCTGGCAGGATGCAAAAGCGTCCGGCTGCCGCTATCTCCACTTCGGTTATGAATCGGGTGTCGAGCGGGTACTCCAGTTGATGGACAAGGCCACGACGACTGAGGTGATGACCAAGCATCTCAAGCTGACGGCGGAGGCCGGGATCTGGAACCACTGCATGGGCTTCTTCGGATTTCCCGGCGAGACGAAAGAAGAGGCCTGGCAGTCGGTGCAGTTCTTGGAACAAAACAAAGAGCATGTGCATTCGTTGGGGTTCGGCACATTCGATCTCGGGCGGCACAACCCGGTGGCAAAGCACCCGGACAGGTGGGGTGTGACCGCCTACAAGAATCCTGAGTGGGATTTGGCGCTCGATTACTACTACACGGTCAAGAACGGCATGAGTATCGAAGAAGCCGAGCGGGTGTTCCAAGAATTCGAGCGGAATCACTATGCCGGCTGGGACCTGCGGTTGTATATCCGAGAGTATAACTTTCTGTACATCTGCAAGTTCGGCCTCGCGAAATTGCCGGATATGCAGTATCGGGCAGTCAAAACGGCCGGAGTGACGACGACGCTGGCGGGGAAGATGTAGCCACTAATTTTAAATGATGAATTTTGAGTGTTGAATTATCGGACAATCCACCAGTGAGCATTCAACATTTAACATTACAGAATCAATGACTGAACTGGTCCAGATAGACGGATTAGCCCCATTGGCCAAAGCAGACCGGAGGAAATCGAAGGTCATGCTCTTGTTTCCGCCTGAATGGGTGCCGACGGCGCCGTATTTGGCGCTGCCGTCGCTGACCGCCGTGCTGCGCGAGGCGGGGCATGCCGTCATTCAGCGTGACATCAATATCGAGATGTACGAGCACTTCTTCAGCATGGAGTTTCTGATCTGGGTCAAGGGCCGGTTGGGGATGCAGCTCAAGCCGCTGCAAGATAAGGCCAAGGCTGGAACCCTGACGGAACGTGAGGCTGATCAGAAGACCGTCCTCGAGCAAGCCTACGCCGTTGACGTCTTTGACTTGGCCGAGCGGGCGGAAGATGCCAAGGCGATTGTCCGCGGCGAGCGGTTCTACGATGCCGACAAGCTAGAGCGGGCGCTCAATACCTTCCGTGAGGCCATGCAATACATTTCCGCCGCCTATTATCCTGCTTCACTCGTGTTCTATCCGATGGAAAGCAACCTGGGCTATCGGCCCGGCGTCTCGAAGGAAGTGTTGGCCTGTCTCGAGGATGAACAGGTGAATGTCTATCGCGAGATCTGCAACCGGCTGGTGCTGCCCTCCGTTCAGAAAGAGCAGCCGGATGTCGTCGGCATTTCGATCGGTACGCAGATGCAACTGCTGGCCGGCCTGACCTTCTGCAAGATGATCAAAGAGTCGTTCCCTCAGATCAAAGTCGTAGTCGGCGGCAACGTCATCACCAGGCTGCACGAAGATCTCAGCAAGCATGAGGAATTCTTTACGCAGGTGTTCGATGCAGCCATTCTCTACGAGGGCGAGCATGCGTTGCTCTGGTATATCGAAGCGTTGAACGGTCAACGCACACTGGACTCTGTCCCGAACTTGATCTATCGAGATGCGACCGGTCTTCACCAGAGTCAGGAGGTCTATACCGAAAAGACCACGGCGTTACCTTTGCCGGATTTCGACGGCTTTCCGCTCGATTCCTATTTCGTGCCGGAACGGATTATTCCCTATCTGGCGACGCGCGGCTGCTATTGGGGCCGCTGTACCTTTTGCGATCATGGACAGGGCTACTTCGATCAGTTCCGCGGGCAAACGGCGCAATTTGTGGTCGACCAAGTGAAGGCGCTGCGGGATCGGTATCACTGTCAGCATTTTCTGTTCAGCGACGAGTCCTATCCGCCGGCCCTGTTCAAGAAAGTGGCCAAACTGTTGGTGGACCAAGAGGTCGGCATCAAATGGACGACGCTGATCCGCTTTGAAGAAACGTTGCAAGACCAGGCGCTCTGGGATCTCGCTGCGGAATCCGGCTGTTGCACGCTGTACTACGGCATGGAGTCCGCCAACGAGCGGGTGCTGAATCTCATGGACAAACATGCCACCAAAAGCGTCATCCAACGGAATCTCCAGATGGCAGCGCGGGCGGGGATTTGGAACCACGTGATGGCCTTCTATGGCTTCCCCGGTGAGACGATCGACGAAGCGATGGAGACGCGGCAATTTCTGCTGGAGAACCAGCCCGTCATCCACTCGACTGAGCTGTTCTACTTTGTGGCCTACCGGCACACCCCGATGGTCCGCCACCCTGAGCAATTTGGCATTTCAATCCACAAGCAAGAAGAGTACGATTTGCCCCTCGATTACTATTACACGCTGAACGAGCCGGGCGGGATTTCCTGCTTGGATGCGATGCAGCTGTGTGAAGAGTTCTATAAGCACGACTTCCATCCCTGGGCCGTGCGGGTCAATGCGCGGGAGCATGTCTTCCTCTATATCTCAAAATTTGGGACGAACCGGCTGCCGCAAATCTATGCGCAACGGACCCAGACAGACTCTGTGGATGCCGTCTCCGGCCTCGTCACCTGGCCGGTCGCGGCCAGCGGCGGAGGGGACGACGGCAAAGAGGGGATGGCCCGCGTCGTCAGCCACGAGGTGGGATAAGACGTCACTCGTCAATGGTCAACCGTCAATCGTGAAGATGAGGCTCTTTCCAAATCGCTTGACGCTTGACGAATGACGCATCACGTTTCCAGGAGGTGATCGTGCCTGAACCGCGCTCACTGAAGTTCTACCAGGCCGACGTGTTTACCTCCCAACCGTTCGGCGGCAATCCGGTTGCTGTGTTTCCTGACGCGAGCGGACTGCTCGACGAGCAACTTCAGAAGATTGCCCGAGAGATGAACCTCTCGGAGACGGTGTTTGTGTTTCCCCCAAGCGACCCAGCCGCCGTTGTGCGGCTGCGGATCTTTACACCTACCCAAGAGATTCCCTTTGCCGGGCATCCGGTCGTCGGGGCCATGCATGTGTTGGCTCAGATCGGTACCCTCGCGCTCGTTGAGGCAGTGACCCATATCGTCTATGAGTGCAATATCGGGATATTCCCCGCTGAGTTGCACGCCCGCGATGGGCAGGTGATTCGGGTCATCATGACCCAGCCACAGCCGCAATTCTTGGAGAAGGTCGAAGATACAGAAGATCTCTACATGGTCGCCGGGGCCTTGGGGATTTCGAAGCAGATCATCACCGAGGTGAAGTGGCCCGTCCAAGGCGTCTCGACCGGACTGCCCGTCTTGATCGTCCCGGTCCGCACACTCACCGGGGTGCGATCCATCATCCCGAACGACAAAGCTATTGTGGATCTTTGCGGCCGCTTCGGAACCAACGGCGTCATGGTCTTCACGACGGTCACGGTCGAGCCGTATGCCAGCGTGCATGCCCGCATGTTCGCGCCCGCGATCGGCATCTCTGAGGATCCCGCGACTGGCAGCGCCGGCGGCGCGCTGGGCGCCTATCTCGTTGAAAATGGGGTAGTCGAAATCGCGCCCAAGACGGAGATCATCATCGAACAAGGCTACGAGATTGATCGGCCTTCCAGCATCCTGGTGCAAGTCGAGTCGGACGACGACATCATCCAATCGGTGAAGGTTGGGGGCCAGTGTGTGATGGTGGCGGAAGGAACCCTGAAGTTTTGACAATGATACATGTTGAATGATGAATGAGAAGACAGCAAGATCTTCAGTTCAACATTAGGGAAGGTCTGATTTATTCCCCGTTGGTGATGTGCTATGAGAAATGCAGCACTGAACGGGAGGCGCATCCATGCACCAACAGACCTTTGCCGAAGTCCCCTTCGAGCAGTATCGCAAATCCACCCGCCGGGAACGGTTCCTCGATGAGATGCATCGCGTGGTGCCGTGGGCGGAATTGGTGATGGTGATCGAGCCGGT
>VGXE01000102.1 GCA_016873455.1 Nitrospira sp. | reverse complement strand
TGCAGATCATACAAATGGCCCGCGAAGCAGGGGCCCGGAAGGTTTATTTTGCCTCGGCCTCGCCCCCGGTGCGCTACCCCAATGTCTACGGCATCGACATGCCGGCCGCCCACGAACTGATTGCCCACGGACGTAGCGACGACGAAGTGGAAAAGGAACTGGGTGCCGACTGGCTGATCTACCAGGACCTGCCAGACCTGATCCAGGCCGTCCAAAAGGGGAATCCCGCCCTTACCCGTTTCGATACCTCCTGTTTCAATGGCGAATATGTCACCGGTGACATCGATCAGGACTATCTGGATCGACTCAGCCACCGTCGCAACGATCAGGCAAAATCCGGACGCAGCCACGATAACGGTGTCATGGGTTTGCATAATGCCGGATAACCGGCGACGCTGGTCATGTCGCGGGAACGCGGGCATTTGCCTCGCTAGTAAACCTTGCCAGCCTGGCCGAATGACCCGGATGAGTACGGCTGGTCAACCTGTGGAGAATATACAGTGACTGAAATCGACTGGAACGAATGGGGCCCGGAAACCCGGGCCATACGGGCAGGTCAGCGGCGCACCGCCGAGGGAGAACATTCAGACCCCATTTTTACGACTTCGAGCTATGTCTTTGCCAGTGCCGCCGAAGCGGCGGCCCGCTTTGCGGGCAAGGATACCGGCAATATCTACTCCCGTTTCACCAACCCGACCGTTCGCAGTTTTGAAGAACGACTGGCCTGCCTGGAAGGTGGCGAACGTTGTATCGCCGTGGCATCCGGCATGGGAGCGATTACCACCCTGGCCATGGGTCTGCTGGAGGCCGGTAGCCACGTCGTGTGTTCCCGGGGGGTGTTTGGCAACACCATCCTGCTGTTTCAAAACATTCTGGGCAAGTTTGGTGTCTCGACTACCTTTGTCGATCTAACCGATGCCGCCGCCTGGGAAGCGGCCATCCGTCCTGAAACCCGCCTGCTGTTCCTCGAAACCCCCTCCAACCCGCTGACCGGAATCGCCGATATTGCCGCTCTTTCGGATCTGGCCCATCGAA
Source organism: Nitrospira sp. (assembly GCA_016873455.1). Classification (GTDB taxonomy): domain Bacteria; phylum Nitrospirota; class Nitrospiria; order Nitrospirales; family Nitrospiraceae; genus Nitrospira_D. The sequence goes on along the minus strand of VGXE01000102.1, from coordinate 4,683 downwards.
ATGGGGCGTGGCTGGCGGTTGACAACTGTTTTTGCACACCGGCCCTGCAACGGCCCCTGGCGTTTGGTGCTGATCTGGTCATCCACTCGGCCACCAAATACCTGGATGGTCAGGGACGCTGTCTGGGCGGTGCCATCGTGGGAAGCCGTGAATTGCTCGACAAGGCGATATACCCCATCCTGCGCACGGCTGGCCCTACCCTCAGTCCCTTCAATGCCTGGGTGTTTCTCAAGGGGCTGGAGACCCTCTCACTCCGAATGAAAGCCCACAGCGACAATGCCTTGCAGTTGGCCTTGTGGCTCAATGAGCAAAAAAACGTCAAGCAAGTGCATTATCCCGGCCTGCCGTCTCATCCCCAGTATGCACTGGCCCGGCGACAACAGGCCAGTGGCGGAGGCATCGTCAGTTTTGAACTGGAAGGTGGCCAGCCAGCCGCCTGGCGACTGATCGATGCCACCCGCATGCTGTCGATCACGGCCAATCTGGGCGATGTAAAAACTACCATTACCCACCCGGCTACCACGACCCACGGTCGTTTGAGTGCCGATGAACGGCTCAGGGCGGGCATTGGTGATGGCCTGATCCGTATCGCTGTCGGCCTGGAAAATATCCAGGACATTCAACATGATCTGAAGATTTGAATTTATGAAAGTATCCGTATTTGGTTCCGGTTACGTTGGTCTGGTGACCGGTGCCTGTCTGGCCGAAGTAGGCAATGATGTCCTGTGTATCGACATCGATCCCCGCAAGATCGAGCGACTGAACCAGGGCGATATTCCCATTTATGAACCCGGACTGGACAGCATCGTCAAGCGCAACATGGACTCGGGTCGCCTGCGTTTCACCACCGACATCGATCAGGCCGTTCAGCATGGCCTGTTCCAGTTCATCGCGGTAGGAACTCCGCCCGATGAAGACGGTTCTGCTGATCTGCAATATGTCCTGGCGGTGGCCACCAGTATCGGCGAACGGCTGGAGGATTACCGGGTAGTAGTCAACAAGTCGACGGTTCCGGTCGGAACGGCAGACAAGGTGAGGGAGACCGTGGCGGGTGTCCTGCAACAACGGCAGAAAAAAGTCGAGTTTGATGTGGTATCAAATCCTGAGTTTCTGAAGGAAGGGGCTGCCATCGAAGACTTCATGAAACCGGATCGCATCATCGTGGGGACGGATAATCCCCGTACCACCGAATTGTTGCGTGCCCTCTACGCGCCATTCAACCGTAACCACGACCGCCTGGTCTGCATGGATATCCGTTCGGCGGAATTGACCAAATACGCGGCCAACGCCATGCTGGCCACCAAGATCAGCTTCATGAACGAACTGGCCAACCTGGCTGAACGGCTGGGGGCCGACATCGAGAAAGTGAGGCTGGGTATCGGTTCCGACCCCCGGATCGGCTACCACTTCATTTATCCGGGCTGTGGCTATGGCGGTTCCTGTTTTCCCAAGGATGTAAAGGCGCTGGAGCGCACCGCCCGCGATGTCGGTTACCCGGCAGAGTTGCTTCAGGCCGTGGAGTCGGTCAACGGTCGACAAAAACAGCGTCTGGTGGAGAAGATCCGGGATTATTTTCACGGCGAGCTCACCGGCAAGACCTTCGCCCTTTGGGGACTGGCGTTCAAACCCAATACCGACGACATGCGCGATGCCTCTAGCCGGGTCATCATGGAAGCCTTATGGGCGGCAGGTGCCCATATCAGGGCTTATGATCCGGTTGCCCTGCAAGAAGCTCAACGGCTTTATCCGGATCAGGCCGGGCTGGTACTGTGCAACGATACCGACGAAACCCTGCACGGTGCCGATGCCCTGGTGATCGTCACCGAGTGGAATGTTTTCCGCAGCCCCGATTTCGACCGGCTCAAAGCCATGCTGGCCTACCCCGTGATATTCGATGGCCGCAATCTGTATGACCCTGCCCGCCTGCAAAGCCTGGGTTTTGCCTACTTTGGCATAGGCCGGGGTCTCCCGGCGGCTTAGGTAACGTGAGTTCGGGATAACTCGTAGCCTCGATGTAGCGAAGCGCAATCGAGGAATTACGGTGGGGAGCCAGTCTGGCCAAGGCCGTCTCGGACGGTGGACCATGGCATCTAAAGTAGGAAGCTGTCTGGCAAAAATTCAAACGCATTTTGCAAGGGTTATTTTGAGCCTAGCAATACGGATCATGTTTGCGGCTGTACCGGTCAGAATTTCGAAGTCCTTGCTGAGCCGACGGAAGTGGCCCAACCAGGCGAATGTACGCTCTACGACCCAGCGTTTGGGGAGCACGGCGAATCCATCCCGTATTTTTTCGGAAATATGAAGCGTCAATCCCAACGATTCATCAACAAAGCGCACCGCCGTGCCGCGATACCCGGCATCGCCCGAGAAAGCGGCAAGACTCGAATGCTTCCCGGCCGCCCGATACAGGGTTTCACACGCCCCAACCGTATCGTGAATGTTGGCGGCATGAACCTCGACATGGAGCAGGTTGCCGAGAATATCCAAGACGATGTGACGCTTGCGTCCCTTCACTTTTTTGCCACCATCGATGCCCCGATCGTCGCTGGCGTATTGGGTTTTGACGCTCTGTGAATCAACGATCCCGTAGCTGGGCTGTGATGTGCGCTGTTGTTTTTGTCGATGCCGTTTGTTCAAGTCGTCCAGGGCCGCTTCCCAGACCCCACGTTTGTTCCAGCGACTGAAATGGTCATAAACGGTCTGCCACGGCGGAAAGTCTTTGGGCAACATACGCCATTGCGCACCGGTTTTGAGGGTGTACAGAATCGCGTCAACGATCTGTTTTCTGGGATGCTTGCTCGCATGGCCGCGCGGATTCTGCGCCTGAGCACCCTTTTCAGCATTGATGTGGCAGCTGATGCGGTGATGAGCAATCACTATCACATTGTCTTGCGGGTGGATGCGGAGCGATCGAACACGCGAGCCGTTTTCTCAAGGAATTTGGTCACGCCATAGGCCGACCGGAATCCATGGTAGCCCATGCGGCCAAACGCCAGACCAAATACTTGCGCGGCATCAAGACCGCCCGGGCGATGTGCTGTCAACGCCAGGCCGCCTGAGCTTTGTGCTAAACTGCCCCTCACCATGAAACACGCCATCGACCCCAAAGTAGACTGTGTCTTCAAAGCCATTCTGGGTGCTGAGGAGCATGTCAACCTGCTGATCCACTTCCTCAACGCCATGTTGGGTAGCGAACTGGGCTCGCCCATCGTCGCGGTTGAAATCCTCAATCCGTACAACGACAAGGAAATGCTCGATGAAAAACTCAGCATCGTGGACATCAAGGCCCGGGATGAGGCACAGCGGATGTATCAGATTGAAATCCAGTTACTCAATTACAGCAACATCCCGGCCCGCATGGCCTACACCTGGGCCGACATCTACAGCAAACAACTGAAAGAAGGCGAAAACTACCGGGAACTGAAGCCCACCTACTCCATCTGGCTGATGGATGCCCGGGTCATCCAGGACGATGAAAAATATGTACACAACTTCAAACTGCGTGATGAGAACGGTAAGGTTCTCCTCGACAACGGCGGAATCTGGGTCGTCGAACTACCCAAGTTTGACGAAACAGCGGTGGTCACTACTGAAGAAGCACGCTGGATCCGATTGTTCAAGGAAGGTGAAAAACTGGATAACACCCAACTACCGGAGTGGATGCACACCCCGGAAATGGAGCAAGTCATGAACGTGATCAAACGATTTTCGGAAAAAGAAGCGGATTATCACCTGTATCAAAGCCGCCAGAACTACCTGCGCCAACAGAAGACGATTCAACTGGAACTGGAAACCGAGAAACAGCAAAAACAGGCGGCTTTGATACGGATGGAAGCGGCTATGCGGCGGGAAAAAGCGGCTTTGAGGGAGAAGGAAGCGGCTATGCAGAGGGAGGAAACTGAGAAGGCAGCTAAGGAAGCTGAGAAGGCAGCCAAAGAAGCGGCTTTGCAACGTGAACAGGAAAAGGAAGCTGAAATAGAACGCCTGAAAGCCCTTCTGGCTCAAAAAAATTGAGGAACAAGCGTTCCTCATGGGCTTACAAAAATTTAAGGACAGTCACTCAAATTTACCCTTTTTCCTCTGAACCCTATCCTCAGCCCACACAACCTCAAGTAAACGTAAGCGTTCACTCCCCTGTCTGAATTCGGAACGAAGAATGGCTGTATTGCTCACTTCTCCTTCCAAATCGGGCCTTAAAATGTGGGGGGGCGTGAATGCTTACAAGTAAACAGGAGCATTCCAGTGTTCGTCGTGCCTTTTTGTGCGGTGATGATGCCCACAGCGAGCAGAATTTCGATCATCGCAGGCAGTGGATGGTGGACTGGATTCTGCGCCTGAATGTCCTTTTATCACATTGTCCTGCGGGTGGATGCGGAGCGATCGAACACGCCAGCCGTTTTCTCAAGGAATTTGGTCACGCCATAGGCCGACCAGAATCCATGGTAGCCCATGCAGCCAAACGCCAGACCAGATACTTGCGCGGCATCAAGACGGCCTGGGCGATGTGCTGTCAACGCCAGGCCGCCTGAGCTTTGTGCTAAACTGCCCTTCACCATGAAACACGCCATCGACCCCAAAGTAGACTGTGTCTTCAAAGCCATCCTGGGTGCTGAGGAGCATGTCAACCTGCTGATCCACTTCCTCAACGCCATGTTGGGTAGCGAACTGGGCTTGCCCATCGTC
>VGXE01000101.1 GCA_016873455.1 Nitrospira sp. | reverse complement strand
CTGCTGCTGGGCGTTGACCCGCCCCCCTGAGCCGCACTCCCGGAGCCTGCCGACAAAGACAGTGAACAGGGGGAAGACTGATGCTGGGTGCGATCATCGGGGACATCGTCGGCTCCGTTTACGAATTCAATAACTACCGGGCGAAGGATTTCACACCCTTCTTTCACCCGAAGGCGTTCTTTACCGATGACACCGTCTGTACCATCGCCGTTGCCGATGCACTGGTCAATGACAAGGATCCAGCCGCAACACTGCGGGAATGGGGCCGCCGATATTGGGACAACGGCGGCTGGGGACAACGATTTTCCCTGTGGATTGCTACCGACGACATGGGCCCGTACAACAGCCTCGGCAACGGTGCAGCGATGCGCGTTTCTGCGGCGGGGCTGCTGGCGAAGAGTGTTGAGGAAGCCATCGCTCTCTCGAACCGTGTCACGGAGGTAACCCACAATCATCCAGAAGGCATGCGTGGTGGGGCTGCCACGGCCGTAGCGATACATCTCGCCAGGTCAGGCCGGACTGCCTGTGAAATCCGGCAGGCGATCACCCAACAATTCCAATACGACCTTACGCCATCCGTGGACGAAATCCGCCCCACCTATCGTTATAACGAGCGCAGCCAGGACACCGTACCGCAGGCGCTGACCTGCGCTTTGGAAGCGACTGACTACGAGGACGCCATACGCAACGCGATCTCGATCGGTGGCGACAGCGACACAATAGCCGCCATCGCCGGTTCGGTCGCCGAAGCCTTATTCGGGATCGACGACAAGATTGCATCGTCTGGATGGCGCTTTCTGCCCGAAGAGATGCGCGCAGTTCTCCAGGCTCTGTATGCGGCCGACAATTTTGTGCCGGTAAGGGAGTGAGTTCTTTGTCGGGCGCATTCTGTGAGCCCGCCACCCCGTATCTTGTCTTCCATGCTCCGGCAATTGGGCCGGACGAACAGGAGATGAGATGCAAAACAACAACATTCCGCAAGTCCTGATCACCCCGCTCAAGCCTGCCCTCATCATGGGCATGGCCCAAAAACTCCCTGTGCTGGTCCGCGTACAGGCACCGGATCCTGATCCGGCGCAAAAGAAGGACCGCAAGCCGTACCATCTGTCGCTGGTGATTGATCGCTCCGGTTCGATGTCCGGAGAGCCTCTGCTCGAGGCGATTCGCTGTGCCAAGCACATCGTCGATCGCCTGGAATCCACCGATGTGGCCTCGCTGATCGTTTTCGATGATCGTGTCAAAACACTCGCCCCAGCAAAACCTGTCGGCGACCGAAAAGCCCTCTATGCTGCACTGGCCCATGTCCGGTCAGGTGGCTCGACGAATCTTCATGGCGGATGGCAAACCGGTGCTGCGGAGATCCTCGACGGAGTAAAGCAGGCTGCCCTGGCCCGGGTCATCCTGCTCTCTGATGGCAATGCCAACGTAGGCGAAACAACGGACACCAATGAAATCGCCGCGCTGTGTGCCGTCGCCGCCGAAAAGGGCGTCACCACATCGACGTATGGCCTGGGGCGCGACTTCAACGAAGAGTTGATGGTGGAAATGGGCAAGCGCGGCGGTGGCAATCACTACTATGGCGATACCGCAGCCGACCTGTTCGAGCCCTTCGCCGAGGAGTTCGACTTCATTTCGAACCTGTACGCCCGGCATGTACGTTTGGCCCTGGCCGCTCCCGAGGGCGTCAAGATCACGCTGCTGAACGACTATCCGGTCGAGCAACGAGAAGGCTTTCCGCTCGTCCGTCTCCCGGATATCCCACTGGGTGCAGAAGCCTGGGCACTTGTCGAACTGGAAATCCCGGCAGGAATGGCACTGGAATCCGGGAACCAATTGCTGCAGGCCGGCGTTACGGCCAGCACGCCGGATGGCTCACCCATCGCCATTCCCGATGCCACGCTGACGCTAAAGGCCATGTCGCCCCAGGCATGGGAGGCACTCCTGCAGGATCCGCTGGTGGTGGCCCGCCAAACCGAACTTGAGGCAGGCAAGTTTCTCGACCTGGCGCGAGCAGCAGCCGAGCACGGTGACTGGGCGACGATCCAAAAGATCATCGCCGAGGGACGCCTGCGTTTCGCGGATAATCCTTGGGTCTTGGAAGTGCTGGAAGGCATGGCGGAGATCGCCAAAGACATGGACAGTGCCCGTTTCCGCAAGGAAGCTATGTACTCCAGTCGCAAAATGTCATCACGTGTTTCGGCGAAAGAAGAACTGCTGATGAGTACCGCAGAGGATGGTTCGGTCCCTAGCTTTCTGCGTCGCAAGAAGTCTCAAGGCAAGGCTCAGTTTGACGACGGGAAAGACAACATTGGGCAGTAATCTCTTAGGAGCAGGCGGCCTGGCTCCCTGCTCCTTCCTAATTGAAAGTGAAGGCATTGTGATTCGAAACAACTTGCTCTATCTTTCTACTGGGCACAGCTGTTCCGGCATCACAATTTAATTACCTTACAAGGCTCTATGGCTACATCTACATGGTCGGCTAATACAAGGAAAGACGTAGCTCACATTGAGACAAAGCTTAAAGAGCATGATCTATTTGCTAAATTGACACCGGAGAAGCTCGAAGAGCTTGCCGATGCAATTTACATGGCGGCCCTTCGTGCAGACCTTTCGGTGAGTACTGCAATTGATGCCATAAGAAGTTCTACGGCGCTACGCCCTCAGTTCTTCGAGGCGGAAGGTGGATGCGTTTTTTCCTTCATCAAACCAGCGTACCGCGAGTTTGCTAAGAGGATATTTCTTAAGCGAGCGGGTGGTGGAACGCCGAATGCAGCAATGGGGAAGGGCGAACTGCTGCTGATGTTGCTTAGTGGCAAGACCGAAAAGCCAGTCAGAGGTGACATCCTCTACGAGACTCGAGAAATTGAAATAAAGGCTAATGGTGGCAAGGTTGGGTTGGCCAACGGCAGGGAAGTAAATAAGGCGGTCGTTACCTACTGCAGCAGGCATCGCATAGCACTGCGGAACGCGCAACGAGGCAAAGCAGCCAAGGATCAGCCGATGTTCGATCCCACTAAGAAGGAAGATCGAGAAGCTCTTGGCGAGAAGCTTCCAGAAGTGTTAAGCGAATGGTGGCGCGCTATTTCCGGTGAAAGTATAAAAAATCCTACATGGCCTGAGGTGCGTCAGGCCTATTTGAGGCAAATCGCCGCAGAGCAGTTCCATACGGCCAACTCCGAGATTCTTGTAATCAACGGAGAGGGCCTGTTCCGCTTTTTCCGGACCAAATCCGACTTCGTGACCTACTACAATCGCAATTCGACACGGTACGAATATCGAGGCTACCAAACGAATCCAATCTCAATCTATCTTGATGTTTGGTCTGAAGATCAAACCAAGAAGCAAATAAGAAAATCAGTCAGAACGACAAGCAAAGGGAGGAAGGCATGATTCCGGTTGAGCTTAATGAAATTAGGGACTACTTGGTATCCAATGGGGTAAATATCTCCAAAGGATCTGGCGACGGCAGAATTATGTCGGCTATCAACGAAGATGAGATTACCAAGGTGATTGCAAAGAAATTCGCTATCGAGCTTCCTCCGCCGCGCTATTGGTATGACTTTGCGATTAAGAAGGGCACCGAAAAGATTCCCGTAAATATCAAGGTGACATCAACGGTAACGGCCGATAACGTTCAGTGCAAACTTGGAATGTATTATGCATTAACGGGCATTTGGCCAACTTTCGCTAATGAAACACCTTGGAATGAGTATTTTGCGCTAATGCAACGGGGACTCAATACTAAAAAGGATAAAGACTACTATTTTCTTGTTGTTAGTAAGAAAAATCCCCGCGACATTTTCTGCACTAGTTTGAAACAGCTTCAGACGCTCGTGGCCAACGGCAATAACTTGCCATTTCAGTGCAACTGGGGCAACAATCGGATGCCAAAGGACAGAACGCACGATCAGGCAGTGAAGTTCCTGCTTGGCAAATTCTATGAATCAATCAAGGCCCGAGCCAACATACTGGATGAATTTGAGGAGCATCTTGGAAACGCAATTTAACGTTGAAACGCTGGGGCAAGTATTCACCCCGGAATGTGTTGTCAAAGCGATGTTGGCATTGCGGCAGAATACAGGCCGCGTACTTGAACCCTCGTGTGGTGACGGCGCTTTTTCGAGATTCCTTCCCGGATGCGTTTCGATAGAGATAGACGGAGTCCATGCGCCCAAGGGCAGTCTGAATATCGATTTCTTTGCGTATCCGGACTCTGAACAGTTTGATACGGTCATCGGCAATCCGCCATACGTTCGCTATCAAGATATTCATGGGGAAACGAAGTCATTGATCCGGTCAGCACTATTCGATCTGCGTTCAAATCTTTACTTATTTTTCATTGAAAAGGCGGTGCGACACCTGAAGAAACACGGTGAGTTGATTTTTATTACACCGCGTGACTTCATGAAGACGACTTCGAGCGTTCAGATGAACAAGTGGCTTTATGCCCACGGGACCATTACGCACGCGATCGAGATGGGTGACGCTCGAATCTTTTCTGCAGCTGTACCGAACTGCCTTATTTGGCGGTACGAAAAAAATTGCTTCTCGAGGAAGACCCAATACGCTGAGATTGGTAATCGAGATAAGTTGGAGGAATCATTAGCTGATCCAAAATGGGAGCCTCGGCATTTCGTAGAGGCGGCAGGCCACTTGATGTTCGCACGGGAAGTTCATGAACTTCATTTGAAGGATGTTGCCTCTGTCAAGGTTGGTGCGGTGTCAGGTGCAGACGACATTTATGCTGATGATGTGAATGGCAATCTCGACTTTGTGTGCTCGGGGACGGTTAAGACTGGTAAGACGCGAAAAATGATTTGGATTGGGAAGGGGGATCCTCCTCCCAGTGTGCTTTTACAGCACAAAGAGCGTCTGATTTCTCGTGGGATTCGCCCTTTTGACGAATCTAACTGGTGGCATTGGGGACGTGGTTACCCGATCACTGAAGCCCCACGTGTCTATGTGAATGGGAAGACCAGGAACGCGCAACCGTTTTTTGTGCATCCTTGCACTAATTTTGATGGCGCAATTCTGGCTGTATTTCCTCACGATACTTCTGTCGATCTCAATGCCTTTTGTAAGGCGTTGAATGACGTTGAGTGGGACCATTTGGGCTTTGTCTGCGATGGACGCTTCTTGTTCTCCCAGCGAAGTCTAGAAAATGCACCTCTCCCTGCTTCGTTTCGACGATTCCTTCCGAAGGGGGCGATGAAATCGGCGGCTTAGATGATGCGTGAGTCGCCACTTACGGTATCCAGTATCAAGGACGCTGAAGGCCATTTGGGGAAGTGCGATCCCATAATGGCTCGGCTGATCAAGAAGCATGGACCCTGTCATTTGTCGGCGCGCAGGGGGACCGCCTTTCATACTCTAGCTACGTCTGTTATTGGACAGCAGCTCTCAGCAAAAGCAGCGGTCTCGTTAGTTAGCCGAGTTTCAACGGTTGCGCCACGTCCCTTTAGACCAAGAGACTTTGCTTCGCTGAACGCGGAAGCCCTCCGAGCTGTTGGTCTATCGTCACGAAAGGCGAACTGCCTAATTCGTTTGGCGGATCGAATGACTTCGGGGGAGTTGGCCTTGGCTAGACTCCGCCACCTCAGCAATGAGCAAGTGATCGAGGAACTAACAACGATTGTTGGAATCGGAAGATGGACAGCAGAGATGTTTCTGATTTTCGGGGTTGGACGCCCGAATATTCTTTCCCTAGCTGATGCTGGGCTTCAGAGTGTCGCTGCGCGTCTAAAAATACCCAGGGATGCGCGTTGAATTTTACCCAGGGGCTATAGCCGCCTGTCATAGAGGCGGCTGTGGATAAGTGTAGCGTAATTCGTCGGTTTGGTTTTCCTCCCGTAG
>VGXE01000100.1 GCA_016873455.1 Nitrospira sp. | reverse complement strand
AAAGGGTACCGTAGCATCGTGCTGTATCGGAAAGGTGACAAGGCGTTTTTTGTCTATGGATTTCCCAAAAGCGATCTCGGCAATATCCGTGACGATGAAGCAGAGCAATTCAAGAGGGCGGCCAAGATGATCCTGACATTGTCCGACGAACAGATTTGTCAGTTGATTGAAAACGGTCAATTTGAAGAGGTGACGAAAGATGGCTAAAAAATATCGCAGCGAAGCATTCGCCGCTATCCACGAAACGATGGAGGCTCTGCACGACATCGGAGCGATCGATAAGCAGACGATGCGGGAGTTCGATGATGCATGTCTGACGCCGGTACATGTGCTTGCCCCGGATGAGATCAAGGCCATCAGGGCGCGGGAACACATCTCACAGCCAGTGTTTGCTCGTTACCTTAACGTTTCGAAGAATCTTGTTTCCGACTGGGAGCGTGGCGTCAAGAAACCGGGTGGGCCAGCTTTGCGGCTACTGACCGTGATTCAGAAAAAAGGGCTTAATGCCATCGCGTAACGTAATGGCTGCTTTGTAGCGCCGACTGATGCTAAAGAAAGCAGGGACATTGGTTTGGATTAAGGTGTGGAATCGAGCCTTTCCCGGTCTTGTTCCAGCACCACTTCATACCAGCGCGGTACGCGGGCCATTGGCTGCGGTTGAGACTCTGGTTCAGGCGCAGCGGGGGGTGCCACCAACTCCTTCAAATCGCCCCGAACGCTGTTCGCCAGCTCCCACTGTAGGATGGCCTCCAGCGAGAAGCGCAAGTTACTGACCAGCAACAGATGTGGGACGCGCTTACGCTCTCGCACAACTCGGTCGGTGAACAGGTTTGCGGGCAGGCCTGTCGCCTCGACGACATCCTTCGCGCTGGCGTACTGCACCTCGGGCTCGGTGGCATCCGGTAATTGAGGATCTTCAGCGTTTTTCGGTGGATGCGTGATGGTGCGAGGAACGCGCTCGCCGTCACCGAGGATCGCGATCCAGTGTTGGGCGCTCTGGCGCTCGAACTCGAAGATGTCTGTCTCGTGGTAGCGGACGTGGTGAAACAGTTTGTGCCAGGTAGGCCCTTCGCCGTCGAGCCGCCAGCGCCGCAGGGTTTTCAAGCTGATCTTCCATCGGACGGCGACTTGCCTCTCGGTCATCACGGGGTAGTGCATCTTCTTCTCCAAGACTGATGACACCATGACAACGCTGTTCCCCATAAAAGCCAAGCCTTACCGCGTGATGCCGGCGGCGAACTGCTGCAAGCGCTGCCCCTCGGTGCGGGCCTCGGCCAGCAACTGAATCCAGTGGTCTGGCGGATGGCCGCTTTCCAGCATCTTGCGGAACACCCGGTAGGCGTCGTCGCTGCTCTCGTAGGCGCGCTTTGTGTCTTCGTCATTGACCCAGGCAAACACGATCACCTTGCTGGGCGCGTGGTAGCGGAAGAACAAACGGTACTGCTGGAAGAACTTCGCTCGGAGCCAGTGCTTGTGCTCGTCACCGAGAGTGCCGCCTTGCCGATACTCCGGTCGCGCTGGATCTTGCGGGATGACGTCGAACGCGAGTTTGGCGATCGCCGCCAATCGCTTGCTCGCATTCTTCTTTTTGTACCCGACCGGGTCCTTCCGCTGGAGGGCTTCGACCTGCTGCGCCAGCACTTCAAGCTGCGCCAGGAACAATGGATGGGCGAAAACCGTCCAGCCATGAATGACCAAGGGCGCAGGCGTACCCGCACTCATTCATCGTCTGCCGATAGGGCAGTATCGAGATCGACTTCGATGTCACCGACCAGGGCGTGCAGGCGCTGGACGAGGCCAGCATTTACAGCCTGCAGACGCTCGGGGTGGCCGGCGATGTCGCGGGCGAGGAAGCTCAGGAACTCGCCAAGTACCGGGTCATCGCCCTCAGCGACATCGGCGCGGGTCAGCACCACCTCGCCGGTGGGGCGGATGGAGTAATGAATCTTGTCGCGCTTGCCCAGCCGCAGGGCGCGACGCACGGTCTCCGGCACCGTGGTCTGGTAGCGGTCGGTCAGCGTGGATTCGACTTCAAGGGTGGCGGGCATGATGCTCTCCAGTCAGACGTGGATATTGCTCATGGTAATTCAGTCGCCTTACCATGTCAATGCAAATGCATTGTGTGCGATTGTTGCTATCCTGCCCGGTGTTTCAGGGGGCGATTGGCTACCAGTGACCCGCATCGAACATCGCGAGCCTGCCAGTCCGCATGTTCCGGCCGATGTCCGCCAAATGGCCAAATGTGGTAAAACACGGACTGTGGTTTGGCGGACGGACTCCTGTTCAGAAGTTGGGCTTGGGTTGGGTTCCGCCTTCCACCACCAGTATTCAAAGACCAGACTTTGCTCTGGTCTTTTTTTGCCTGCTCGAAGCGCCAACACTGGCGGGACTTTCGGGTTTCGTGCGAATGTCAGCAATGGCACAGAAATCCGTGATTTGGCGGCTTTCCCCCTCTGTAAATGGCGGCGAAATTGGGAACCAGCGTGGCGGAGTAAAAGGGAGCCAGTCGGTTCGTAAAGTAGGCTCGGAAAGCCCGATAGTTACTGCTAGCAGCCTGTCGGACTTATCAAGAAGTATGTTATAATCATAAACTCTGAATCAGCGCAAGATTGCCATGGCCTTTCACCCGATAGATCGAGCTGCCACCGTCGGTACAAGAGTGGTTGCCGGAATCTCATCTGGCGCGCTACGTTGTCGATGTGGTGGAAGGACTGGATCTCTCCGAACTGGAGCGAGCCTATGCCGGACGCGGCAGCGATGCCTACCATCCAGCCACGCTGCTGTCCCTGCTGATCTACGGCTATGCGACGGGGATGTTTTCCAGCCGCAAGATCGAGCGGGCCACCTACGACTCGCTGGCCTTTCGCTACATTGCCTGCAATCGCCATCCCGACCACGACACTCTGGCAACCTTCCGGAAGCGTTTCGGCAAGGAATTCAGCGACGCCTTCGTTCAGGTATTGCAGGTCGCCCGCGAGAACCAGATCTCCAAGTTTGGCACCGTCAGTCTGGACGGATCGAAGATCCACGCCAACGCCAGCCGACACAGTGCGCTGTCCTCTGGGCACATCGAGAAGATCGAAGCCCAACTCAAGGCGGAAGTCCAGGAACTGCTGGCACTGGCGGAAGCGGCCGACCAATCATCGGTTCCCGATGGCGTGAGCCTGCCCGACGAGATCAAGCGGCGGGAGGACCGGCTGGCCGCCATCGCGGCGGCCAAGGCGAAGATCGAGGCACGCGCCAAAGAACGTTTCGAGCGAGAGAAAGCCGAGTACGACGCCAAGATGGCGGCACGCGCTGCCAAGGAAGCCAAGACGGGAAAGAAGCCTGGGGGACGGGAACCAAAGGCACCCGCCCCGACACCGCGCACCGAGGATCAGGTCAATCTGACCGATGAGGAATCGCGCATCATGAAGGTGGCTGGAGGCGGTTTCGAGCAGTGCTACAACGCCCAGGCGGTGGTGGATACCGAGTCGATGTTGGTGATGGTGGCGCAGGTGACGAATGCGGCCAACGACAAGGAACAGGTGGCGCCCATGGTGGAGAAGGTACAGTCGCTACCGGAGGGGCTGAACCAACCCGGAACCCTTCTGATCGACAGTGGCTATTTCAGCGAGAAGAACGTCGCCACGTGCGAAGCCGCCCAGATCACCCCGCTGATCGCCCCTGGACGCGAAGGGCATTATCCGGACTGGCGGGAGCGCTTTACCGAACCGGAGCCGCTGGCCGCCGATGCGTCACCGGTGGAGAAGATGAAGCACACGCTGAAGACGAAGGCAGGGCGTGCGACCTATGCGCTGCGCAAGCAGACGGTGGAACCGGTATTTGGCATCATCAAGTCGGTAATGGGCTTCCGTCAGTTTCTGATGCGTGGACAATGTGCAGACCGAATGGACGCTGGTGTGCCTCGCGTGGAATTTGAAACGCATGGCCGTATTGCGTCCGCAGTAGCAGGAAACGGAGGAATTCGTGCGCCCACCACCAAAATCCGCCGATTTCAAGCCGTTTCGGCCTGGCTTCAGCGATTCCGCCGGCTCAAGTCCGACAGGCTGCTAGGGTTTTGCCTTGCCTTGGCCAGTAGGCGAAGCGTAGCGTAGCCGGATGAGGCCCAGCAAGTGATCCCATCCAGTTTCTTTGGTCATTACATATCATCCGGGTGATAAGTATATCTTGGCCCGCCACATGTTTCCACTGATCAACGTGGGCATGTTGGCCATGATCATGCGGATGCATAGGGGTCGCTTTTTCTGGCGTTCGCTCACACGTCAATGGTTCATGCGATCGCATGGATTCGGGTTACAAGATTGCGTTCAGCCGTGGACTCTGGAATACATGCGGGTTAATATATGCGCACTTTTAAATGCGCATGGAGATTATTATGCCCGCCACACAAGCCGCTCGCCGCGCACGCACTGGCATGCCCGGCAAACGTGCCACCAATCTGAGCCTGAGCAGCGATGTGCTGGATGCTGCCAAGCATCTGGAAATCAACATTTCCCAGATCTGCGACAACTACCTTCGCGAAGTTGTGCGCCGTGAACTGGAACGGAAATGGCGCGAGGATCACGCCGATTTCATTGCCGCTTACAACGCCACCATTGAGGCCGAAGGTTTGCCACTGGACGAGTGGAGAAGCTTCTGATGGCGCGCTTTGATGTCTATGCCAACCCGGGCCGTCACGGCACCACAACACCCTACTTGCTGGATGTGCAGAGTGATCTGCTCGATGGCCTGGACAGCCGGATGGTGATCCCGCTGCGCAGCCTTAACGCTTTCCCGAAGGTGAAGTTGTCGACTCGCCTGACGCCCATCTTCACGATCAAGGGCGAGGACTTTCTGCTTGAAACACCGAAGATGGGTGCCGTGCCCCAGCGGCTGCTGAAGTCACCCGTGACTTCGCTGACTCAGGAGCAGGACCAGATTTCGGCCGCGCTGGATTTTTTGTTTCAGGGCTTCTGATCGCCTGACTGGATCGCCTGGTACCTGGCCGCCTCACTCTTGCAGCCTTTGGTCACTTGATTCGACCGTACTATCCGACCGGTGTTGCAACCGCCAATTAGTGCTTGAATCTCGACACCCCGCACTGCGAATTCATCCGACGTGATCTTCACCCTTAAAAAGATTCTCACAGCACTCATCCTGCCCCCATCGGGGCTGATCCTGCTGGCACTCACCGGCCTCTGGCTGGCGCGCCGTCACCGCAGAACGGGAGCTGTAATCACTGTGGGGGCCCTGCTGGCGCTGGTCGCCCTGTCCCTGCCATTCACCGCCCACTGGCTGCTGCAAACACTGGAAACGGCCTCTCCCATCACACCCCGGCAGCTGCGGCAGGCAGAGGCGATCGTCATCCTCGGCGGGGGCGTCTATCGGGGGCCCGAGTATGGCGGCGACACCGTCGATCACCCGGCCCTGGGACGACTTCGCTACGGGGCCCACCTGCAACGCACCAGCCGGCTACCCATCCTGGTGACAGGCGGCGCCCCCTGGGGCGGAACGGCCGAGGCAGAGGCGATGCGGGCCGTCATCGTCGATGAGTTCCATGGCCAGGTCCGCTGGGTCGAACCGGCGTCGGCCGACACGGCGCAGAATGCGCGCTTTTCTGCGGCGTTGCTCAGGCGCGATGGTATCCGTCGCATTGCCCTGGTTTCCCATGCCTGGCATCTGCCGCGTGCTACCCGCCACTTCGAGTCGGAAGGCCTGGAAGTCATTCCGGCACCAACGAAATTCTCGACGCTGCCCCCTGCCCTGCTGGTGCGATTCCTGCCAAGTGCCCATGCCCTCGAAGACAGCAGCCTGGCCCTGCACGAATGGCTCGGGCTGCTGGTTCTGCGCCTCCAGACCGCGGCCGGCCTCTCCCGGGCGGAGTGATCACTTCACACGTCCGCTAACGCCATATCGCCCACGCCCCACACGTCCCGCGCCAATCCCGGCCGGACACGCCCATTCACCCGTTGTAGAATGCACGCTTCGCGGTTCTTCCGCCCACGCCGAGGCCGGCATATCGACACGCGGCCAAGCTGCCCTGCTCCCCATGACCCCT
>VGXE01000099.1:2500-6062 GCA_016873455.1 Nitrospira sp. | reverse complement strand
TCAGGTCGATCGCACGCCAATTTGATGAGTTCGCACCGGACGGCGGCCGGAACCGTTGCCGGACGGCCGCTACGCCTGGCGTCCGCCAACGCCTCTACAGTTCCTTGCTCGGCGAACCGATTCCGCCACTTTCGTACCGTCCGGACTGAACAGTCCAAGCGCTCGGCGATCTCGGCGTTGCTGATCCCTTGGCCGGCCATGAGGACGATGTTTGCACGGAGCGAATCTCGGACCGCGGCGGTAGACGCCCGGGACGAGCGCGTCAGTTGCTTACGGATCGGCGGCGCGATATGTACCCGCCTCGCCTTGGGGCCCCGACGCTTTCGCTGAGTTGGCTTGCTATGCGACTCCATGCCATCGAGGTTCGCACGCCTGCTTCCTCCACGAAACCCGGAGCGAACTTAAGGCTCGCGGTACTAGGTAGTTTAAATGTTTGTTACGGACGGGTTGCGCTCCGGATCGCCGGTGTGGTATCTATAGATTCTGCGCCTGGCGCGGGCCCCTCGGAGAGTCCACTTGACTAACCGGAGGCCGGTCGGGTAAAGTAATTAACCCGGCGGCGATTAGGTCGCCGGCAAGAATTCAGAGAAACAACTCTCTGGTACTTTTTCGGCCCTGATTCAAAGGGCGCGAGTCCCGCAAAAAGACCTCCGGGTCTTGCGTGGGGGCGTCTATTTAGTACGCACCTTGAAAACTGTATAGGAAGTACCCGGTTCTTTAGCCGGAACCGGGAACTAATGGGAATCCGTTCCCTAGGACCACGCCCCTGCGGGGATCCTAGGGCACGAATCCAATAGCCAATGGGATACTCACCGGTTGGCAGCCCCCGAAGGGTTTGCCAATCGATACGACCGTCCAGGGCGAGCCGAATGCGAGGCGCGCAAGGACCGAGGGACGCAGCGTACTTGAAGTACGTGAGGACCGAGGGACGAAGCGCAACGAAGCAGGCGGCCGGCATGGGCGGTCGAGAGAAGGTCAAGTTACAAAGGGCTTTCGGTGGATACCTTGGCGCCAGCAGCCGATGAAGGACGCGGGAGGCCGCGATAGGGTGCGAGGAGTCGCCTACAGACGTTGATCCGCACGTTTCCGAATGGGGCAACCCCCCGGGAGTCATGTCCCGGGACGGCGGGATGAATCCATAGTCCCGACCGAGGCAAGCCGGAGAACTGAAACATCTTAGTATCCGGAAGAAAGGAAAGTAAAAACGACTCCCCTAGTAGTGGCGAGCGAACGGGGACGAGCCTAAACTCACTGCGCGTGATAGCCTGCCGGCGTTGCGCAGTGGGGGTCGTTGGGACCGGTGACCAGGTGCGGCGGCACCTGGCGGCAGTTACAAAATGCCAAGCTAGCTGAAGTGGGCTGGAAAGCCCCGCCATAGCAGGTGATAGCCCTGTAGGCGACAGTCTGGCATCTGCCGATCCGGCACCCGAGTAGCCCGATACACGTGAAATTTCGGGTGAATCTGCGGAGACCACTCCGTAAGGCTAAGTACTGTCTGGCGACCGATAGCGAACCAGTACCGCGAGGGAAAGGTGAAAAGAACCCCGGGAGGGGAGTGAAAGAGAATATGAAACCGATGGCCTACAAGCAGTCGGAGGGTCATTGATGGCCTGACGGCGTGCCTGTTGAAGAATGAGCCCGCGAGTTACCGTCACATGCAAGGTTAAGGGGTCTGTCCCCGGAGCCGCAGGGAAACCGAGTCTTAGCAAGGCGACATAGTATGTGGCGGTAGACCCGAACCCGAGTGACCTAGGCATGTCCAGGATGAAGCGTGGGTGAAACTGCGTGGAGGTCCGAACCCACCGGTGTTGAAAAACCGGGGGATGAGGTGTGTCTAGCGGTGAAATGCCAATCGAACTCGGAGCTAGCTGGTTCTCCCCGAAATGGCTTTAGGGTCAGCGTCAGGTGCTGACTGCCGGAGGTAGAGCACTGGTTGGGTGCGGGGGGCAAATCGCCCTACCAAATCCAGTCAAACTCCGAATGCCGGCAGGTGGAGCCTGGCAGTGAGACGGCGAGAGATAAGTTCCGTCGTCAAGAGGGAAACAGCCCAGACCACCGACTAAGGTCCCGAAGTGATAGTTAAGTGACTAAGGAGGTGGGGTCGCAGTGACAACCAGGAGGTTGGCTTAGAAGCAGCCACCCTTGAAAGAAAGCGTAATAGCTCACTGGTCAAGCGATCCTGCGCCGAAAATACACGGGGCTAAAACTATCCACCGACGTCGTGGAGTACGCCTTTTAGGCGGACTGGTAGGGGAGCGTTGTGCAGTAGGCTGAAGCAGTACCGCGAGGAGCTGTGGACGAGGCACAAGTGAGGATGTGGGCATAAGTAACGAAAACTTTGGTGAGAATCCAAAGCGCCGGAAATCCAAGGTTTCCTGGGGAAGGTTCGTCCGCCCAGGGTTAGCCGGTCCTAAGGCGAGGGCGAAAGCCGTAGCCGATGGAGAGCAGGTTGATATTCCTGCGCCACTGTAGTCCGTTACCAGCGATGGGGGGACGCAGGAGGCTAAGTCCGCGAGCGACTGGAAGTGCTCGTCCAAGCATGTAGGGTGACCAGGTAGGCAAATCCGCCTGGTTATACCTGAGGTGTGATGGGGAGTCCCCACGGGGACGAAGGGACTGAGGCCACGCTGCCGAGAAAATCCTCTAGCGAGGGCTGCAGTGACCGTACCGCATAACCGACACAGGTGGGTTGGTAGAAGATACCAAGGCGCGCGAGATAACCGTCTTTAAGGAACTCGGCAAAATAGCCCCGTAACTTCGGGAGAAGGGGTGCCCTTCGGATTGGGGAGGCTTCGCGCCTCGAAGGTCTGAGGGGCCGCAGTGAAAGGGCTCAACCGACTGTTTAACAAAAACACAGGTCTCTGCGAAGGCGAAAGCCGACGTATAGGGGCTGACTCCTGCCCAGTGCCGGAAGGTTAAGGGGGGGCGTGCAAGCGCCGAACCGAAGCCCCGGTGAACGGCGGCCGTAACTATAACGGTCCTAAGGTAGCGAAATTCCTTGTCGGGTAAGTTCCGACCCGCACGAATGGAGTAACGAGTTGAGCGCTGTCTCGAAGACGGACTCGGTGAAATTGGATCATCTGTGAAGATACGGATTACCCGTGCCAGGACAGAAAGACCCCATGGAGCTTTACTGTAGCTTGCCATTGAGTCTGGGCTTCGCTTGTGCAGAATAGGTGGGAGACTGTGAACTCGGGCCGCCAGGTTCGAGGGAGTCACCGTTGAGATACCACTCTGGCGAGGTCTAGACCCTAACTGCGACCCGTTATCCGGGCGCAGGACCGTGGCAGGTAGGCAGTTTGACTGGGGCGGTCGCCTCCTAAAATGTAACGGAGGCGCCCAAAGGTTCTCTCAGGCTGGTCGGAAATCAGCCGACGAGTGCAAGGGCACAAGAGAGCTTGACTGTGAGACCTACAAGTCGAGCAGGGACGAAAGTCGGGCCTAGTGATCCGACGCGTGGGCGTGGAACCCGCGTCGCTCAACGGACAAAAGTTACCCTGGGGATAACAGGCTGATCTCCCCCAAGAGTCCACATCGACGGGGAGGTTTGGCACCTCGATGT
>VGXE01000098.1 GCA_016873455.1 Nitrospira sp. | reverse complement strand
GTCACCAAAACCCTCGCCGCACGCTGGTCGATTTTGACCGGGTAGCGCCCCTTGCTTTGCACAGGGGTGCGTGGTATGGTGCTGCCGCTGGAAGTGGGCTCAGGCCCACTTTTTTGTTTGAGCTGGTGCCGGTCGTTGCCAGGGGAAGAGGGTTGATCATCGGGGAGCGTGGTGCGCAGTCGGTCGTCGACCGGGTGCAGAGTATCATTTCGCCGATCCTCTGGGCGCTCGGGTTGGAGTTGGTCGAGGTGCAGTGCGTTGGGCAGAGAGCTCGCACCGTCGTCCGCGTGCTGATCGAGAAGCCCGGCGGCGTCACCGTTGCAGATTGTGAACAGGCGCACAAGGCGCTGGGACCTGCACTGGACGTCGCGGATCCGTTTCCCCACGCCTATACTCTTGAAGTGTCATCGCCCGGTCTCGATCGGCCCTTCAAACGCCTTCAAGATTATCAGCGAGCGATCGGGAAAGAAGTAAGCCTCAAGCTGCGACAGCCGCTGAACGGCCAATGGCGTGTGAGCGGGCGGCTCCTGGAGGCGGATGAACGGATGGTGTCACTGGCCGTTTCAGCAGGGAAGACTGAGCCGCAGACGCTGCGGATGGATCAGGAACAGATTGCAGAGGCCAAACTGGTCGTGAAAATACAAGCGGCGGGGAGTGCCCGTGGCCGTGGGGAATCCGATGCAGGAGCATGACGCATGAACCGAGAACTGATCAATGTGATCGACGAAATCGGCCGCCAGAAGGGAATCGATAAAGCACGAGTGATCGGCGCCATCGAGTCCGCATTGCAAACCGCCGCCAAGAAGCGTTTCGGTCAAGCCGAGAATATTCAAGTCGAGATCGATCCCAAGACGGGCGAAATTTCCGTCGTGTCCAAGAAAGTGATTGTTGACCAGGTCAGCAATCCCAAAGCGGAGATTTCTCTTCAGGAAGCCCGCCAATACGACAGCGAAGCAGAGGTTGGCGATGAGATCGGGTCATTGATCGAGATGAACGAGCTGGGGCGGATTGCTGCGCAGACGGCGAAGCAAGTCATCTTCCAGAAGGTTCGTGAAGCCGAGTGGGAGGCGGTGCAGAAGGAGTACTCGACCCGTCAAGGCGATCTGGTGAACGGCATTATCCTCGGCATGGAACGCCGGAATTATTTGGTCGATCTCGGCAAGACGGAGGCGGTGCTCCCCATTCAAGAACAGATTCCCCGCGAGACCTACCGCCGCGGCGATCGAGTCAAAGCGATGTTGCTGGAGGTGCGCCGCACGCCGAAGGATGTTCAAGTTATTCTCTCCCGGAGCCACCCCCAATTCGTGGCCAAGCTGTTCGAACTCGAAGTCCCGGAGATCATGGAAAAGATCATCGAAATTAAATCGGTGGTCCGTGAGCCGGGTGACCGCACAAAGATCGCGGTGGTGTCGCGGGAAAAAGCTGTGGATCCGGTCGGCGCTTGCGTGGGCATCAAGGGATCGCGCGTCCAGGCGGTGGTCCGTGAATTGCGGGGCGAGAAAATCGACATCATCACCTGGACTCAAGATCCGCGGGTGTTTATCGCCGAAGCGCTCAACCCGGCCACGATCGAAAAAGTTGGTATCGATGAAGAAAAGAAGTCGGCGCTGGTTGTCGCGGCCGATTCTCAGTTGTCGCTGGCGATCGGCAAGAACGGGCAGAATGTTCGATTGGCCGCACGGCTGACAGGCTGGAAAATCGACATCATCAGCGCGACCGAGTACGAGAAGGAAAAGGTCGAACGGGATAAGGAAATCAAGGCCGCCCTTGCGGAAGAAGCCGAAGCCCAGCGGTTGCAGGAGGAAGCGCGGCAGGCCGCCAGGGCTGAAGAAGCCGAGCAGGCCGAAGGGGCTCAAAAGTCCGAGGAGTCAGCCAGCTAACCAAGCGGGATACCGATCAGCATCATGCGTGTGTACGAATTGGCCAAGAAACTTGGGATGGAGAACAAGGCGCTGCTGCCTGAGCTCAAGAAAATGGGTGTGTCCGTTGCGTCCCATAGCAGCGCGCTGGACGACGATGTGGTGCACAAGGTGCTAGAGAAATTTCTTCCCAACGTCAAGGCTGAACAAAAAACTGGGGAGAAACAATCAGAACAGGGAGTGAAAGTGCCTGACACGGCCCATGCCAAAGCCGGTGCGATGAAGAGTCCGGTCATTGAGTCGCCTGCGAAACCTGACAAGCGGCGTATTTTGATCAAGCGGAAGAAGGAGGACGAGCCGGCCGATGTCGTCATCCCCGCGCCGATCAGTGAAATCGAGCCGCCCTCCGTGGCCCCTCATCCGGCTCCGGCACCGGGTTCGGTCGTGTCGGCGGTCTCGCCGCCAAGCGTAGAAGCCGAACCGATGCCTCTCGCGGACGTGGCACCGCCGAGCCAGCCAGTCCCATCCATCCCGCCGGTTCCTGCTCCGATCGCCCCGGCGCCGGGGGCCATGGCTGCCAAACCGTCTCTCAGTACCCCGCCGAGCGCGGCTGCGACGGTGGAGGCGGTTGCCGGCAAGAAGAAAAGCATGGCATTCGAGGCGATCGCGGCCGAAGGGCAGCGAGACAAGCTCAAAAAGACTCGGAAGCCAGGCCGGGTCAAGGACGAGGAGCACGACGTCAAGTTTCGCGAAGATGCCGCCCGTTGGCAAGATCTGCGGGCAATCCCCGTGCAGCGGCGCGACGATCGTTCGAAGCATCTGCACCACAGCGCGCCGAGCGAGATTACCAAGCCGCGCAGGAAGAGCGTCAAGCTCACGCCTGGGATCACGGTCAAGGAGTTCGCCGAATCCATCGGCCAGCGTCCGGCGGACATCGTCCGCAAGTTGATGGAGATGGGCCAAATGCTCACCTTCAATCAGCCGATGAATCTGGACGCCGCCTCGATTTTTGCGGAAGAGAGCGGGGTAAGGATCGAAGTGGCGGTGGAAAAGGGCGGCGAGGAATTGCTGCAAGACGCGATCGACACCGGCGGCGAAGTCCGTCCGGAGCCGCGCCCGCCCGTCGTCACGATCATGGGCCACGTCGATCATGGCAAGACCTCGCTGCTCGACGCGATCCGGCAAACAAAAGTGGCTGAAGGAGAAGCCGGAGGCATCACGCAACATATCGGCGCGTATACGGTGCCGGTGCGCGGGAAGCAGGTGACATTTCTCGATACGCCGGGCCATGAAGCGTTCACATCGATGCGCGCGCGCGGCGCGAAAGTCACCGATCTCGTCATATTGGTTGTGGCTGCGGACGATGGGGTCATGCCGCAGACGATCGAAGCGATTCACCACGCCAAAGCCGCCGGTGTCCCCATCATCGTGGCGATGAACAAGATTGATAAACCGGAGGCGAATCCTGATCGGGTGAAGAATGCGCTGTCCGAACATGGGCTCATTTCCGAAGCGTGGGGCGGCGACACGATCATGGTGGAAGTGTCCGCCAGGCAAAAGACCGGACTCGATACGCTGCTCGAAATGATCCTGCTGCAATCCGAAGTGCTGGAACTGAAAGCCGATCCTCACCGGCCGGCCAAGGGAACTGTCGTTGAAGCTAAGGTTGAGCGCGGCCGCGGCCCCGTGGCAACCGTCCTTGTCCAAAGCGGCACGTTGAAGGTGGGCGATGTGTACGTAGTCGGCACGCACAGCGGCCGAGTCAGGGCACTGATCGACGATCGGGGCGCGAAAGTGCCCCAAGCCGGTCCGTCCATCCCGGTGGAAGTGCTTGGGTTGCCGGGTGTGCCGTCCGCCGGCGATGTGTTCCAAGTGGTGTCGGATGAACGGGTCGCTCGGGAGATCGCCGAAGAACGGGCGCAGAAACGGCGGGCCGCTGAATTGGGTGGTCCTGCCAAGGTGTCGCTCGACGATCTCTTCGCGAAGATTCAAGAGGGATCGGTCAAGGAGCTGGCCATCGTCATTAAAGCCGATGTGCAAGGATCGTCTGAAGCGTTGGCCGGCGCGGTGGAAAAGCTCTCGACGGACGCCGTCAAGCTGCGAGTCATCCATAACGGCGTGGGCGGCGTCATGGAGTCCGACGTGCTGCTGGCTGCTGCGTCGCGTGCCATTATCATCGGGTTCAACATTCGGCCTGAGCCGAAAGCGGCGTCGTTGGCGGAGCAGCAAGGGGTTGATATCCGTTTGTACACGGTCATTTACGATGCCATTGCCGACATCAAGGCCGCGATGGAAGGACTGCTCGAGCCGACGCTCAAGGAGCGCACGTTGGGGCGGGCTGAGGTGCGGCAGGTGTTCATGATTCCCAAGGCGGGAGCCGTGGCTGGGTCATATGTCATCGACGGCATGATTCCCCGCACCAGCGCCGGTGTACGCGTGATCCGAGACAACGTCGTGGTCTACCAGGGCAAGCTGGCCTCGCTGCGGCGGTTCAAGGACGATGTGCGTGAAGTGCAGCAAGGTTACGAGTGCGGCTTGAGCATCGAAAATTTCAACGATGTGAAGGCCGGCGATATCGTCGAGGCGTACGCGATCGATAAGATTGCCACGAAGCTCTGAGCGGATGCGGAACGGACATGGTGGTCGGTGTCTGTACCGTCGAACTGTTTATCGGAGAAAGCCAGTCGCTTAAGGATAAGCGGCAGGTGCTCCATAGCCTGAAAGACCGGCTGCACGGAAAGTTCAATGTGTCGGTGGCCGAAGTGGACGGACACGATCTGTGGCAGAAGGCGGTGTTAGGGATGGCCTGTGTGTCGAACGAGGGCAGCCACGCCAGTCAGGTGCTGGAGCAGGCGTTGAACGTGATCAAAGGCATGCCCGCGGTTGAAGTCGTCCGAACCAGGTTGGAATTGTTGTAGAAGCGGTGTGATGCGTGTCACTGGCCCTGTCAAATCAGCGCATGTCCAAGATGACCTACAAGCGTGCCGACCGAGTGGCCGATCAAATTCGGATGGAAGTCGCGGATATTTTGATGCGGAAGATCAAGGACCCGCGGGTGCATTCGGTGACGGTGACGGGGGTCGAGATGACGGCGGATTTGCGCATCGCGCATGTCTTTGTCACGACGATGGAGACGGGGCAGGCCGAGCAGGAGGTATTTGCCGGACTGTCCAAGGCCAGCGGATTCGTGCGGGCAGAATTGGGTCGGCGTCTCACGTTGCGATATTTGCCTGAGGTGATGTTCAAAAAAGATGTCAGCGGTCTGCGCGGCGACCGCATCATGCGATTGTTGGAGGGGTTGCACGACCACGCCGAGCCGGAGGGTGCAGCGCTGCCGTCGAATGTTCCGAAGGCGTCGGATCGAGCAGGGTCGGAATCATAGGCTGATATGGGTACCGTGACGCACATGAGCCGACGAACCGCCGTGGCTGAGGGCGTGCTCGTGGTGAACAAGGAAGCGGGGTGGACCTCCCACGATGTCGTCGCCAAGGTACGCGGCCTGTTGGGCGGAGTGAAGGTCGGCCATGCGGGCACGCTGGACCCGGCGGCGACCGGAGTCTTGCCGGTGTTAGTCGGGCGCGCAACGCGTGTGGCGGAGTATTTGGTCGATTGGGATAAGGAATACCGCGCGGTGTTGCGGCTGGGTGAAACCACCGATACCCAGGACGCGACCGGCAAGGTACTCGCGCGGATGGATCCGACGGTGGTTCGTGAAGAAGCGCTGCGTGAGGTGGTTGGGCGGTTTCGTGGTCCGCAACGGCAGGTCCCGCCGATGTATTCGGCTGTGAAAGTCGGAGGGCGGCCCCTCTACAAAGCGGCGAGGGCCGGTGAGACGGTTGAGCGGGCGGACCGGCCGATCATCGTGCACGAACTGGATATTCTTGCCGTCGATGGGCGGGACGTGACCCTGCGCGTGGTGTGCTCAAAAGGCACCTACATCAGAACCCTGTGTGCTGATATCGGCCACGCGTTAGGAGTCGGGGGACATCTCGCTGCACTCGAGCGTCGTCGCGTGGGCCCTCTTTTCGTCGAGCAGGCGCTCACGGTTGATCAGGTCGCCGATCAGGTGGCCATCGGCACATTGCCCCGGCACCTCTCGCTGCACTCGAGCGTCGTCGCGTGGGCCCTCTTTTCGTCGAGCAGGCGCTCACGGTTGATCAGGTCGCCGATCAGGTGGCCATCGGCACATTGCCCCGGCACCTGATTCCGCTGAATCGCGCACTGGACCGGTTACCGGCCATGACCGTGACCGATGAGCAAGCCCGATTGGTCCTGCATGGAGGCGCGGTGTCTCCAGCCGGGACCGAGCCGTTGATTTCCTCGAGTGAGCCGGTCTCGATCCGTCTCGTTGATCGGGAAGGCCGGTTGCTTGCGATCGGCGTGTATGGTGGGAAGAC
>VGXE01000097.1 GCA_016873455.1 Nitrospira sp. | reverse complement strand
ATGACTGAATATTAGCCAACGAATAAGCGGAGGGTAGGCCGCTCAGGCGGTTCGCTGCCAGAACAAAGGCTTAGCCTTTCGGGTGGCGCATCGACCGGTTCGGTGTCGTCGTTGTCGTCGTCGCCCGGCGTCTCTGGAAAGAGCCATTGCCGCACGTGCTCGACGACTTGCCGCAATCGTTCGTCCCCGATGCGTTCTCGGTATGCCCCAGCCATGCCGCGAGCGACATGCCCCATGATCGCATCGACCGCAACTTGGTCGGCGGTTTCCCCGGCAATCGTCTCGAAGCCATGCCGCAGAGCGTAGAACGACACGCCGGGCCGTTTCAGCCCTAATGCCTTGACGACCTTGCTGAACTCACCGCCAAGGGCATCGGCGGGAGAGCCTGTCTTGTTCAACTTCACCCAACGTTGCCCATACTTCGTAATGAACAACAGCCCATTGTCAGCCGGGTCTTTTGCCTTTGGTCGCTCCGTCAGCCATTCGCGGATAGCCGCAACTGTTTCGGGCCACAGCGGGACACGCCTGGGAACGGCGGTTTTGACGCGAGCGAAATCCACCCATCCCGTCTCCAAGTCCACGGCGCGGATTGGCAGGCTGGATAGGTCAGTTTGACCGAAGCCACAGTTCGCCGCGAGCAAGACCATTGCCTTGAGCGGTTGCTTGGCAGTGGCGAGTATTTGCCTTATCTCGGATGCTTCGAACATCCGGTCACCGTGCTTTGCCCGGTGCGACTCGCGCGCGCGGCGAACAACGTCTAGTTTGGGCTTGGCGAATGCTTGCCCGAAGCGGACGGGAGCGACAACGAGACCGTCGTCAAACGCGAACTTAAAGACACTGCGAACTCGCTGCATTTCATTGCGAAGCGCAACCGCCTGTCGGTTTGCGGCGAGCGTGGCCCGCAGCTTGCGGAAGTCGTCCGGCTGAAGGTCAGTAATCACCCGCCCTTTACCGAACGACTTGACGATTGTCTCGCAAGTAGAGTAGTAACCCTGGAACGTGCGCGGGCTCAATTCCCCGTTGTCGCGTAGCTGCTCCTTGTGCGCCAAGAATTGGTTGCACAAGTCGGCTACTGTCACTCCTTCGGTGTTCGGGCGAGGAGCGCGGCCCGCAAGCAAATCGTCCTTGATGCGCAGCCACTCTTCAAGCGCGGCGGTGCCGTTCGGGTCATCGGCTACCTTGCCGAAATAGTGAACTTTGCCCCTGACTTTTTTGCACCAGTAGCCGGTCCCCTTGTGGATCGACAGCGGGAAATCGGGATGGGGTTTGGCGGGCGTACGTACGCCCGACGGCCCTTCGGGCTTCCGGCGATTAGCTGCTTTACGGGGCGAGTCGTGGCGGGTAGAATCACCGCTCATGGCGACACCTTTCTGCTAAAGGGGTTAGGTGTTGTCGAGGCACCCGCTCGTTGCACCGAGCGGATGCCGCTTTACGTAGCCGTATTATAGCGGGCGTAAGAACGGGCGTATAGCCTCTCAAAGCCCTAGCAAAGAAGGCGACGTAAATACTTATGGAATAAGGCTTAGCGCCCGTGGCGCAATTGGATAGCGCATCGGTCTTCGGAACCGAGGGTTACAGGTTCGAATCCTGTCGGGCGTACTTCTCTTTTTCGCGAGTGCAAACCGTTCCCACACGGTGCAACTTGGTGCGAAGCGGCGCACAACTCGCGCCCGTTCGCGGGTTTGCGAACGGTCTCTTTCGGCGACGCTGGATCGCCCTTCGCGCCGTTTTCGGTGCAACTTGATGCCGGCTGATACGTCTCCGACGCGAGCCGTACGGCACCATTTTCGGCACCACTCGGCACCTTTTTCGGCACCATTTCTTGGCCGCTGTTTTCGCCAGGATGGCCCGTCGCGCCGCCATTCGTCCCCAATTTCCCGGTCTTCCCGTCGGGGCCGACGCTGGCCAAAGGCGGCGGGGCCGGTAGCGCCTCGATCGCCAGCGCCTGGTCCTCCAAACCGATGTGCGTGTAGACGCCCATCGTCAGCCGAATGTCCGAATGCCTGGCCAACGCCTGGGCCGTGCGCGGCTTCACCCCCGCCCGCGAGAGGTTTGTGATGAACGTGTGGCGGTTGGCGTGGAAGTCGGCGTACAGACCGTTCTCGTCGCAGTACGCGAGGAAGTCGGACTCCTCCCGCTTCTGCTTCTCCTCGTCCGTTTCCGCTTCCTCGATCCATTTCTTGCGAGCGGCCTTCAAATCGGCCCGCATCATCTTGGCCCCTCGCCGGTCCACGCCGCCGGGAACCTTTGCGGAAATCGGGAACAGCAGTCCATCCGCAGGTAACTTGGCCTTCGACGCCAGCCATTCCCGCAGCCGGGCGGCGACCTCGGGGTGCAGCACCTGGGTGTCGGTGCGTTTCCGTTTTCGGGGGCGCATTGCCGGTTCGCGAGGAGCTGGACGGCCGTGTTTGGCGACGCCGTTGCCGTGCACCAGGCCGACTCGGTGGCCTACCTGCGAACACGAACGGAACCGATCGATGTGTTGTACGTCGATTCGTTGGACACGACGGAGAAGGGCCACGCGGAGCACGCGCTCCGGGAGACGGAAACCGCACTGGCTCGGATGCACGATCATAGTCTGATCGTGTTCGACGATACACCCTGGAGCGCGGGGGCCTGGATCGGCAAGGGAGCGTTCGCCGTGCCCCTGCTCTTGGAACGGGGCTGGCGCGTGTTGTACGCCGGGTACCAGGTCGTCTTGACGCGGACGGATCAAGGAGACTGACGTGAACGAACTCCATCGGTTCGCCGATCGCGCCGGCCGATCGCGCTTAACGAACTGGTTCGCTGACGTGGACATGATCCTGAAGCAATCAATGGCGATCGTCGTCCCGGACGTCCCGATCGAAACCGAGGGATCCGTTTCCTTCCGTTGGTCGAAGCAGGCCCAGCTACTTCGGAACGACCAGGGACAGATCGTCCCTTGGATTCCCCCCGGCGACGAGAAATACACCCCACCGGAACCGATCCTGGCCGAGGTCCCGGCAGACTCTTCGCCGGCAAGCTGCTTCACGTTCATTGCCGAGGAACGCAAGTCCTCCGGCAAGGCGAAGACCAAACCTCCGGCTTCGTCCTGGGCCTGGATCACCGACGACGAGATCCCCTTCTGAAGGATTAGAGAATGAGTTGCTACAACCTGAACCCCCAACCGTTCGGCTAGTTTGGTTCGAAGCTGGAAGCGAAGTGGGATCGTTATCTTCGCTCCCGTGGCTGGTCCTTCGAATACGTCGGAGACCGTCTTCGATTCGCCGACTTCAAAATCTTCACCCTCGGCGACAACTGGCTGTTGGAAGTGAAACCGAACGGGAAGAAGTTCGTCGAACAGGCCGCTGAACGAGTCCCCGGACCTAGTTCCCTGGTCCAGGATCAAAGCCTGCGATTCCTGTCACCCGCTGACGTTTACCTTCGACTCCGGCAATAGGACCCCTTCGCCGATCGTCCCAGAAATACCCTTCCGTTCTGTCAATTCCCCACCCCTGCAAGGATTCCTGACCATGACGTCCTACTATCCTCCCGAACACGTCCAGAAGGCCAAGGCCGAACGCCTAAAGCGAAACCTGGAGAACAGAAGACATGGCAACCCAAGTCCAAATGATCGAAGTCAACAGCATGAGAACAGAGAGTAATAGCTTCCACCTTTTTCCGGTCCGTTCCGTTGTTCGGATCTTCTTTTCTGTTGCCATAGATCAGGCCTTTCCTGGAAGACGCGATCATTTACCAAATCAGACAACATACTACGACGGAACTTAAGCGTGTGCCATCCAATAACAACCTGTCACCTGTGCGAAAAGTGTGGAAGGCCGTTCGACCAAACCAGGAAGGACGCCCGCTTCTGTTCGAACGCCTGCCGACAAATGGCCTATCGCCACCGGAAGTTCCTTAGACGTGTGCAACCACTCCGACGGCACTTGCCACAACCCAAACCTGTTTAGGAGGTTCACGTCATGGCCGCTCGCCATTGTAAGTCGGACATTCTGCGGATCGCAACGTACACCCGGATGTCCTCGGACGATCAGCAATTCTCCATCGAATCCCAGGACCTGGCGATCGACAGCTACGCCCAGGCCCAGCAGTTCGAAATCGTCGCCCGTTATTCGGACGCCGGGATCGCCGGCGACATGACCGCCGATCGTCGTCCCGGCCTGCAGAAGCTGCTGGCCGAAGCGAAGCAGAAGAAGTTCGACGCCGTCCTGGTCCGGGATCCGTCCCGGCTGACAAGGTCCAATTCGATCAAAGGATCGGCCGAGGTCGAACCCCTTTATGACGCCGGGATCGTGATTCTGACCGTGACCGGCCTGCGAATGGACCTTGCCGATATGGCCGGCCGGATTCAACTTCAACTTTGGTTCGAAATGGCCCACGCCGACAACCGGTCCAGGTCGCTGAATGTGACGAACGGCATTCTGAGATCGGCGAAGGCCGGGAACTGGATCGGGAGAATCCCCCTCGGCTACCGGCTACAGAACCAAGGGAAACGCAATCAACCAAAACGGCTGGTCCTGGGAGATCCGGACGAGATCGCTACGGTCCGTCGGATCTTCAACGAATACTCTTCCGGCCGACCGATGAAGCAGATCGCCGAAGGATTAGAGAAGGAAGGGATCCTGACTTCCAGGGGAAAGAGGTCCTGGCATCTTACCGTGATCTGTGGAATCCTTCAGAATCCGGTCTATGTCGGCGACTTCGCCTTCAGCCGACAAAGTTCCGGCAAATACTACAAAGTGACCGACGAAGGGATCGCCGCTTCCAGTGGCCGACAAAAAAACGACAAGGGAGACTGGATCGTCCTGGAAGGAATCTATCCGAAGATCATCGAACGATCGCAGTTCGAACAGGTCCAAAGCCGGATCAGCCGAAACAAGTCCAGTATCAACAACAGCGAATCCTTCCTGTTCTCTTCCCGGCTGAAGTGTGGGGAATGCGATCGGATCATGCACGGACAAACGAGTCGGCAGGGGATTCAGTTCTATGTTTGTCCTGATTGTCAGCGATCCGTGAAGGAAGAGATCGTCGCCGAATCACTGATCCCGGCGATCGTGGAAGCGATCGACCGGCAGGAACTGCTGAAGGAACTGCAGTCCCGGCAATCGTCGCCGAAGTCCTCGGACAAGCAACGGAAGAAGATCGAAGCCGAGATCGCCAAGCAGACTCGGAAGCTGGTCCTGGTGGACTACGACAGGGATCTGGTCCTGGCGATTAAGAAAGAGGTCGACCGGCTGAAGAAGGAATTGGAGTCCCTTCGATCGCCGGACGTCTTCGACCTGGACGACGCCCGGAAGGTTCAACGAGCGATGGAGAAGCTGCCGGACCTGTTGCGATTCCCTCGGCCGAAACTTCGACCAGTGATCCGGGAGATCCTGGACCATGTGAAGCTGTTCATCCGGAGCGAAGGCCGGAACACTCGGAAACGCTACACCCTGGAACGTGGCGAAGCCGTCCTGGATCTGCCGGCTTTAGTAGGTGCCGCTGAGTGTAAAGTGAACGCTACAACACGACGTCCGGCGGCAACCTGATCGCCCGCTCCGAGACCAAGTTCGACGATCGGGGCCGGGTCTACCAGGCAGGGCCAGCGCATATCGAAGTCATGATCCCAGCAGAACTTGCTCCAAATAGTCCGTACTCCAGCTTGCCATTTGCATCCGTCCACGCACGCTTTCCTTCTCGGACTTGCCGCGTTTGAGCAGCGTGATGGCGAAGCGGCGAAGCCAACTGAGGTTGTTTACAAGCGTTCGTTCGGCGGTCTGATGCTGGTCCTCGCGGAAGTTGACATCCAAAACCCAATGCATGGATTCGATCGCCCAATGTCCCCGCACGGCATCCGCGAATTGTCGTCCGCCGAGGTGCTTGTTCAAGATGTAGCAGCGGGTGTCGGCTGTTTGCGTTCCGTCCGGATGCGTGGTGATTCGTGTCGCGAAACCCACGGCCCTCAGCGACGGCCATTCCTTGCGCAAGGGGAATTCGCGCGGAAGTTTCATGATGCCGTATGTTCGTTCGTCAACTCGGCCGTGACCTTCGTCACTGGTCTCGTGTACCCGGTATTGCAGATCCTCTTTCGCCTCGTTCAATTGTTCTCGAATCACATCCCGCACCGCATCATGCAGCTTCGGTTG
Source organism: Nitrospira sp. (assembly GCA_016873455.1). Lineage (GTDB taxonomy): Bacteria > Nitrospirota > Nitrospiria > Nitrospirales > Nitrospiraceae > Nitrospira_D. The sequence goes on along the minus strand of VGXE01000097.1, from coordinate 194 downwards.
ATTGTCCTTGACCGCGATCACATAGATGCCGTCGGAGTCGTCGATCTGTTCGACGATCGCCTTTTGGCAACCGATCGCGTCGATGGTCACGATCGAGTTCGTCAGGTCGATATGGTTGAGTACCCGGGGAATCGCGGTGATTTCGTTGGACTTCTCTTCGGTGGCGACCTGCCCCAGCGCAATGCCCAATTCAC
>VGXE01000096.1 GCA_016873455.1 Nitrospira sp. | reverse complement strand
CTGTGTGCAAGAAGAGAGATTTGGCAGCCCTCCAATTCGAATGTCTTCTGCCAAATGGCTGTTCCAACAGCACAAATCTTGGTTCGTGCCCAAAGGTCGCTTGAACCTTCTTGCTACAGGTCTTTGCCCAAGGACTCAGATACTGTAGCCCAAGCGCATTTTTATCCGTAGCCTGGACATAAGCCATGTACTTCGGTCTTGCCTGAATTAAGTAGTCTGATCCAATTTGACCGTTATACATCAGCGCAGCGAGATATTCTCCCACTGCGTCATCGGCTGCTCCAGTGAGTGTTCGTCTGGGTGCGCCAAAATCAATTCGTCCCATCAACAACTGCTCGTCTGGGGCGAAATCGTAGTTGCTCATATGAACCCAGGGGAACTTGTCTGCAATCGTGAATTTCCCGTCGTACCCGTTTATGGTTCAGCTTTGGCTGCCATGGGGAAAAGACATAGCGGCCACGCCTGCCTATAGTGCGCTAGCTTGCGGGTTGTGCGCAATTCTGTCAATGCCGGTGGTCCACCGTTGACAGTAGGAGCAACGGCGTATATCATCACGTATATACATTGCCTTGAATGAGAGGGTGACAATGGCGACACGGAAGAAGACCAAGCTGTTTATGAGCGGCAATAGCCAGGCTGTCAGAATTCCACGGGAATTTCAGCTGGAAGGCGACGAGGTCGAGATTCAACGTCGAGGCAATACCCTGGTCATCAGGCCTAAGAAACAGACATGGCAGCCGCTGACGGACAGCCTGGCCATGTTTACCGACGACTTTATGGAAGACGGGAGACAACAGCCGCCGGTACAGAGACGAAAGCGCTCCTTTGCATGAAGGTGATGCTCGACACCAATATTTGTATTTACCTCATTAAGCAGCAGCCTCCCTCCGTTCTCGAACGTTTTCTGTCCCACCCAGTCGGTGACATCGGAATTTCCAGTATCACGGCCGCCGAGCTGGCTTTCGGTGTGAGCAGAAGTCGCCATGTGCTCAAGAATCGTCTCGCGCTAGAACAGTTTTTGGCTCCGCTAGAGGTCGCTACGTTTGACCAAGCCGCGGCCTGGTCATATGGTCGCGTGTGCGGGCTGCTGGAGGCAAAGGGAAAACCGATTGGCTCGATGGACATGTTGATCGCCTCTCATGCGCTGAGTCTTGGGGTTCGGCTTGTGACCAACAACCTCCGCGAATTCCGGCAGGTTCCTGGCCTACGGCTCGAAAATTGGGTGTGATACTGGGTGCCTCCATCGCATCAATTGAAACGACAACAGGTATCGCGTATGGTTTGCACACTATAGTGGCGTGTGATGCTGGTAGAATGCGGAGGCTGCATGGCAGGACAGGGGTCTGCGGGCAACGTCATCGCGGCGCTCTGTAGTTTCTTCATTCCCGGCCTGGGTCAGTTGCTTCAAGGGCGCCTGTTCATGGCGATCATCCAATTCGTCTTGGCCGGCCTCCTTTGGATCATTCTCCTGGGGTGGATCATCCACCTCTGGTCCATCCTCGACGCCGCCTTGTGGAAGCCCAAGCATCAAGCAGCCTCCTAACCCGGACACGTCTCCCGGCTCGTTGACTCATCAGGATTCCGTTTATATACTGACTCGCAATCGGAGGAAATCGAGATGAAAATTGCGATCGGCGGGCTGGTCTTGATCGTCGTGCTCGTCGGCCTCATGTTCTCCCTTCCCTTTCTCATCGATCTCAATAAATACCAAGACCAATATAGACCGATCATCGAAGAGGCGCTGAACCGCAAGGTGAAGCTGCAAGACATCCGTCTGACGGTGTGGCCGCGGATCGGCGCACGCATCGCGGGGGTCGCAGTGCTCGACGATCCAGCCTTCAGCTCAGATCCGTTTGCCTCGCTCGCCTCGCTGGACGTGGGCGTCAAACTCATGCCGTTGCTGGGCGGCAAGGTCGAGGTGGAGGAAGTGACGCTCCACGATCCGGTCATCACGGTCATCAAGAATAAGAAGGGTGTCTTGAACGTGGCCACGATCGGGAAACCAGGCAAGGCGGCACCCACGGAGCCGTCAAAGGCGCCGATTCCCTCGACGGAGGGGCCGCTGAAGATCCTGGCCTTACTGGCAGTCGATCAGGTTTCAATCGCGGGCGGGAAAGTGACGTATCGTGATGTGTCTACCGCCAAGCCGACCGAGTATGTCTTGCAGGATGTGGATTTTCTGCTCACCTCAGTTCGGCTCGGCCAAACCCCCAGTCTGCACCTCGATACGATCGTTCACCCGCTCAATCTGCCCGTGCGGCTCGACGGCACCTTTGGCCCATTGAAAGAAACGACCGACATCGAGGCGATCAATTTCCAGCTCGCCGTAGGCAAGACCGACTTCACGATCACGGGAAAGGTCTCGGGCCAAGATGCCATCGTCAACATTGGTTCGCCGGCCATCAATACCGCCAACCTGCCGATCACGCTGCCGCTTGCCAAACCGGTCGAGATCAAGAATTTCCAGATCGCAGCGGAAGTAAAGGGACGGGAGGCGACGCTGAACAACCTCTCGTTTCAATTGTTCGATGGGCAGGTGAAGGGGCAGGCCAAAGTTGTGACCGGGTCTGACGTGCCGCCGTTCATAAGTTCCCTGACGGTTCAAGGCGTACAACTCGGCCCGGCCCTCGATGCTGTGGCGACAACCAACCTGTCCGTCAGCGGAACGGCGGGCGCCGACCTGTCGCTCAAAGGCCGGGGTTTTTCTCTGCCGGACCTTACGAAGGCGCTGGAGGGCACGAGCCACGTCGGAGTGAAAGACGGGAAGGTCGAGGGGGTCAATTTACTCCAGGAAGCGCTGGCCATCTTGAAAGTCGTCGGACTCTCGGTTGGAGATCCCAAGGCCACGGTGTTTTCCACAATCGAGACAGATCTCGCGATCAAGCAGGGGATCGTCACTGTGCAGCGGCTCTTGATGGACAGCCACGATTTCCAGGCGACTGGCGGGGGTACGATCGGATTCGATCAACGGCTGAATCTCGCCGTCCGGATGAATCTGTCGCAGGATGTGAGCCAAAAAATTGCCGGGTTGTCACCGGTCGCCAGACTTGCGCTGAAAGACGGCCGGATGAGTCTGCCGTTGACGATCGGCGGCACCGTGCAGCAGCCGGTCTATGGGCTTGATATGAAAGGCATGACCGGGGCCGTACAGGAGCAAGTGAAAAAGAAAGCCGAAGAGGCGATCGGCGGTCTGCTGAAGGGGACAACCAAGCCGAAGGACATCCAGAAAGAGGGACAAGAACTGTTCAAGGGCTTGTTCGGACGATAAGGAGCTGCCGTCGATGAATGTCGTCGATACGCTGACACAATATGCCGTGCAGTATGGGCTGCAAGCCGCGGTCGCGCTGGGCATCTTGGTTGCCGGGATGATGGCCTCCCGCTGGGTGGGGAATTTTGCCCAACAGGCGCTCGAAAAACAGACGCTCGATCCGCCGGTGCGGTTGCTGCTGGTGCGGATCGTCAAGATCGTCGTGCTGCTGTTCACGGCCATGATCGCCCTCCAGACGTTGGGAGTTCCCATTGCTCCGCTGATTGCGGGCGTCGGCGTCGCCGGTGTGGGAATCGGGCTGGCCTTGCAAGGGGTCTTGAGCAACGTGATGGCCGGATTGTCGATTATCTTCAGCAAACCCTACAAGGTCGGGGAACATATCTCGCTGCTGGGGGTGCACGGGGATGTGGTGGTTATCGATATCTTCACGACGACGCTGGTGCATCCGGATCGCTCGCGAGTGATTATCCCGAATCGCAAGATTGTCGGGGAGATTCTGCACAATTTCGGCACCATCCGCCAAATCCACCTCACGGTCGATGTCGCGTATCGGACGGATCTGGACCAGGCGTTGGCCATTGTGCGTGAAATCGTTGCCGCGCATCCGGAGGTGCTCAAAGAGCCAGCCGCGTCCATCGGAGTCAGTAACCTCGGACATCCGGCTATTACCATCGCTGTCGAGCCCTGGACGGCGGTCGCCCACTATAGTGCGACGCAGGGGGAACTGAATAAAGCGATCATTGAACGGCTGCGCGCCGCGCAGATCGAGTTCCCTCCGTCGCTTCTCTCCTCCGCACAATAACGACGTTTCAATAGCGTTCCCCGCGTGTTTTGATAGGATAGTGTGGCGAGGCAGTCAGCCTGGCTCATCCTGTCGATATGTGAGCGGCGGTGACGACCACTTGCAGATCTAAGCTCGATGCCATCTGCAAGGCGATACGTTCGAGGGCCTGCCGGTTCGGTGAGGAAGGAATGTCAGTGCTCATCGTGTCTCAGCCAGGTTGGAGCGATGAATGACGGGAGCACGATAGGAGGGGGAGGAGGGATTGTCAACGATGTGCGAACTGAATATTGGCCTGATTGCTTGACCACCAAGATGATCTTCTCGAAAATAGTCTTCGAGATGAGAAAGCAAGGGAGATGTAAGATATGAAACTCCATGTGATGGTCGAACAGGACGAGGCGGGGTATTTTGTTGCCGAGGTTCCAGCCTTGCCGGGATGTCTTTCTCAGGGGAAGACGCATGCTGAGGCGATTGCCAACGTGAAGGAAGCCGTCGAAGGCTGGTTGGAGGTCATGGAGGCATGATGAATTGGGGCCTGGGCTCCTTCGTAAATTGATTCGTCAAGCAGCGCTGACCGTCGACGCCTTCAACGCGCTGTAACCCTCGCCCTGCTGATTTATTCGTAAAAAGCTTTGCCCATCGTGTCAGGCGCTTGTGCAAAATGACCTGACCAAGGGGCGCGGTGCCAAGTCACGCAACCCCTCGTAATCCCCCCACTTCGCCACCCTTGCCATTGACCGATGGAGGGCTCCTGTCTATACTCCCTGTAGCCTATGTTTACATAAATCGTCGCCGGAGCCTCTCACCCATGCGTCTGATGAAAGTGTCTCCCCGTCGCCAGATTGTCCTACCAAGCCGGCTCTTTCAACCGGATGAGACGGTGCTTGTCCTAACCGAGGGCGATACAGTAGTCATCAAGAAAGTGCGCCCTGCGCTCTCGTCGATGGCTCAACGCGTTCGAGGTCGAGCGTTGCCGATGCAGACGATTGTCCGGGAAGTGCGAGCCTACCGGAAACGCTCCCGGGCGACATGAAAGTGGTCGCAGACACGAATGTTATCGTGTCGGGCGTCCTCTGGCTTGGTGCCCCCCATACCATACTTCTTGCAGCCGAGCAGGCCCGCGTGAAACTGTCGACGTCCCCGGCGCTGCTGCGCGAACTGGAAGGGGTGCTGCGGCGCCCCAAGTTTGCCGCGCGGCTGCGTGAGCTCCAGATCACGGCAGAAGATGTGACGGCTGAGTATGCACGGTTGGCCCACGTCGTGAACCCGCGCCGCGTCATGCGTTTGGTTGAGAGGGATCCGGCGGATGACCACGTGCTGGCGTGTGCGCTGGCTGCCCGGGCACAATACCTCGTCAGCGGCGATGCGGATCTTCTCCGCCTCCGATCCTATCGACGGATCGCTATCCTCTCACCCGCTGCATTTGTCCGGCAGTGTCTGACCGCCTAACGGTCCTCGCTGCCTACCACCATGCGACTTCGGCGAGAGATCTACAAGCGCTGATCGCCTTTTCCCTTCTTTTCGACACCACCGCTCAGCCAGTAAGAACGCTGCTGGGGGTCTTTTGTCATCCTGCTAACACGATTGCTGTGCCAGGATGTCGAGGGTCATCTGGTCAGGCTGGCTGTCGAAGTATTTGACCAGGACGTTCTTGAAGAGAGTGTTGTCGGTGGCAGCGGTCAGAAACAAGGTCATGCAGGACCGGAATTTCAGATGGTCGGGATACCCGAAGATCTCTTCCGCGCTGCGGCCGTTCACATTGAGAACAAGCTGCGTACATTCTCGGAGTCTCTGACCTAAGATCGGATGTTGCAGATAGGCATTGGCCTCGTCGAGGGATGTGATGGCAAATTGCTGTGCCATGGCGCTGTGACCAAGCCCGGTGAGTTGCGGAAAGATAAACCACATCCAGTGGCTGGACTTTCTTCCGGCTCGGAGTTCAGCGAGGACTGAGTCATAGGTGGGCGCTTGGGCGGTGAGAAAGCGGTGGAGGTTGTAAGCGTCGGTCATGGGCTGTGTCTGTGACGCGATGTTGATTGAGGCTCCGCTACATTTCTTAAAACTCAGAAAGTCCCCATTTTGTCCTCCAGTGCCTAGCTTGTCTTTTCGTTTCGATAAACCCCATACTTTGCAACCCTGACCTTGTTTAATCCACTCTCTGACCCAATTCGCATTAGAGCCTGTAGAGGGGGCTCTGGAAATTCGGACAGTGTGGTAAGTGGTAGCCTGGCTTCACCCATGTCACCGAGGGGTGGCGAACCAGAGGAGCAAGGCGATGAAGAGAACGAGACGGA
>VGXE01000095.1 GCA_016873455.1 Nitrospira sp. | reverse complement strand
TTGTACTCCACTGAAAACTTCCGTCGTGCTCTCATGACACCCCTCCTGGCCCATTATGGGCCTTAAGTGAGGTGTCCGTAAAATCGGGGCAGAACCCACTCCGCAGCACGACGGCCTGGTTGTGCTGTTCGTCCTTGGCGGAATACAGCAGCGTCACAGTGCCCTGCTTGGCCCGCCCCTTCAGCTCTGTTACCAACTCCTGTTTCGCATTCAGCTCGGCATAGTACCGGCGGCGGAACTCTTCCCACCGCGCGGGATCATGATTGAACCATTGCCGGAGGGTAGCTGAGGGTCCGAGATCGGGCAGCCAGAGGTCAAGCTGGGCCTTCTCCTTAGAAATACTCCTGGGCCAGAGCCGATCAACCAATACACGGAAGCCATCGGACTTGGCCGGCGACTCGTAGATCCGCTTGATCAGGATCTCCATACGGTCCGCTATTGACCGATGGTTTCAATCAACGCCAGCTCATCGGACGACAGCGTGAAGCGCTCGCACTGCAGATCTTCCTTCATATGTTGCTGGTTCGTCGTGCCGGTGAGGGGCTGCATGCCGATCTGCTGGGAAAAGCGGAAGACGATCTGGGCCAAGCCGGTCTGATACTTCGCCGCCATCGTACGCAGGTCTGGTTCGGCAAAGATGGCTGAATTGGCCGTCAACAGCGAGAACCCCTGATACATGATGCCATGTGTCCGGCAAATCTCCCGCACATCCTTGTCCCATCCAAGCGCGGCATAACATCGGTTCTGCACCACCATCGGCTTATGTTTTGCTTTGGCACAGAGCAAGCTCAGCTGCTCAGCTGACACGTTGCTGACCCCGATCATCTTCGCCTTGCGCGCATCATAGAGTGACTCAATCGCCGCCCATACTTCCCAATCTTCGGCGCCCAAGCCCCGGCGGTAGTACGGACCGTGCAGGACGTACGAGTCGAGATAATCCGTGTGCAAATGGGCGAGCGAACTCTCAAAGGATTGTTGAACCTGTACCGTGAGGCTTGCCCGCGGATCGTACGGCAGGCGATGATCTTGGCCGTTCACCGGCGTGAACTTGGTCTGGAGAAACAGTGTCTCGCGCGGGACTCCTTGTTTCGCCAACTGCACGAGAGCTTCCCCCACCCGGGCTTCATCGTAATGGATGAGTTGATTGGCCGTATCGATCGCCGTAAACCCGGCCTCGACAGCGTGCAGCACAAGCCCTGTTGTGGCTTCTTTTTTCCAGGCCGTGCCATACATGAATGCAGGAAGCGTTATCTGATTGTAGGTCATCAAGGACATCGCAGATTCCTCCGGTGAGTGCCGTACCTTACACAGTTTGGGATAGCACCCTCAACGATGGAATTCCCGGCCTCGTCATCCTCGGCCATGCGTTGAATTGTGAAGTAAGCACCTTGACATCCTTCCGCACACAGGATAATCAGGCCATCTGCGTTCGAGTGAGGTGTGCATATGAGTTTGTGGAATCGCCAAGCCCTAATGTGCGTCTCGGTCGGAGCCTTGCTCTGTGCACTCCTCTGGAGCTGCTCACTCACAGGATCGCCTAATGACGGTGGACAGGCTCAATCGCCTGCTCCCGCGAAGGCAGCAAACATCACCGTCTTCGCCGAGGGCAACTATCTGGAATCGTGCCGAGCGAAAGGCGTGCCCATTCCTCCCGATTGGAAACCCTCATCATCGGAGTGGCAGAGCCATGGCCGCCTCAACACCATTCTCCTGACACCTAATCTAGCCGATGAGGTCGCCGCTGATCAGACCACGTTCGCGCACGTCTGGTCATACGCACCGCCTCAAGGGAAAGGGGCCTGCATCGCACTGGGCCGGAACGGCGGCACATTCCAAGTCATCTGCCAAAGCGCCACAACGGGATACGCCTGTTTTTGGGGCAATGATCCAACTGCATCAGGCACCGGATGGACACCGGAAACAGCCGAAGTACGCATCGCGTCGCTCCGCGATCCGGTCCAAGGCTTTGCGCCTGGTACCGTCGCGTGCACCGAATGCCACCGGGGAAACAACGCGTTCTTGGTTGCCCCCGATGATCCCACCTGGGCCACGGTCATGCGACCCAAAGAGCGCCGGCCGACATTCACGACCCGAGTGGAACAGTCCTCGCAACAGGGGCGGTTCCTATTTGACCCGACGACAACGTATCCGCGGTTTGTCCCGATTGGAGGGACCGCCGTGCCCTTGACCAACCCACTCCCCACCATCACCGGCTGCTCAGGAGCCTGTCACGAAGCCCATTATGAGATTCTGGAGAAGCACCATACACCGGAAGGGTATGTCAGAATCCCGCGGCCCATGGGCCCCAATTGCGTGCGTGACTCCCCGCCTGATGATCCCACTGGAAACTGCTATCAGCGATAATCATTGGGCCAGGTCTTTCACTCAGAGTAGCGATCACTATCGAAACATTGCTACAGTGTGGGCGATGGACCCACAGGACGACATCACCGTCACTGAGCTCCGGCTCAGCTATCGCTATATCAAAGCACATCCTTGGGTTGTGACAGCCGTGAACGGATTTCTCTCGGCCTATTTCATGGAACAGCCGAGTTTTCGTGTGCAGCGGCATTTCGACGAACTGGAATCCGGCATGCATGTCTGGATCTGCGAAGTACCGGCCACCATGAAGATGGATCGTCTTGTGAGACGCCTCAAGGCTGATATTCCGCCGTTTCAACAGACCGTCACGGCCTCGACTCCCGACGCCCACCCGCACTATCTGATCGATTGTCCGGATCCTGCTCAATCAGAATAGCCAGTACCGCAAAGAAATCCTCCGTGGGCATGGTCAAAATTCTGGAGAGGAGTATACTAATGAGCAGCGAGGTGTGTGATGCATCGAGTGCTCGTCCTCGGCGCAGGGAAAATCGGCTCACTGATCGCTTGTCTCCTGGCCCAACGCAAGACCTATGATGTCCATCTGGGTGATATCAGCCTGGATGCGCCCAAGCATCTCGTGGAAGACCTTGGCTTGGAACGCGTCACGCCCTGTATCTTGGACGTCCGCCATCCTGACGCTGTCAGCACCTATCTCTCGGCGCACCCGGTTGATGCGATTGTCTCAAGCCTCCCCTATTTTTGTAATCCGACAGTGGCCGGGCTCGCGCGTACGCATCACCTGCACTACTTCGACCTGACGGAAGACGTCGAAGTGACCAATCAGATCAAGGTGTTGAGCGCGGGGGCCACACAGGCCTTCATGCCGCAATGCGGATTGGCGCCGGGGTTCATCAGCATCGTGACGCACGATTTGATGACCCACTTTGAAACACTGGATACGGTCAAGATGCGCGTCGGCGCGTTGCCGGTCCATCCCAGCAACGCGCTGAAATATTCGCTCACCTGGTCCACCGACGGCTTGATCAACGAGTACGGCAATCTCTGTTACGGCATTGAAGAAGGTGAGAAGGTTCCGCTCCAGCCGCTGGAAGGCTATGAAACGATCGAGCTGGACGGGCTGCTGTACGAAGCCTTCAATACATCGGGAGGGCTGGGCACGCTGGCCGATAGTTATGCCGGCAGGGTCCGGACCATGAATTACAAAACACTGCGCTATCCCGGCCATTGCGAAAAGATTCACTTGTTGATGAAAGACCTCAAGCTCAACGAAGATCGGGAGACCCTGAAGCGCGTACTCGAACATGCCGTTCCGCAAACGCTTCAGGACGTCGCGCTGATCTATGCGTCGGTGTCGGGCACTCAGCGCGGAGGATTCTTTGAAGAGAATTACGTGAAGAAAGTGTATCCGCAGTGCATCAAAGGCAAGCTCTGGTCGGCTATTCAAGTGACCACCGCCTCGAGCGCCTGTTGCGTCATGGACCTTGTCTTGAGCCATCCGTCTCAGTACCATGGATTCGTTACCCAGGAATCGATCCCCTTGAAGGAGTTCCTCCACAACGAGTTTGGAGCGTGCTTCCGATGATCCCGACACAAACGGTGCTCAGAGACCTTGGCATCCAGGCCGTCAATGCCGGCGGCAGTACCGGAAGCGGCTGGTCCTCCAACTCCTCCGGCAAGACTCTCATGCAATCCATCAATCCGACGACCGGCGAAGGCATTGCCGCTGTGGCTCCCTGCTCTCGCGAGGACTACGAACGTATCGCGAAAGAGTCCGTCGAGGCCTTTGCCACCTGGCGCCTCGTGCCGGCACCGAAACGCGGTGAGCTCGTTCGCCTCATCGGCCAAGCCTTGCGGGAGAAGAAAGACCAGCTGGGTACATTGGTCTCTCTGGAGGTTGGGAAGATCAAGGCCGAAGGAGACGGTGAAGTCCAGGAAATGATCGACATGGCCGATTTTGCCGTCGGCCAGGCCCGCATGCTCTACGGCGCAACCATGCAATCGGAGAGGCCGGCCCACCGCATGTCTGAACAGTGGCATCCGCTGGGGCCGATCGGGGTGATTACGGCCTTCAATTTTCCCGTCGCCGTGTGGGCATGGAATGCCTTCATCGCCGCCATTGCCGGCGACACCGTCATCTGGAAACCCTCGCCCAAGGCCACTCTTTGCGCGGTCGCCGTACAGCAGATTTGCAATCGTGTCATGCAGCAGCAGGGCTATCAGGGGATTTTTTCGCTCTTCATCGCCAACCAGACCGACCTGGCCGAACATATGGTGCAGGATCGCCGGTTGCCGTTGATCTCGTTTACCGGCTCAGTCCCGGTGGGCCGCCGCGTCGCCTCGGCCGTGGGAGAGCGGCTGGGCCGCACATTGCTCGAGCTCAGCGGCAACAACGCCGTGATCGTCGATGACACCGCCGATCTGGACATGGCGGTCCGCGCCGTCCTGTTCGGTGCGGTCGGCACGGCCGGCCAGCGCTGCACGACGACCAGACGCCTGATCGTCCATGAATCGCGCTATGACGAACTCATCGGTAAATTGGTGAAGGCCTATGCCCAAGTCCATATCGGAAATCCGCTCGAGCCCAACGTCTTGATGGGCCCGCTCATCGACCAGCAAGCCGTGGAGGGATACCGCGCCACACTCGAAGAAGCGCAGAAAGAAGGGGGGCAACTCCTCTGCGGCGGGCACGTCCTGAATCGGCCCGGCTACTTCGTGGAACCGACGATCGTCCGCGCACAGAATACCTGGCCCGTCGTGCAACGTGAGACGTTTGCCCCGATTCTGTATGTCATGACGTTTCAGACGCTCGACGACGCGATCGCCATGCAAAACAATGTGCCGCAAGGCCTATCCTCCGCGATGTTCTCCAACGACATCCGCCGAACGGGGCACTTTTTGTCCGCCTCCGGCAGCGACTGCGGGATCGCCAACATCAATATCGGCACGTCCGGTGCGGAAATCGGCGGGGCCTTCGGCGGAGAGAAGGAAACGGGCGGCGGGCGGGAAGCCGGCTCAGATGCCTGGAAAGCCTACATGCGCCGCCAAACCAATACCATCAACTGGGGAACGGAGCTGCCGCTTGCCCAGGGCATCAAGTTTGGGGAATGAAGCCCGTCAAACGTCATGCGTCAAGCGGTCAGAGAAGAACTCCTCACGATTGACGACCCCTTTGCGGAGGAACCGCGATGACTACTCACGCCGCAACCTTGGACGAACTGATCGAACGCATGGTGGCCGACTATGTGGCCAGGAATAAAGCAGCCGCAGTACTCAAGACCATGCTCGATGACGCCGGAGTTGGTTTGTTTCCTGTCATCGACCACCTCACGATCCGCACCTTTGACATCGATCATGGCGCAGAACCGTTCGTCGCACTGGGGTACGGATACGATGAAACAATCGAGTACGACGATTGGTACGCCAAGGTCTATCGCAAACCCGGATACCCAGCCCTATTCGTGGATCAGGCCTATGCGGACGACCGTGGCAAGACCAGCATTATTCCTGGATGGGTCAAGCAATTCGGCGATCGTGTGTTTCATCACGTCGCGGTGCGGGTCGAAGACATCGACAAGGCGGTGGAGCGACTCAAACGAAAGGGCGTCGTGTTCGCGGGAAATATCGTCGGCCATCCAGGCGACCATCTCCGGCAAGTGTTTTCCGCCCCTGAAATGGTCAACGGCCAGCCATTCTCCGTATTGGAATTGGCCGAGCGGCACCGAGGCTATCTCGGCTTCCTCCCCCCGCAAGCCGACAGCCTCATGAAATCCACCGCGCCAAGGTAGGTTCGTCCAGACCCACGTATCGAGTTACGGACTACGGGTTATGGGACAACCACCCGTTCAAACGCGAACCTAGTCTTCTCAACTCTGCCGTCCCCCCCCCTCCCAGAGGGGGCTCTGGAAATTCGGACAGTGTGGTAAGTGGTAGCCTGGCTTCACCCATGTCACCGAGGGGTGGCGAACCAGAGGAGCAAGGCGATGAAGAGAACGAGACGGAATCACGGAGCGACCTTCAAGGCCCAGGTGGCGTTGGCGGCCGTCAA
>VGXE01000094.1 GCA_016873455.1 Nitrospira sp. | reverse complement strand
CGATCCGCGCAAATCTTCGTCAACGACGCCGTCAACGTGGTCTTCCCGTGGTCCACGTGCCCGATCGTCCCAATGTTCACATGCGGCTTCTTCCGCTCATATTTCGCCTTCGCCATACGTCTCTCCTCTACGCCCCTATTCGCCCCGGTACTTTGCAATAATGGTCTCGGCAATCTGCCGAGGGACTTGGTCGTATCGATCGAATTCCATGCTGTACGTTGCTCGGCCCTGCGTGCGCGAGCGAAGATCCGTGGCATACCCAAACATCTCACTCAGCGGCACAGATGCGTCGATCGCCTGCGCACCCGCACGCACCTTCATTCCCTGCACCTTCCCGCGCCGCCCGTTGAGGTTACCGATGACATCGCCCATAAAATCCTGAGGAACCAGGACTTCCACTTTCATGATCGGTTCAAGCAAAACCGGATCGGCCTTTTTGCAGGCATCGGCAAACGCCATGGACCCGGCGATCTTGAACGCCATTTCATTCGAATCGACATCGTGATAGGACCCGTACGTCAGCGTCACGCGCACATCGCGCAAGGGATACCCGGCGATAACGCCCGCGTCCAACCGCTCTCGCACACCCTTTTCAACTGCCGGAATGAATTCCTTCGGAATCACACCGCCGACGATTTTATTGACGAACTCGAAGCCCTTACCGGACTCAGACGGTTCAACCGACAACACGACATGGCCATACTGACCGCGACCACCCGTCTGCTTGACATACTTCGATTCCGCCTCAGCCTTCCGGCGAATCGTTTCACGAAACGCCACTTCCGGCTTACCCACATTGGCTTCGACCTTAAACTCACGCAACATCCGGTCAACGATAATCTCGAGATGCAGCTCACCCATGCCGGCAATAATCGTCTGCGACGTTTCCTCATCGGTACGGACCCTGAACGAGGGATCTTCCTGCGCCAGCTTCTGCAGCGCGAATCCCATCTTCTCCTGATCCTGCTTAGTCTTCGGCTCAATCGCCATCGCGATCACCGGTTCCGGAAACTTCATGACCTCCAACAGGACCGGCTCTTTCTCGTCAGACAACGTATCTCCGGTCGTGGCACCCTTCAGACCGACGGCCGCCACAATGTCGCCCGCATACGCAATGTCGATCTCTTCCCGTTTATTCGCATGCATCTTGAGCAACCGCCCAATACGCTCTCGCGTGCCCTTCGTCACATTGAGCACCGGCGTGCCGGTCTTCAACGTACCGGAATAGACGCGGAAAAATACCACCTGCCCCGCAAATGGGTCGGTCATCAGCTTGAAGGCCAGCGCGGCGAACGGCTCGCTGTCAGACGGCCTTCGCAGGACCTCTTTATCCGTATTGGGATCAATCCCCTTGACCGGCGGAACATCGAGTGGCGACGGCAGGTACTCTACGACGGCATCCAACAATTGCTGGACACCCTTATTCTTAAACGCAGATCCACAGACGACAGGAATCACCTTCATCGCAATCGTCGCGGCCCTGATCGCCCGGCGCACTTCTTCTTCCGTCAGCGGATGGCCATTCAAATACTTCTCCATGACCTGATCGTCAAACTCCGCAACGGCTTCCAGCATTTTCTCCCGGTACTCTTTCGCCTGTCCTAGGAGGTTAGCCGGGATTTCATCGATCTTGTACTTCGCACCCAGGGTTTCATCGTCGTAGAAGTAGGCCTTCATACTCACGAGATCGACCGAACCGCGATACTCCGCTTCCCGTCCGATCGGAATCTGGATAGGAACTGGGTTCGCCCCAAGTCGATCAATGATCGACTGTACGCTGGCGTAGAAGTCCGCACCAATTCGATCCATCTTGTTCATCCAGGCAATACGCGGGACCCCATATTTATCAGCCTGGCGCCAGACCGTTTCCGATTGCGGCTCCACACCCTGCACGGAATCAAATGCAGCCACTGCCCCGTCAAGCACGCGCAGAGACCGCTCGACCTCAATCGTGAAATCGACGTGACCCGGCGTATCGATGATATTGATACGGCGGTCTTTCCAAAAACAGGTTGTTGCGGCGGCCGTGATCGTGATACCGCGCTCCCGCTCCTGCTCCATCCAGTCCATCGTGGCGGCGCCCTCGTGGACTTCACCCAACTTATGCGTCATTCCCGTATAAAAGAGAATGCGCTCAGTGGTCGTGGTCTTCCCAGCATCAATGTGCGCCATGATGCCGATGTTTCTCGTATGTTCTAACGACGTTTGCCGAGCCACGTGAGTCCCCTAAAAACACCTGTGCTGCACGCTAAGCCAATACACGCTGCTGCGATGAAGGAGCACTACGCCTGCGAATCGCAGCACGGCTCAACGGCAGCACAGAACGACGTTACCAGCGATAATGAGCAAAGGCCTTGTTCGCCTCGGCCATCCGATGCACGTCTTCCCGTTTCTTTACTGCAGCCCCCGTATTATTCGAGGCATCCAGCAACTCGGCGGCGAGCTTTTCCCGCATGCTCTTTCCACCGCGCGTCCTCGCCGACTGCGACAGCCACCGAAGCGCCAACGACACCCGCCGCGACGGCCTGATCTCGACCGGAACCTGATACGATGCACCGCCCACGCGGCGCGACTTTACTTCCACAATCGGCTTGACATTATCGATGGCCGTTTTGAAGACCTTAAGAGGATCGCCGCCGGTCTTCTCCTGAATGGCGTCGAACGCCCCATAACAAATCCGCTCGGTCGTACTCTTCTTCCCGCCGGACATCAACATGTTGATAAACTTCCCGACAAGTTTGTCGCGATAGCGCACATCCGGAAGCACTTCACGTTGATCTAAAAATCTACTACGAGGCATCGTACTCCTACCCAATCACTAATTGATTCACCATGAGCACATCGCCAGGCACGGCGATGCAACCTACTTTGGTCGCTTGGCTCCATACTTCGAACGGCTTTGCTTCCGGTCGGCCACCCCCACGGCGTCAAGCGCACCGCGGACCAGGTGATAGCGAACACCCGGCAAGTCCTTCACGCGGCCACCGCGCACCAGCACGATCGAGTGCTCCTGCAAATTGTGCCCGACACCCGGAATGTATGTCGTGACTTCCATCCCATTCGTTAACCGTACACGCGCCACTTTCCGAAGAGCCGAGTTCGGCTTCTTTGGCGTCGTCGTATAGACACGAAGACACACGCCGCGCTTTTGCGGACAGGACTTCAGCGCCGGGCTCTTTGTCTTGGCCTTGACGAGATTCCGGCCTTTCCTTACGAGCTGATTAATCGTTGGCATTCCGCTCAAACCTTTCAAAAAACTTCACGCGCACACACCATCCCGCTGCGCAAAGACGTGGGATTATAGTGATGTCGCCTCACGCTGTCAAGTAGACAGAACACGCTCCTGATTTCTAGAGCGCGCCATCACCGCCAGCCGCGGCTGGAGCCTCGGAAGACACCGCGACAGCAGCTGCTGGAGCAGCTCCGACCGCCGCAACTTCCGGCTTTTCACTGATCACAAATGTATCGCGATACTCTTCAAATCCGGAGCCGGCCGGAATCAACCGGCCTACGATGACGTTTTCTTTGAGTCCCAACAGATTATCTTCGCGGCCATTGATGGCCGCTTCTGTCAACACACGCGTGGTCTCTTGGAACGAAGCCGCCGAGATGAAGCTGTCAGTCGTCAAGGCCGCTTTCGTGATGCCGAGCAGAACAGGCTTGCCCAACGCGGGCGTCCCGCCCTTGTCGAGCACGCGCTGGTTCTCAACCTCAAACGCGCCCTTGCTGACTTGGCTGCCCGGCAAGAACTGCGTATCACCCGGGTCTTCAATCCGAACCTTTCTCAGCATTTGCCGCACGATGATCTCGATGTGCTTGTCGTTGATCGAGACGCCCTGCAGCCGATACACATCCTGCACTTCGTCCACAAGATATTTTTGCAGCTCATTGGGGCCCAGCACGTCGAGGATGTCATGCGGATTGGCTGACCCATCCATCAACGGTTCGCCCGCTCGGACCCAGTCTCCTTCATGCACGTTGACATGCTTGCCTTTAGGAATGAAGTATTCCTTCACGTCACCCATCTTGTTGTCCACCAACACCTTGCGCTGCCCCTTGACGAATCCGCCGTAGGAGACTTCGCCGTCGATTTCCGTGATGACCGCCTGCTCCTTCGGCTTCCTCGCTTCGAAGAGCTCAACCACGCGCGGGAGACCTCCGGTGATGTCTTTCGTCTTGGTCGTCTCGCGCGGGATCTTGGCCAACACGTCACCAGGATGAACCATGGCGCCTTTTTCCACAAAGATATGCGCCCCCACCGGCAAGAGATACCGCGCAACGGCACCCGATCCGCCGGACACCTTCGCGGTCTTTCCGGCCTCATCCTTAATCGACACGCGCGGGCGCAACGTCGCGCCGGTGTGCTCGATGATGACCTTGCGCGACAAACCGGTGACTTCGTCGAACTCTTCCTTCATGGTGACACCTTCGACGATATCTCCAAACGCTATTTTCCCGCCCACCTCCGTGAGGATCGTGAGCGAGTAGGGATCCCACTCCACCAGTTTCTGTCCGACGGTCACGGGATCCCCGTCCTTGATCTTGATTTTGGCTCCGTACACGACGGGATATTTCTCACGTTCGCGGCCGCTGTCGTCGACAATCGCGATCTTCGTATTGCGATTCATCACGACCCATTCGCCGTCCTTGTTCCGCACCGCGATGCCGGCGTTATGAATGTCGGCGTTCTTCTTGGCATCGAAACTCATGAACTTGATACGGCCGGCATGCTTGGCTTCCAGCACGGTTTGCTCGACAACTTTGCTGGCCGTACCGCCGATGTGGAAGGTCCGCATCGTGAGCTGTGTGCCCGGTTCGCCGATCGACTGCGCGGCGATGACGCCCACCGGCTCGCCTTTTTCAACCAGGCGGCCTCGTGAGAGATCGCGCCCGTAACACGCCCGGCAAACGCCGCGCGCGGATTGGCACGTCAACACAGACCGAATCTTGACGCGATCGACCCCGGCCTCGACGATGGATTTGGTCAGCTCTTCGTGAATTTCCTCGTTCCGTGACACAATGATTTCTCCGGTCACGGGGTCGCGGATGTCTTCCGCGGCCAACCGGCCCAACACGCGGTCCTCCAGCGGTTGGATGATTTCTCCGCCTTCCACCAGCGCGCTGACGATGATGCCGTCGTGCGTCCCGCAGTCGAGCTCGTTGATGATCACATCCTGCGCGATATCGACGAGCCGGCGGGTCAGATAGCCGGAGTTCGCCGTCTTCAACGCAGTATCGGCCAGACCCTTGCGCGCGCCGTGCGTTGAAATGAAGTACTGCAACACGGTCAGCCCCTCACGGAAGTTGGCCGTGATCGGCGTTTCGATGATTTCCCCGGACGGCTTGGCCATCAAGCCGCGCATACCGCCCAGCTGCCGAATCTGCTGCGAACTGCCTCGCGCGCCGGAGTCGGCCATCATGAAGATCGGATTGAAGGATTCGGCCTTGCCCGGATCGCCTCCGGCTCCCAACTCCTTCATCATTTCGTTGGAGACCTGCTCGGTCACATGGGCCCAAATGTCGATCACCTTGTTATATCGCTCCCCGTTGGTGATCAGACCTTCCGAGTATTGCTTT
The DNA here is from genome assembly GCA_016873455.1 of Nitrospira sp. GTDB lineage: Bacteria > Nitrospirota > Nitrospiria > Nitrospirales > Nitrospiraceae > Nitrospira_D. The sequence continues at coordinate 1,225 of VGXE01000094.1, read as the reverse complement.
TCGATTTCGTTCACTTCCCGCTGGGCTTTTCCGACGAAATCTTCCTTCTTACTCGGAATATGCATGTTGTCGATGCAGATCGACAGTCCCGCCTTGGTGGCATAGGTGAACCCGATATCCTTGATCTTGTCCAAAAATTCGACCGTGTCCCGATGCCCGGTCTGCCGATAGACCGAATCGATCAGTTTGGTCATCTCCTTCTTGGTCATCAACTTGTTCGCATGCGCGAACGGGAGGCTCGCCGGCAGGATTTCCGACAATAACACCCGGCCGACCGTCGTCTGCACCAAGTTTCCCGCCATCCGAACTTTAATGCGGGCATGCTCGTCGATTTGGCGGGCATCAAACGCGATGCGGACCTCTTCCGCCGAGCCGAACACCTTGCCTTCACCCCTGGCGCCCAGCCGCTCCTTGGTCAACCAATAACAACCGAGGACCATGTCTTGGGAGGGCACAGCGATCGGTTTGCCGTTGGCCGGCGAAAGAATGTTGTTGATTGACATCATCAACACCCGCGCTTCGACCTGCGCCTCGACGGACAGCGGCACGTGAACCGCCATCTGGTCTCCGTCGAAGTCCGCGTTGAACGCCGCGCACACGAGCGGATGAAGGCGGATCGCCTTCCCTTCAACCAACACGGGATCGAAGGCTTGGATACCGAGCCGGTGCAGCGTAGGCGCCCGGTTCAGCAGCACCGGATGTTCGCGAATCACTTCGTCGAGCACATCCCACACTTCAGGCCGCTCCTTTTCAACCAGCCGCTTGGCACTCTTGATCGTCGTCGCCGCACCCCGCGCTTCGAGCTTATGAAAGATAAACGGCTTGAACAGCTCGAGCGCCATCTTTTTCGGCAACCCGCACTGATGCAGGCGCAGTTCCGGACCGACGACGATGACCGTACGGCCTGAGTAATCCACGCGCTTCCCGAGCAAATTCTGCCGGAATCGGCCCTGCTTTCCCTTGAGCATGTCGCTCAACGACTTGAGCGGCCGCTTGTTGGGCCCACGGATCGCTCGGCCTCGGCGTCCATTGTCAAACAACGCGTCCACCGCTTCCTGCAGCATGCGCATTTCGTTCCGAATGATGACGCCGGGAGCCTTCAGCTCCATCAACCGCTTGAGACGGTTATTCCGATTGATCACGCGCCGATAGAGATCGTTCAGATCGGAGGTGGCAAACCGGCCGCCGTCGAGGGGAACCAACGGCCGCAATTCCGGCGGCAGCA
>VGXE01000093.1 GCA_016873455.1 Nitrospira sp. | reverse complement strand
CGCCGACCTGAATCTTCCGCTTCATCACGATGTAGACTTTGACCAGCTTGATGACGCCGGGGGGCAATTCATCGCCCCGTTTCAAACGCCCGACCTTCTCGTCATAGAGCGTCTGAAGAATTTCGACCTGCTCCTTCGCGCGCCGCTCGACATCCTCTAACTCCTTCTGCTCATCCGGATCGCTGAGGATGATGTGCCGCACGGTGTCGTCGGGCAACCGCTTGAGGATTTCCGCCGTCAGCTTGCCCTTCTTCTTCAGAATGACGTCGCCGGTGTCCGGATCCATTAAATCGCGGCCCACCACCTTGCCCAGCAGAAGCTTGCGGATCTTTTTCGTCTTTTCTTCGTCGATGATCCGCAGCTCTTCGTGATGGTCACGTTGGAGCTTCATTTGGTCGTCGGTTTCGATGCTCTTGGAACGCTCGTCCTTGTCGAGACCTTTGCGTGAGAAGATCTTCACGTCGACCACGATGCCTTCCACACCAGGCGGCACGGTCAACGAGGTGTCTTTCACATCACCGGCCTTTTCACCGAAGATCGCGCGAAGCAACTTCTCTTCCGGCGTCAGCTGAGTTTCTCCCTTGGGAGTGACCTTGCCGACAAGAATGTCTCCCGGCTTCACCTCAGCGCCGATACGGATGATCCCGCTTTCGTCCAGATTTCTGAGCGCTTCCTCGCCGACATTGGGAATGTCGCGCGTGATGTCCTCCTTGCCCAGCTTCGTATCGCGTGCTTCCACCTCGAACTCTTCGATGTGGATTGACGTGAACGCATCTTCGCGGACCAATTTTTCGCTGAGCAAAATGGCATCTTCGAAGTTGTATCCGCCCCATGGCATAAAGGCCACCAGCACGTTCTTCCCGAGCGCAAGCTCTCCATGGTCGATCGCCGGACCGTCGCCAAGCACCTGCCCCTTCTTGACCGGCTGACCGATACGCACGACCGGTGTCTGCGTGATGCAGGTATTCTGATTCGACCGCTGGAACTTGATCAGGTCATAGACGTCAAGCCCGGAATCTTTGCCTTTCCGTCCATCTTTCGAATCACCGCGCACGACGATGCGGGTGGCATCGACGCTTTCAACGACACCGGCTCGCCTGGCTTGAATCACATAGCCGGAATCTCGCGCGACGACCGCCTCCATCCCGGTTCCTACCAACGGCGCTTCGGCGGTCAAGAGCGGCACCGCCTGACGCTGCATGTTGGAACCCATGAGTGCGCGGTTTGCGTCGTCATGCTCCAAGAACGGCACCAACGCCGTCGCCACGCTGACGACCTGCTTCGGCGACACGTCCATATACTCGATCTTGTCCGGTGTCGCCGTGACGAAATCTCCGCCGTGGCGGCACGACACCGTTTCCGACACCATTCGTCCTGAGCCATCCACCTTCGAGTTGGCCTGAGCGATCACATACTTGTCGCCCTCGATCGCCGACAGATACTCAATCGAATCAGACACGCGCCCCTTGACGACCTTGCGGTACGGCGCCTCGATAAACCCGAACTCATTGATCCGGGCATAAGTGGCAAGCGACGTAATCAACCCGATGTTCGGACCTTCCGGCGTCTCGATCGGGCAGATGCGGCTGTAGTGCGACGGATGGACGTCGCGCACCTCAAAGCCCGCCCGCTCTCTGGTCAAACCGCCCGGACCAAGGGCCGAGAGGCGCCGCTTATGGGTGATTTCCGCGAGCGGGTTCGTTTGATCCATGAATTGCGAGAGCTGGCTGCTGCTGAAGAACTCCTTTACCGCCGCCACCACCGGTTTGGCGTTGATCAAATCATGCGGCAGGACGGTTTCCATATCGAGGAGGTTCATCCGTTCCTTGATGCTGCGCTCCATACGCACAAGCCCCAAGCGGAACTGGTTCTCCAACAATTCGCCGACCGACCGCACGCGGCGATTACCCAAGTGATCGATGTCGTCGATCTCGCCTTTCCCCATCTTGAGGTTGACGAGATAGCGGATGACTTCCACGATGTCCTGCGCCGTCAGGGTGCGCTGATCGAGCGGCAGATCCAACCCGAGTTTCTTGTTGAGCTTGAGACGCCCGACCGGCGACAAATCATAGCGTTTGGCATTCAGAAAGAGATTGTCGAACAACGCCCGCGCGGTCTCTACGGAGGGCGTTTCACCCGGACGGAGACGGCGGTAGATCTCCACCATCGCCTCTTCCTTCGACCCGATCTTTTCCATCTCCAACGTGTCGAGGATGACGGGCGTTGCCGTCGCCATGTCGAGATAGATGACCTTGAACTCCTCCACGTCGCTCTCCACGATGGCTTCCACGATCTCGGCGGTCAGCCGCTGATTCTTTTCCGCCAATCGTGTTTTCTTGGAGTCGACCAATTCCGTGAGCACGGCGCGGCCGATGAGCTCCGTGGGAAGCATCGGAATTTCCTTGACGCCCGCCGCCTTGAGCTTGGCAATCACTCCCTTGGTCAGCCTGGCGCCTTCCCGCACCAGCGGTTCCTTGCCGCCTTTGTCCGGCACTTCCGCCGAACACCGGAGTCCATGGTGGATCTCCGCGTCTAACTTCCGATACATCTTCCCCTTGGAGATCCGAATCTCCTCGACGGGGTAGTACATCTTGAGCAAGTCATCGCTTGAGAAACCGAACGCCTTCAACAGAATCGTGGTCGGCATCTTCCGGCGGCGATCGATGCGGACATAGAGGATATCCCGGGCATCGAACTCGAAATCAAGCCAGGAGCCACGGTAGGGAATGATCCGCGCGCTGTAGAGCACTTTGCCGCTCGCATGGGTACGCCCCTTGTCATGTGTAAAGGACGCGCCGGGCGAACGGTGAAGCTGGCTGACGACGACTCGCTCGGTCCCATTGACGATGAACGTACCCCGTTCCGTCATCAAGGGCAATTCGCCGACGTAGACCTCTTGTTCGCGAACATCGAGCACCTTTTTCCGAGGGCCCTTGTCCTCCTTGTCGAACACCACCAGCCGGACTCGCAGTTTGAGCGGTACCGCGAAGGTCATGCCTTGCTCAAGGCATTCCCGCTCATCGTACTTGGGCGTTCCCAGCGTATAGCTGGAAAACTCCAACATCGCCGTATTGTTGTAGTCCGGGATGGGAAACACGCTCGCCAAGGCCGCCTGCAGCCCATGATCTTTCCGGCGTTCCGGCTCCACTTCAAGCTGCAGAAATTCTTCGTACGAGCGCTTTTGGATCTCGATGAGATCGGGAATATCGATGTTGGTTCGAATGCGGGAAAAATCCTTCCGCTCCACGAACTCTTGCAGAGTCGTTTCGGACATTCCTAGTTCCTCCACGTTAGTGGTGAGTGCCGGACGTCACAAGATACACGGCGGCCATCGGTGCCCGATGGCCGCCCCATGACAAGAGACCAATGACGCGGTTACTTCACTTCGACTTTGGCGCCGCTCTCTTCGAGCTTCTTCTTCATGGTATCGGCTTCTTCTTTGGCTACGCCGGTCTTCACCGGCTTCGGAGCAGCCTCCACCAGATCCTTCGCTTCCTTCAGACCAAGGCTGGTGAGCTCACGCACGACCTTGATGATTTGAATCTTCTTATCCGCCGGCGCCGATGCCAGAATGACGTCGAACGCCGTCTTCTCCTCGGCCGGCGCTGCCGCGCCGCCACCACCGCCAGGCGCCGCCGCCACGGCGACCGGCGCTGCGGCCGTTACGCCAAACCGCGCTTCCAATCCCTTCACCAGTTCCGCCAAATCGAGCACACTCATGCCCTCGATGGCCTTGATCAATTCTTCCTGTGATAGTTTCGTGGTTGTGGCTGACATGTCTCCCTCCCCTTTCCGTTTATCCTGAATGGCTGCAATGACTCTCACAAATTTCGACAACACTGCATTGAGCGTATACACCACGCCGCGGATCGGCCCCTGCATGGCCGAGAGCAGCATGGCGATGAGTACTTCTTTCTTCGGCAGCTTGGCGACCGCCGCCAATTCCGCCGGCTGGACAACCTTCCCCTCCAACACGCCGACCGTCATGCGGATCTTTTCTTCGCGCTTTTCCGCCCCGATGAAATCCCGCAACACTTTCGTCGGCAATACCGGGTCATCGTATCCAATCACGACCCCCGTCGGCCCCTTGAGATGAGCCGTGAGACCGGCCAAGGCCGTCCCCTCAGCCGCACGGATCGCCAGCGTATTCTTCACGACCCGATACTCGGCCTTTGCGCCGCGAAGCTGCCTGCGCAACTCTGTCACTTGATTGACTGGAAGCCCGACGCATTCCGTGAGAATGGCCAGCCGCGCGCGGCCAAATTTCTCGGTCAATTCTGCAACCGCCGTTGCTTTTTGTTCCTTCTTCATCGCTCTCTCCCCTTCCTCAAACAACCGTCACTCGTCACGACCACTGCTTCATCAGCGCGGCCGCATCCAGCTTGACACCCGGCCCCATTGTGCTGGAGATCGTGACACTCTTCAGGTATCGCCCCTTGCACGATACCGGCTTCGCCTTCACGACAGACTCGATAATGGCAGAGGCGTTGTCGAATAACTTCGCAGCATCGAACGACACTTTCCCCACCGGCACTTGGACAATTCCAGCTTTTTCCACTTTGAACTCAACGCGTCCTTTGCGAATCTCCGCCACGGCCTTGCCGACTTCGAAGGTCACGGTCCCGGTCTTTGGGTTCGGCATGAGACCTCGAGGCCCCAGCTGCTTGCCGAGCTTTCCGACAGACGCCATGAGATCCGGGGTCGCAATGGCACAGTCAAAATCCAACCAGCCGCCCTTGATCTTTTCCATCAAATCATCCGCACCGACAAAATCGGCACCGGCCTGCCTGGCCTCCTGTTCCTTTTCTCCCTTTGCAAACACCAGCACGCGGACTTTCTTTCCAGTTCCATGGGGAAGCGATGTCGTCCCCCGAACCATTTGATCAGACCGCTTTGGATCAACCCCCAACCGGAGGGCCAAATCCACCGATTCGTCGAACTTGGCATAGGCTGCCTGCTTCACGGCCTCAACCGCTTCGCGTAATTCATACACACGCGGTTCGACTTTTCCCACCGCCGCCTTCATCTTCTTTCCCATTTCCATCCCCCTCCCCTACACCAACCCCTCTACCCTTGAATCACAATGCCCATGCTTCTGGCGGTGCCTTCGATAATCTTGGCAGCCCCTTCGACATCGGCGGCATTCAGATCAGCCAACTTCTTTTGAGCAATCTCGTTGAGCTGTTTTCTGGAAATCTTGCCGACTTTGTCTTTCTGGGGCACACCCGATCCCTTGATGACCCCAGCGGCCTTCTTCAAAAGATCCGACGCCGGTGGCGTCTTCATGATGAATGTGAACGTCCGGTCCTTGTACACAGTGATAACGACCGGGATAATGCTATCCCCTTCCTTCTGGGTTTTGGCATTGAACTGCTTGCAGAACTCCATAATATTGACACCGTGCTGACCGAGCGACGGGCCAACCGGGGGTGCCGGATTGGCCTTCCCAGCCGGAATCTGCAACTTAATCTGCGCGGACACTTCCTTCGCCATATCTGCTCCTTACCTCAGCACTCAGCCCTTATCGCTCAGCACTGTTTAGATCCGTTCGACCTGCAAAAATCCCAATTCCACCGGTGTCGATCGACCAAAGATGCTCACCATGAGCTTCAGACGACTGTGGTCCTGATCGACTTCGTCCACCAAGCCGTTAAACCCGAGAAACGGCCCATCGATGATCCGAACATTGTCACCCTTGATAAACTTTACCTGTTCCCGAGGTTCCGCCTGTCCCGCATCGACTTGCTTCAACAAGGACTCGACTTCGTCTGGGGTCAACGGCATCGGCACGGTTCCTCCCCCGACAAACCCCGTCACCTTGGGAGTCTCCTTGATCATTTGAAGCGTTTCATCCCCAAGCGGCGACTCCAATTCAACGAGGACATAGCCGGGGAAAAATTTGCGCCGGGACGTCCGCCGCTTCCCATCCTTGATTTCAATGACATCCTCAGTCGGCACAAGCACTTGGCCGACTTGTTCGACCAAGCCCATCTGATTCGCACGCTCCATCAAGCTGGTTTTCACGCGTCCCTCAAACCCCGCGTACGTATGAATGACGTACCAATTCTTCATTATGCGCCACCCCTAAGGTCTCAGAGCCCTTCTATGCCAGATCACTCATCAATCGCCCGCCGCCTCAGATCACCTTGGCGACTAGCCATGAAAGAAATGAATCGACCATCGACAGATACAATGACATGATGACGCAGAACACAATCACGACGGTCGTTGAGCCGATGGTCTCTGCCCGGGTCGGGAAAGACACCTTCTTCAACTCCGCCCGCACATCAGTCAAGAACAGCCGAATGGAATCCGTCATGCGCTTGAACATCAGTGACTCCGTTTTCTCCTCAGATGCACGTCCACACTCACGAACAACACTTGCAGGCTTTATCCCGTCACGCCCACCGTAAGCGCTCCGGGTCAAGCAAGCTCTGTTTGGCAGGGGCACTAGGATTTGAACCTAGACTCTCGGTTTTGGAGACCGATGTGCTGCCATTGACACCATGCCCCTACACTTCGTGCAGGCGAGAGGCACGCGGCCAGAGGCGATATGCCTAGAATTCAGCCCCCCGTGCCCCTCGCCTCTAGCCCCTCGCCCATACCCTACTTCACCTCTTTATGAGGCGTGTGCTTTCGGCAGAACTTGCAGAATCTGTTTCGCTCCAACCGATCAGGATCGTTTTTCTTGTTCTTGTTGGTCGAATAATTCCGCTGTTTACAGGTCGTACAGGCCATGTCGATGATTTCACGCATTTCGTTCCCCTCGATACAAGCTGACAGGACCGCATGCTGACAAGTACAAAAACTCGCGTGTCAGCCTGACTCCTGCCGCTTGTCAGCTTTCCTTACGCCAGAATTTCGGTGACGACGCCGGAGCCGACGGTCTTCCCGCCCTCGCGCACCGCGAACCGCAACCCCTGATCCATCGCGATCGGGCTGATCAATTCCGCCGTCACACTCACGTTGTCCCCCGGCATCACCATCT